>VGEN01000040.1 GCA_016869285.1 Alphaproteobacteria bacterium
AGGGCTACAACGTGCTCGACGTATCCGACTTCAAGCACTTCCGGATCAATCACTCCGAGCTCTTCGCTGATCGGCAGAATCACATCAACGGCATCGAGAACTTCTGGAACCAGGCCAAGCGCCACATGCGCAAGTTCAACGGTGTCCCGAAGGCCCATTTCGGGCTATTCTTGAAAGAGTGCGAGTGGCGCTTCAACACCAGTGACCCATCCAAGCAACTAACCCAGATCAAACAATGGGTTAAGCGTCATCTCAGGTAGTTATCTGGGACAGCCCCTAATCGTAATATCAGGCGCACGGCGCCTCCGCGTGCCGGCGCCACTCCGGTGAAAGAGTTTCACCGACAGGCATGGGCTCACCGTTTCTGATCGAGGACCCGCGGATCCGGGTGCTTTGGGACTGTTGGCGCCAAGCGCTCCGTCCAGGTCGGCTGCCGCGCCGGGATGAAATCGACCCGGACGCTTTCAAAGACGCTCTGCCGATCGCTTGGCTCTACCGGCTCGACGATTCAGGCCGCGATTTCTATTGCGCGCTGGCCGGCGAGGAGATCGTGGCAGCCTGGGGACGACCAGGCATGATCGGCATGCCGATCTCCCACCTCTTCGGACCGGCGGCCTATGAGACCTTGCGGGCGCGTTGGCTCGACCTCCTCGATCGTCCTGCCGCTATGCATGGCTCGATTCGCTACAACCCGCTCTGGGCTGAGTCGCGGCCGACGCCGCAGCGGCCGGAGCGCCTCAGCCTGCCGCTCAACGGTCCGGATGGACACCGTCATGGCGTGCTCGGTGCGACCAGCTACGCGGCCCGCGCGCATGCCGAAACCGATGCGACCGCGATTCGCCTGCTGCCGCCGCGCATCGTGCCGATCGAGGAGATGCTCAAGGGCTGAGGCGCGCTCGCGCGCGTTGCTGGCGAGATACCCCTCTGCTAGGTTCCGCGCCCGCTCTCTCTAAAGGTCGAGGTTGCCCGTGGCCGCCCGTTCGCCGCTCGTCAACGTCATGGTCAATGCCGCCTACAAGGCTGCGAAGGGGCTTATCCGCGACTTCGGCGAGGTCGAGCAGCTTCAGGTGAGCAAGAAAGGGCCGGCGGACTTCGTTTCCCAGGCCGATCTTCGCTCCGAGCAGATCCTCAAGCGCGAGCTCACCAAGGCAAGGCCGGACTACGGGTTGCTGATGGAGGAGGGAGGCGAGAGCGCCGGTAAGGATTCCTCCAACCGTTGGGTTGTCGACCCGCTCGACGGCACGCTCAACTTTCTTCACGGCGTACCGCATTTCGCGATCTCGATCGGCGTCGAGCGCGACAGCGAGCCCTATGCCGGCGTCATCTACAATCCGATCAGCGACGAGCTTTACTGGGCTGAGAAAGGTCAGGGCGCGCATCTGAACGAGCGCCGGCTCAGGGTTTCCGCCCGCCGCAAGATGGAGGAAGCTCTGATCGGGACCGGGGCGCCGTTCCTCGGCCACGGCGACCATCCCCGATTTCTTCGGCAGGCTGAAGCCGTGATCGCGAAGACTGCCGGCCTCCGCCGGCTGGGCGCCGCCGCCCTCGATCTCGCCTATGTCGCCTCCGGGCGGCTCGACGGCTTCTGGGAGGAGCCGCTGAACCCCTGGGACATCTGCGCCGGCATCGTGCTTGTGCGCGAAGCCGGAGGCTATGTCACGGAGATCGGCGGCGGAAATGCGATGATGGCATCGGGCAGCGTGCTTGCCGCCAACGACCAGCTGCACCGCCCTCTGGGCGATGTGCTGAGGAGCATCTGACGGTCGGCCAATCTCGTTGTTCCCGCTACGAGGCATGGGTTATTCTGCCCTATGGACCATCAAGGGCTGGTTGGGACGAGCGATGGCTGACACCCTTCGGGCGCGCTGCCTCGGCTTGGTACTCGGCGGGTTGATCCTTGCGGCCGGCAGCGCCGCGGCCCAGCCTGTCGTGATCGGCAACTCGCTGCCGAACGTCGTCGTCGACCTGGGCGTGCTCGATTCCCTGGGACCGGCGCCGACGCTGCCGTCCCTTCTCAAGGGACGCCAGCCGCAGCGAATCTCGCTTCGTCCTCCGGCACCGCCGACACCGCGCTCGGCCGCCCCGGCGCGGCAGGCCGCCGTGAGGGAGGCGCCGCCGAAGCCGGCGACGCCGTCCTCGCCGCAGCCGCTTACCTCGGCGCCGCCCGTGGCGCCGCCGCCTGTCGCCGCATCGCCGGTTCCTGCGACTGCGCCTCAACCGGCCCCCCCGCCGCCGGCTGCTGCGACTCCGACGCCACCCGCCCCCGCTCCCGTGCCACCGCGGGTCGCGACCGCGACGCCTCCGGCCGCTCCGCCTGCGGCACAGCCGCCAGCCGCTCCGCCACCGACGCAGACTGCTTCGCGGCCGCCCGCTGCGGCGCTGCCGCTGACCGCTCTCGGCGGTGCGGGTCCGCGCCTAGTCTTCGGGGCTGGATCGTCAGAGCTGCCGGCAGGCGCCGATGCGACGCTCAAGGACTTGGCACAGAGGCTCAACGCCGATGAGGCGCTTCGTCTGCAGGTCGTCGCTTACGCCGACGGAACGCCGGAGCAGGCGAGCCAGGCACGGCGGCTGTCTCTGTCGCGCGCGCTCACTGTCCGCTCTTATCTGATTGCCCAGGGTGTCCGCTCGACCCGCATAGATGTAAGGGCTTTGGGCTCGCGCGCGAGCGACGGGCCGCCGGATCGGGTCGACCTGCTGATCGGCGACCGCTAGCCTTTCGGACAAGATCGTCGTCGTAAGGACAAGGCCATGACCGGACCCGGGCGATATCTGACCCGCATGCTGCTGTTTGTTGCGGCAGTGGCGGCGCTGGTGGCCGCGCTCTTTCCGGCGCTCGTCCACGCTTTCATGGCGAATGTCGCGCTGAATGCCGGCATCGTCGGCGTGCTGCTGCTCGGCATCGCCTACATTTTCCGCCAGGTGCTGCAGCTTGCGCCGGAGGCACGCTGGCTCGACACCTACCGCCGCAACGCGCCGGGGCTCTCGGTGCAGCGCCCGCCACGGCTGTTGGCGCCGCTTGCTGCCATGCTGGGCGATCGCCAGGCCGGCACCCGGATGAACCTGTCGGCGATCGCCACGCGTTCGCTGCTCGACTCGATCCGAAGCCGCCTCGACGAAGGACGCGACATCTCACGCTACATGATCGGCCTTCTGGTGTTCCTCGGACTGCTCGGCACTTTCTGGGGCCTGCTCGAGACGGTTTCGTCGATCGCCGGAGTGATCGCCGGGCTTGGAACGGTCGGCGGCGACATCAACGCCTTCTTCAACGAGCTCAAGTCCGGGCTGCAGGCGCCGCTCGCCGGCATGGGGACGGCATTCAGCTCCTCGATGCTGGGGCTTGCCGGGTCGCTCGTGCTGGGCTTCCTCGATCTGCAGGCGAGCGCGGCGCAGAACCGCTTCTACAACGAGCTCGAGGAGTGGCTCGCCGGGATGACCAAGGTCGGGGCCTCGTCCGTGGTCGCCGATGCCGGCGAGACGACGAGCGTACCGGCCTTCCTGCAGGCGCTGATCGAGAAGACCGCCGACAGCATGGACAATCTGCAGCGCACCGTCGCGCGCGGCGAGGACTCCAGGCGCGGCGCCGGCAATCAGCTGATGCAGCTGACCGAGAAGCTCTCGGTGCTGACCGATCAAATGAAGGCCGAGCAGCAGCTGATGCTGCGGCTGGCCGAGAACCAGATGGAGCTGAAGCCGATCCTCGCGCGCATGGCCGATGCCGTCTCCGGCGGCGGCTTGGGCGGCGACGAGGCGACGCGCGCGCACATCCGCAATATCGAGGTCTACCTGTCGCGGCTGGTCGACGAGCTCGCCAGCGGTCGCCAGCAGACCTCGGAAGAGGTCAGAAGCGAGATCCGGCTCCTCGCTCGTACCATCGCCGCGCTGGCCGATGAGCAGTCGCGGGCGCCGCAGCCCGCTCCGGCGGCGGCACCGGCGCCTGCCGCCAAGCCGACCCGCGCCTCGCGCTCGTCATGAGCTCTTCTTCCTCCAGCCGGAGCCGCGGAGGATTCGACATCTGGCCGGGCTTCGTCGACGCGCTGGCAACGCTGCTCATGGTCATCATCTTCGTACTGCTGGTCTTCGTGCTGTCGCAGTTCTACCTGTCGGCGGCGCTGTCCGGACGCGACGAAGCCCTCGGTCGTCTCAACCGTCAGATCGCCGAGCTATCGCAGATGCTGGCGATCGAAAAGGAAACCTCGGCCGAGCTTCGGCTCAACGTCGCGCAGCTCGCCAACGAGCTGCAGACCTCGACCGGCCAGCGCGACCAGCTTCAGCTCAGAGTCGCCGAGCTCGGACGCGAGCGCGACCGGCTGCAGTCGCGTCTCGCCCTGACCGAGACCCAGCGCGAAGGCCTGCAGACGCGGCTAACCGAGTCCGAGTCCTTGCGTGAGCAACTTCGCGCCCAGGTCGCCGAGATCACGCGCGAGCGGGACTCGTTGCGCGTCGGCCTCGCGGAGTCCGAACGCGCGCGCACGATGAGCCTGACGGAGCTGGACGCCAAGACGCAGGAGGCCATCCGCCTGCTTCGCGATATCGAGGCGCTTCGAAAGGTGAGGGACGATCTCGAGTCTCGTGTCGGCCAGCTTGCGGCGCGGCTGGAGGCAAGCGAGCGTGAGGCCGGCGCGCTTCGCGACACATCGAAGGCGCTCGAAGCACGACTCGCGACCGCCGAGGAGGCGCGTCGTGCCGAGGAGGCACGGCGCAGCCAATCCGAAGAACGCACCCTGCTCGCCCAGCGCCAGCACGAGGCGGCCCAGGCAAAGCTGACCGAGCAGGAGAAACTGACCAGGGAGGCGCAGGACCAGGTGGAGCTGCTGAACCGCCAGCTCCTTGCGTTGCGTCAGCAGCTCGCTCGCATCTCGGCGGCGCTAGAAGCCTCTGAGGAGAAGTCGAAGGAACAGCAGGTCCAGATCGTCGATCTCGGCCGCCGCCTCAACCTGGCGCTGGCGAGCAAGGTCGAGGAGCTGGCCCGCTATCGTTCGGAATTCTTCGGGCGCCTGCGCGAGGCGCTTGGCGATCGGCCGGATATCCGCGTCGTCGGCGACCGTTTCGTCTTCCAGTCGGAGGTGCTGTTCGCCTCGGGCTCGGCGACGCTCGGCATCGAGGGGCAGGAGCAGCTCTGGCAGCTGGCGCGAACGCTCCGCGACGTGATCCAGACGATCCCGGCCGATATCAACTGGGTGCTCCAGGTCGACGGCCACACCGACACGTTGCGCATCGCCACGCCGCAATTTCCGTCCAACTGGGAACTCTCGACCGCTCGCGCGACCTCCGTCGTCAAGTTCCTGATCAGCCAGGGCCTGCCTGCGCATCGGCTCGCCGCCGCCGGCTATGGCGAGTTCCAGCCGCTGGAGGAGGGGGCCGACGAGACCAATCGCCGCCGCAACCGGCGTATCGAGCTCAAGCTGACATCGCGATAGAGCGGAGACTCATATGGACAAGCAGACCCAGACCGAACTCGAGGCCGCGGCCTTCCGCGCGCTGGTCGAGCATCTCAGGAAGCGCACCGATGTGCAGAACATCGACCTGATGAATCTCGCCGGCTTCTGCCGCAATTGCCTTTCCAAGTGGTATCGCGCGGCGGCGGCCGAGAAGGGCGTGAATATCTCCGACGACAAGGCGCGCGAGATCGTCTACGGCATGCCCTATTCCGAATGGAAGGCGAAGCACCAGAAGGAAGCGAGCCCCGACCAGGCCAAGGCCTTCGCCCAGGCCCAGCACAAGCACGGTTGAAGCCTCGGGATCGAGCCGTTAAGGTCCGCCGCTTTCTGATCATCAAGCGAGCGGAATATCGGTCATGGCCGACGTCGGCGGCATCTCGGGCGATCGTCTCAAATCCTATATCGAGCGGATCGAGCGCCTGGACGAAGAAAAGGCGGCGTTGGCTGCCGACATCAAGGACGTCTTCGCCGAGGCCAGGGGCAACGGCTTCGACATAAAGATCATGCGCCAGATCCTGAAGCTCAGGAAAATGGACAAGGCGGATATGGACGAGCAGGAAACCCTGCTCGACCTCTACAAGCGCGCGCTCGGGATGGACTGATGTCCGCCGATCGCTCGCCTGCGTGTGACTAGCGTCACATCGGCCAGGGCCGCGATGTCGTCGACTATGCGTGGGAGAGGGAGTAACTGACGGAGTCTAGAAATGACTTTCGGAAACCTCGGTCGTAGCGCTTACGTCCTTCCCTTCGTCGTCGGCCTCGGCCTCGGCGTCGATTCAGCTACGAGCTGGGCCAAGAGCGCGCTGCCCGTGAGAGCACAGGAAGTGCTTGCGCTTCGCGCCGCTGCCAAGAGTGCGGCCGACGCATCAGGGCGGGCCGTGGCGCCGACGACGGCAACGGTCAATGGCATCGGCGGCATCGATACCTGGGTCGCGGGTCGTCCGCTCTATTGTCTCACTGTTACGACGGATGCCGGTGAGCGCGGCCTCTACATCGAGCTGAAGGGCGGTGCGGTTTCCGCACTCTCCACTGACGTGGCGACAATGGCGCTCTTCGCATCGGCATGCGGCGCCAAGGAGACGGAGCTCGGGCTCCACTTTTCCGACGAGGAGGCCGGTACGGTCGACTCAATCTATCTTGCCGTGCATCCGGTCAACGGCAAGCGCGGCGGCAAGGAAGGCAGCGACTCCGAGGACGACGACGGCGCGGAGAGCAAATCCTCCCGCGAGTCCCGCGTCGCTAAGAAGGGCAAGTAAGTCGGCGCAGTCTCAGCGCGCCGGCTGGCGAGAGTCTGAGCACGACGCGCCTTGGCGGTTCATGACTCGCGGCGGCTGACGTAATGCGCCGCGCCCTTAACGCAGAGCCCCGCCGTCTCCCAAACGGGAGGCGGCGAGCCGGCCTGTGTCCATCCGATTGATTTTTCCGACTGGCGCCGCTACCGCCCTCTTCGGCCCCACGGTCTTCCTCGTTGCTCAAGAGGCGCCAGGCGCGGCCGAAAGCTGAGACGAAGGGAAGCGTGGCAGCGTGTCGAGCGCCGTGAGATCATATCGGCCCTTCGGCTTCGCCTCGCATGTCACGCCCTGAGACTCGCCGCGACAACCTCCTCGGCATTGCCTTCGGGCTCGCCTTGGTCGTGCTGTTCTCCGGCCAGTCGCTGGTGGTGAAACTGCTCGGCGACCGCTATCCGATGAACGAAGTCGTCTTCTTCCGCCACGCTTTCGCGCTGGTGCCGGCCTATGTGATGCTGGCTCAGCAGGGCGGCCTCGCGACACTCAGGACCGGCGGTTTCCCCATGCATCTCGCGCGCATGGCAGCAGGCATGAGCTCGATGGTGCTGGGATTCTATGCGCTCCGCCTGATCCCGCTCGCCGACGCCGTGGTCTATGGCTTCGTCTCGCCGCTGCTGGTGACCGCGATGTCCGTGGCGGTGCTCGGCGAGCGCGTCGGCATCCATCGCTGGTCGGCGGTGCTGATCGGCTTCGCTGGCGTCGTTCTCATGATGCGACCGGACGGAGCGCCCATCGAGTTGGGCGTCATCGTCGCGCTCGCCGGCGCCTTCTGCAGCTCCTTCGTCAATCTCACCATGCGGCGTCTCGGCGCGACTGAGACCGCGGCCTCAACTGTCTGCTTCTACACCGGCATGTGCACGATCGTCTTCGCCGCGACGCTGCCCTTCTCCTGGGTCACGCCGGGCCCTCTTGATCTCGCCATCCTGGTGAGCCTCGGGCTCGGCGGTGGTGTCGCGCAGTACTGGTACACGAAGTCGCTCTGGTACGCGCCCTCGGCACTGATCGCGCCGCTGGGCTACACCTCGCTCATCTGGATGACGGCTGCCGGCATCGTCTTTTGGGACGAGATCCCGGCCGGCTCGACGTTGGTCGGCGCTGCGATCATCTGCGGTAGCGGCCTCTACATCCTCTACCGCGAGGCGCGGCGCCGATAGGTCGACAGTGCGGGCGGGAACGCGCTAACACTGACTTTCCGAATGAATCAGGCGCCCGCCCAGGAACAAGCCGTCGTCGTCGACCTGACCGCCGTGATCGTCAGCATCGCGGGCGACCAGCCGTGCGTGCTGGTACGTCCCCGGCAGGGCAGAAAGGCGGTGCTGGAAGCGCTCCCATCCGGGCCCCTGGAGCTTCGGCATCGGACGCTTGAGGCGGGCCTGCGGGCCTGGGTCGCGGCGCAAACCGGCACCTCTCTGGGATACGTCGAGCAGCTTTACACCTTCGGCGATCAGGACCGCGCACCCGACCACGGCGACGGCAGCCGCGTGCTGTCGATCGGTTACCTCGCGCTCACCCGCGCCGGCAAGGACAGCGCGCCCGGTGAGACCGTGTGGCGGGACTGGTATCGTCATTTCCCGTGGGAGGACTGGCGGCGTGGCCAGCCGGCGGTATTGCGGGATCTGGAGAAGCCGCTCCGCCGCTGGGTCGCCGCCGCCAAGGCCGGCGCCGAGCGGACGTCACGGAAGGAGCGAGCCGGCCTTGCCTTCGGCCTCGATGGCGCCACATGGAGCGACGAGCGTGTCCTCGACCGCTACGAACTCCTGTACGAGATCGGCATCGTCGCCGAAGCCAGGCGCGGCAGCCGCGCGCCGGCGGCGTCACCAGCGGAAGCGAAGCTCGACGGTCTGCCGATGGCGGCCGACCATCGCCGGATCCTGGCGACCGCGATCACGCGGCTTCGCGCCAAGATCAAGTACCGGCCGGTGGTGTTCGAGCTGATGCCGCCGACCTTCACCTTCCTGCAGCTTCAGCGGGCGGTCGAGACGCTGGCCGGGGTGCGGCTGCACAAGCAGAACTTTCGCCGCCTCGTCGCTCAGCAGGGGCTGGTCGAGGAGACCGACGCGATCATCGCCGGGACCGGCGGCCGGCCGGCGCGCGAGCTGCGCTTCCGCCAGGAGGCGATCCTCGAGCGCCCGGCGCCGGGCCTGCGTTTCCGGCCATCGGCGGCGTAAAGGCGTAGCGACACGGCGAAAACCGGCGCTTGACCTATCTTATGCTCAGAGTTAGTATAATTATCCCGGCTGGTTCCGGGATTTTTTGACCCTGATAAATGCTCAGAGTGAGCATAAGGAAGTCGAAATGACCCTGCATTCCGTCCCGGCGGCGAAGCGCGCGATCCCCGCGACTGGCGTCAACGCGCTCTACGACCGTGTCTCCAAGGTGATTCCCTCGGTCGAGTGGCCGGTCTTCGCCCCCGACATCGAGGCGATCCTTAAGCTCAAGCGCGAGCGCAACGCGGTCATCCTCGGCCACAATTATCAGACGCCCGAGATCTTCCACTGCGTCTCCGACATCGTCGGCGACTCGTTGGCGCTTGCGCGCGAAGCGGCGCGGACCGACGCCGACGTGATCGTACTCGCCGGCGTCCACTTCATGGCCGAGACGGCGAAGCTGCTGAACCCTGAGAAGACCGTGTTGATTCCCGACCTGCGGGCCGGCTGCTCGCTGGCCGAGTCGATCACCGGCGCCGATGTGCGGCTGCTGCGCCAGCGCTATCCGGGCGTGCCGGTTGTCACCTACGTCAACACCTCGGCCGAGGTGAAGGCCGAATCCGACATCTGCTGCACCTCCGGCAACGCCAAGGCGGTGATCGAGTCCTTAGGCGTCGACCGCGTGATCATGCTGCCGGATGAATACCTGGCGAAGAACATCGCGGCCGAGACCAAGGTCCAGGTCATCGCCTGGCACGGCCGATGCGAGGTGCATGAGCGTTTCGAAGTCGATGACATCCGCCGGCTTCGCCGTGCCCATCCGGGCGTCACCGTGCTGGCGCATCCCGAGTGCTCGCCTGCAGTCGCGGCCGAGGCCGACTTCGTCGGCTCGACCCAGGGCATGACCGACTACGTTTCGCGCGAGCACCCGGCGCGCGTCGTGCTGATCACCGAGTGCTCGATGAGCGACAATATCGCGGTTCAGCATCCCGACATCGAGTTCGTGCGGCCCTGCAACCTGTGCCCGCATATGAAGCGGATCACCTTGCCGAAGATCCGTCGCGCGCTCGAGACCATGACGCACGCGATCGAGATCGACCCGGCGATCGCCGCCCCAGCCCGGCGCGCGGTCGAGCGCATGCTCCAGGTCAAGGCACGATGACCGCCGTTCCTCGCGCCACGGCACCGTCCTTCGAGCCCGGCTTGGCTTTGCCGGCATTGCTCATCGAGCCGGTGGTGCGTGCGGCGCTGCTCGAGGATCTCGGGCGTGCTGGAGATATCACCACGGCTGCCGTGGTCTCGGACACGGCGCGGGCGAGTGGCGTGATCGCCGCCCGGCAGCCGGGCGTCGTCGCCGGCACCGACTGTGCGCTCGCGGCCTTCCGCCTCGTCGACCCGGCGGTGCAGGTCGCCTTGCATCACGGCGACGGCAGCCGGATCGCGGCTGGCGCCGTGATCGCCACGGTCTCAGGCCCAGCGCGCGCCGTTCTGACCGGCGAGAGGGTGGCGCTGAATTTTCTCTGCCAGCTCTCAGGTGTCGCCACTGCGACCGCTGGCCTGGTCGACGCAGCGCGCGGTCATCGTGCCCGCATCACCTGCACGCGGAAGACGACGCCGGGCTTGCGCGCGCTCGAGAAGCAGGCGGTGCGCGCCGGCGGCGGCATCAGCCACCGCTTCGGCCTCGATGACGGCGTCCTGATCAAGGACAACCATATTGTCGCCGCTGGAGGCATCACGGTCGCGATCGAGCGTGCCCGACGCGCGGTCGGCCACATGGTCAAGATCGAGGTCGAGGTCGAAACTCTGGCCGAGCTCAAGGAAGCCCTCGCGGCCGGCGTCGACGCGGTGATGCTCGACAATATGGCGCCGCCGATGCTGCGCGAAGCCGTCTCGATCATCGGCGGTCGCGCGATCAGCGAGGCCTCGGGCCGGATCACACGCGAGACGGTAGCGGCCGTGGCGGCGACGGGAGTCGACGTCATCTCGGCGGGCTGGATCACGCACAGCGCGCCGGCCCTCGACTTCGGCCTCGACTTCCAGATGAGCTGACGTCTCGGGCCTCGACGAGGCGGCACAGAGCGCGTCAGTCGGCGGCCATCGCGGTCGGCGGGATGATCGGCCGTTCGAGGGCGGCGGCAAGACCGTCGGCGAGAAGCTTGGCCATGCAGCCATAGCTCCAGTCGTTCATGTGCACGCCGTCATTTGTCAGCGTCTCCTTGAATCCGATGCCGTCACTGTGCCATGACCGCATGATCTCGAAACGGTGGAACATGCCCGCTCCGGCTCGATCTGCCTGGCGCTGGAGCTGGGCGATGATGTCGGCATGGAGCGGCGATTCGATGACGCGCGGCGCGTATTGCAGGTCCATCAGCACCACGTCGATGCCCTCGGCCGCAAGCAAGCGCAAGCCCTCGGCGACGGCCCAGAGATGCTCTGACGGGTCGACGCCGCGCAGCGCGGTATTGCTGCCGGTCTGCCAGATGACCAGCGCGGGCCGATGCGCCAGCACGTCCTGCTTGAAGCGCCGGAGCATGTCGGTGGTGACTTCGCCGCCGATGCCTTTGTTCAGCACGGTTATGGCGAGTCCATGGCGTGCCCGCATCTCGGTGGCGAGCCGGGCCGGGTAGGCGTGACTGGCATCGGTCGCCCCGACGCCTTCGGTCGAGGATGAGCCGATCGCAATCACGACGGGCACCCTACCGGCGGCGAAGGCCGCAGCGAGATTCGGCAACCGGACGCCAAGGTCAGACAGCTCTCTGGATGAGCGGCAGGCCGGCTCGGCGAAAGCCGTACCTGCCCAGGCCAGCCCTATCGTGATCAGCAGTAGAAGCCTCATTTCACCGCCCTGCCGACCACGTCGTCCAGTCTGCGGGCGATGCAGTCGTAAAGCACGGCCGCCATCTTGCGCTGCTTGTCTCCTTGCCGCTCGGTCAGGTCCAGAAGTCCCGAGTCGCTCCAAAAGCGCATCATGTCATGACGCCTGAAAAGTGCCACCTCCTTCATCGTTGCGGCCCATTCGAGCCGCTCGATGTACGGCTCGAAGTCGATCAGAGCGCTGGCGCCGCGTCCGTATTGGAAGTCCATCAGGATGACATCGGCGCTGCGAGCACGGGCGAGGGTGATCCCCGCCTGAAGAGCCTGCTCGAACTCGCCCGGATCGACTCGTCGTACCGCGTCCGCGGTTCCGGTCTCCCAGATAACGAGCTGTGGGCGGTGCGCGATCAGCAGGCCTTGCAGCCTCTCGACCATCAAGCGGGTGGTCTCGCGCGCGCGGCCGGCGTTGATGACCTCGATTGGCGCATTGGGGAAGCGCTGGCCCAGAAACGCCTGAAGCCTTGCCGGGTAGGCCAGTTCCGGCGCGCCGGCCGCGGTTCCGCCGGTGGAGGCTCCGCCGAGCGCCAGGATTGTCAGCGGCTGGCGCTGGACGATGGCCGCCTGCACCCGTGACAGGGGCCGCACTTCGCCGGCGATCTCGGCCGGCACGGCGCATTGATCGTCGGCAATGCCCGGTCTTGCAGCCAGCGCCAGGAGAAGTAAGAGCCAGTACCTCATCCTGCGGCCCCCTTGGCTTCGACGACTCGGCTGTACCAGGCCTGCAAGGAGGCGAGGCCGATCATTGCGGCGACGCCGACTACGGTAACGGCTGCCTGCATAATAATAGAGCGAGAAATCTCGACGAGCACGAAGTGGCCGACCAGCGAAAGGATGATACCGAAGCAGAAGACATGTAGTGAGTACTTCCCGACCAGCGCAATCGGCCTCATCCACGCCGAAGCGAGCCAGGGCGTCTCCGGACGGACGAGCCACGCAGCCACGAAGGCCACGGCCAGAAAGTTCACGAGTCGGTAGGGGGAAAGGTCGGTCTTGTTGATCGGCCAGATTTCCGTGGCAAGGACGGCTGGCACGCGGTCGAAGAACCGATGCAGCGTCCATGAGAGATCGATCAGAAATGCGACGGCAACCAGCGCCAGGGCCGGACCGATCAGCCATCGCGCGCCGAGCACGAGCGAGCGGCCCTCGACCCGCGTCAGACCCGCAGTCGCCCCGATGACGAAAAGAAGCTGCCAGGCAAGCGGGTTGAAGAACCAGGGGTTTCCCTCGGGATAGCCGTGAAAACGGATGCCGAAAGCGTGGACGGCGCCGTAGAGCGCGATCGAGGGGATCAACGCCAGCCATGGGCTGCGATCGAGCAGGATGAGGATCAGCGGGAACACAGCGAGCAGGACGATGTAGAGCGGCAGGATGTCGAGGAAGGTCGGTTGGAACTCGAGCGTCAACGCACGTACCAGCGCAATGTGCGGCTCTGACAGGAAGTCGCCGACTCGCGACTCTTCAGCATAGACCGGTGAGCCGAAGCTCTCGATCACATAGGAGACGATCGCTGACAGCACCACGAACAGGAACAGGTGCGCGACGTAGAGCGTCCAAACCCTGCGATAGACGCGCGCACTCATAACCACAACGCCGTCTCGCTGGAGCGAGCGTCCATAGACCAGCGCGGCGGTGTAGCCCGAAAGAAAGATGAAGGCCTCGGCGGCGTCGAAGAAACCGAGCGCCTGCATGGTGAAGGCCGAGAACCGGTTCTCGGGGATGTGGTCTACGAAGATGAAAAAGAGGGCGAGCCCGCGCGCGACGTCCAGCCGAAGATCCCGCCGCACGCCTCCTTTGGCAGTCATCTCTAATCCGCGGCCGTCGCCTTCGGCTCGGGTTCGAACAGGCGGGCCAAGAGATCGGCCTCGCGGGCCTTTGCCTCGGCGATCGACTTCTCCTTCACATGGCCGAAGCCGCGGATCTTCTCGGGGATGCTCGCAATCTCGACCGCGGTCGCATGCCGAGGCGGCGCCAGCCGGCGAAGCAGCTCCTCAATAGTGGTCTCATAGTCGGCGATGAGCTGGCGCTCCATGCGCCGTTCCTCGGTGCGCCCGAAGATGTCGAAACGCGTGCCGCGCAGACCTTTCATCTTCGCCAGCACCCGGAAAGCCGGCTGCGTCCATGAACCGAAGGTCTTCTTCTTGAGATGGCCGGAGATGGGGTCGCGCTCGGCGATCATCGGCGGCGCCAGATGGAACTTGAGCCGGTCGTAGCTCTCGAAGGTGCCGGCGAGCTGACGCTCGAAGCTGCCGTCGGCGTAGAGCCGCGCCACCTCGTACTCGTCCTTGTAGGCGAGGAGCTTGAAGTAGAAGCGCGCGACGGCACGCGCGAGCTCGTCATGGCCGGGTGCGCACGAGCGCTCAGCCTCGGCAACGCGGCGGACCAGCGCCTCGTAGCGCCTTGCATAGGCGGCGTCCTGATAGCCGGTGAGGAAAGCGACCCGCTTGGCGATCATCTCGTCGAGGGTCGCCGTCGGCGCCGCCGCTTCGGGCTTTTCGAGGCCGGCAGCCTTGAGCACGAGGCCGAGGTCATAGGCGGCCCGGCGGCCCCAGAGGAAGGCCTGCTTGTTGAATTCGACGGCAACCGCGTTGAGCTCGATCGCACGCTCGATCGCTTCGCGGCCGAGCGGCACGTAGCCTTTCTGCCAAGCATAGCCCAGCATGAACAGGTTGACGGCGATGGAGTCGCCTAGAAGGGCGGTGGCGATGCGGCTGGCCTCCAGCGCGTCGACGCCCCCTTGTCCGGCCGCCTCCTGCAGCGTCGCCATGAAGGCTTGGCCGGGGAAGGCCATGTCGGGCTTCTTGGAGAAGTCGCCGGTCAGGGTTTCGTGGCTGTTGACGACGACCTTGGTCTTGCCGGCTTCGATCTTGGCGACGGAGTCGAAGCCGCCGGTGACGACGAGGTCGCAGCCGATGACGGTGAGCGCACCGCCGGCGGCGATGCGGACGGCGTGGATGTCTTCCGGCCGCTTGGCGATCCGCACATGGCTGATGACCGCGCCGCCCTTCTGGGCAAGGCCGGTCATGTCGAGAACGGAGACACCTTTCTCGTCGATATGGGCCGCCATACCGAGCAGCGCGCCGATGGTGACGACGCCGGTGCCGCCGATGCCCGTGACCAGGATACCGAAGGGCTCGTCGATCGGGGGCAAGGTCGGCTCGGGCAGGACCGGGAAGGGCTGCTCGCCGCGGCCGCGCCGCTTTTTGAGTTTGCCGCCCTCGACCGAGACGAAACTCGGGCAGAAGCCGTTGACGCAGGAGAAGTCCTTGTTGCACGAGGACTGGTCGATTGCGCGCTTGCGGCCGAACTCGGTCTCGACCGGCACGACCGAGACGCAATTCGACTTGACGCCGCAGTCGCCGCAGCCTTCGCAGACCAGCTCGTTGATGATCACGCGGCGGTCGGGGTCGGGGAGGGTGCCGCGCTTGCGGCGGCGACGCTTCTCGGCGGCGCAAGTCTGGTCGTAGATCAGCGCAGTGACGCCCTGGACCTCGCGAAGATCGCGCTGGACGCTGTCGAGCTCGTCGCGGTGGTGGACGGCGACGCCCGGCGCGAAACCGGTGCCGATCGGGTACTTGTCAGGCTCGTCGGTGACGACGACGATCTTCTTTACGCCTTCGGCGGCAAGCTGGCGGCTGATCTGCGGGACGGTGAAGTTGTTGTCGGCCGGCTGGCCGCCGGTCATTGCCACCGCGTCGTTGTAGAGCAGCTTGTATGTGATATTGACGCCCGACGCGACGGCAGCGCGGATGGCGAGGATGCCGGAGTGGTTGTAGGTGCCGTCGCCGAGATTGGCGAAGATATGCGGGGTCTCCGTGAAGGGCGCCTGGCCGATCCATGAGACGCCTTCGCCGCCCATCTGCGTGAAGGTTTCGGTCTTGCGGTCCATCCAGACCGCCATGTAGTGGCAGCCGATGCCGGCGACGGCGCGGCTGCCTTCCGGCACCACGGTCGAGGTGTTGTGCGGGCAACCCGAGCAGAACCAGGGCGTGCGCTTGAAGTCGGTCTTGGGATGCGAGAGCGCGGCTTCCTTGGCTTCGAGGAAGGCGAGGCGCTTCTTGATGCGTTCGGAGGTGTAAAAGCGCGCGATGCGGGCGGCGATGACGCGGGCGATGCGGGCCGGCGTCAGCTCGTCGGCCGAAGGAAGAATCCAGTTCCGCTGCTCGTCGAACTTGCCGATGACGCGCGGGCGCACGTCCTCGCGCCAGTTGTAGAGCTGCTCCTTCATCTGATTCTCGATGACGGCGCGCTTTTCCTCGACGACGAGGATCTCTTCCAGGCCCTCGGCGAAGTGGCGGATGCCCTCGCGCTCGAGCGGCCACACCATGCCGACCTTGTAGACGCGAAGCCCGATCTCGGCGGCATGCGCCTCGTCGATGCCGAGATCCTCGAGGGCCTGCATCACGTCGAGATAGGACTTGCCGGTGGTGACGATGCCGAAGCGCGGCCTCGGCGAGTCGATCACCGTGCGGTCGAGCTTGTTGACGCGCGCGAAGGCGAGCGCGGCATAGAGCTTCCACTTGTGGAGCCGGTACTCCTGCTCCAGCGGCGGATCCGGCCAGCGGATGTTGAGGCCGCCCGGCGGCGTCTCGAAATCGTCCGGCAGCACGATCTGCACGCGGTCCGGATCGATCGCGACCGAGGCCGAGGAGTCCATGGTCTCGGCGATCGCCTTCAGCGCGATCCAGCAGCCGGAGTAGCGGCTCATCGCCCAGCCAAGAAGACCGTAGTCGAGGACCTCCTGGACGCCTGAGGGGTGCAGCACCGGGATCGAAGCGTCCATGAAGGCGTATTCGGACTGGTGCGCGAGCGTCGAGGACTTGCAGGTGTGGTCGTCGCCGGAGAGCACCAGCACGCCGCCGTTCTTCGAGGTGCCGGCGTTGTTGGCGTGCTTGAAGACGTCGCCCGAGCGATCGACGCCGGGACCCTTGCCGTACCAGATGCCGAAGACGCCATCGACGGTGGCGCCCTTGAACATGTTGACCTGCTGGCTGCCCCAGACCGCGGTCGCCGCCATGTCTTCGTTGACACCCGGCTGGAACTGGATGTTGTTGCGCTTAAGGAAGCGCTTGGCCTGCCAGAGCTGCTGGTCGAAACCGCCGAGGGGCGAGCCGCGATAGCCTGAGATGAAGCAGCCGGTGTTGAGCCCCGCTTTGGCGTCGCGCTGGCGCTGCATGATCGGCAGGCGCACCAGCGCCTGGACGCCCGTCAGATAAACCCGGCCGCGGTCAAGCTCGTACTTGTCGTCGAGGCTGACTTTCGCGAGGGCCATGTTCCCTCTCCCAATGCGCTGGAGCGTCTTATTTGGCAGCGAAGGTAACACGCGAAAATGGTCGCGTAATCAGGGCTTGCGCCAACGCAAGGAAGGAACGCTGACCTATTTTTCGGACTGGCGGCATTGCTTGCCCGAGGCCGCTAGAGACATTCCATTGCTCAAGGGGCGCCGCGCGGCAGCGAGAGCGTCACCGTGGTGCCGCGTCCCTCCGCCGATTCAATGGCAAGCTTTCCGCCCATCAGCTCAGTCAGCGAGCGAGAAAGCGCGAGACCCAGGCCTGATCCGGGACGTTTGCGCTGCAGCACATTGTCGACCTGCTCGAAGGGGCGCCCGAGCCTGGGCAGCGCCCAGGCCGGTATGCCGACGCCGGTATCGGACACGGCGATCCTGATCCACTCGCCGTCGAAGGCGACCGCGACCCGGACGAGCCCGCCCGAGGGCGTGAACTTGACTGCGTTCGACAGCAGGTTGAGGAGGATCTGGCGAAGCGCCCTGGAATCCGCTTGGACCCGCGAGTTCTTCTCGGGCGTGAGCGTCTCGACCACGAGACCGGCCGACTGCGCCGACGCCGCGATCATGCCGAGGCAGCGGTCGATCTCCGGCATTACCTCGATCGGCTTGAGCACCAGCTCCATGCGCCCAGCCTCGATCTTTGCCATGTCGAGAACGTCGCGGATGAGATCCATCAGGTAGCTGGCGCTGGTGTGGATGTTCTCTGCGTAGCCTCGATAGCGCTCGGTGCCGAGCGCGCCGAACATCTGATCTTTGAGGATCTCGGCAAAGCCCATGATCGCATTCAGCGGCGTGCGGAGCTCGTGGCTCATCGAGGCAAGGAACTGGTTCTTGGCTCGGCTTGCCGACTCGGCGCCGTCGCGAGCGGCGCGAAGATCCTCCTCTGCACGCTTGAGATCAGTCACTTCCACCCGAAGCGAGACGGTCCCGCCGTCTTCGGTCCGCCTTTCGCTGATCATCATCCAGCGCTCGTCAGTACCCCTGTAGATGAAGGGCTGCGCCGGCGGGGTGCGACGTACGGCCAAGCGCCAGGAGAGCCACTCTTCTTCGGTAGCCGGCGTCGTGCTTCCCGGCAGGTAGCCTCGCCAGCCCGAGGCGAGGCTCGAGCGGACGATATCCTCGAAGCGCTTTCCGATGACCTCGCCGACGTCGAAGGACGTGCGGTCGAGGTAGTGGCGATTGCAGGCCAGAAGCCGTTCCTCGGCGTCGAAGACCGCGAACCCTTGCGTCACCGTCTCGAGCGCCGTCATCAGCCGTGCGTGGGCGCTCTCGGCCGCCGCCTCGGCGGCTTGGGCCCGGCGCAGCGCCTCGCGCTCAGCGGTGACGTCGGTCCCGGTGCCGCGATAGCCCGTGAAGGTCCCGTCGCGCGCGAAAATCGGGTCGCCGCTGATCAGGATGTGGCGAACCCGTCCTTCCCCGTCTCGGCGGCCGTAGCCGAATTGGCGAAAGGGGCGACGGGCAGCGAGATCTCCCAGATGCCGGTCCCATGCATCCTTGTCATCGATGACGAGGTCGAGCTCATCCCGGCGCTTGCCGATATTGTCTCCGGGGAAGACATCGATCTCGACGGTCGGCGGGCGCGAGACGAAGGTGAATCGAAGATCCGCGTCCTGCTCCCAGACCCAGTCGGCGGACATGCGCGCATAGGCGGCGAACCGCGCCTCGCTATGCCCCAGCGCCTCGAGCTGGCGATGCGCCATCGTCACATCGGTGAAGGTGGTGACGCTGCCGCCATCGGGCAGCGGACGGCGGTTGGCACGAAGGACGCGGTCGAGGTGCGGTATCGTTGCCTCGTCGGCCGCGCCGCTAACCCAGCTCTGCGCGATCCGGCCTTTGAGGACAGCTTCGGCTCGGGCAGGCTCAAGGCCTTGGCGCTGGACGTCGAAGCGGATCAGCTCGGCGAGCGGCATGCCGGCGCGGACGAGCCCGTCAGGGAGACCCCAGAGGAACTCGTAGCGCCGGTTCCAGCAGACAACGCGCTGCTCGCGGTCGAGGACCAGAAGCCCCTGGTCCATGTGATCGACGGCACTGGTGAGCAGCCCCGACCATTCGGTCGAATCGTCAGGCGGTTGGCTACAGGCCGGGTCGCCGACCACGTCTGCTCCGCGAAGGCCGTCCTCCTGCGGTGTGAATAAGCTGGTGGCCATGTCGAATACCCTAGCACGCACCTGCGCGGCCGGAGGAGAAACCGTACCGCGGCTGGTGATTTGGCCGCCGCGACCGGCTATACCCGAGCTATGACGGTCCTCGTCACCGGCGCCGCCGGCTTCATCGGCTACCATGTCGCCAAGGCGCTGCTCGACCGGGGCGAGCGGGTACTCGGGCTCGACAGCCTCAACGCCTATTACGACCCGGCATTGAAGCGGGCTCGGCTCGACCGGCTCACCGGCCGCAGCGGCTTTTCCTTCGAGGCCCTCGACCTGTCCCGGCGTAACGACGTTGCTGCGTTCGGCCGTGCGCACCCGCAGATCGAGCGGATCGTCCATTTGGCGGCCCAGGCGGGCGTCCGGCATTCGTTGGACCATCCCTTCGACTATGTCGATGCCAACCTGACCGGGCAGCTCGCGATTCTCGAGCTCGGCCGTTTCCTGCCGCGGCTCGCGAACCTGGTCTATGCCAGCTCCTCCTCGGTCTATGGCGGCAACAGCCGGCTTCCTTTCTCGACGTCAGACCGCACCGACGACCCGGTCTCGCTCTATGCCGCAACCAAGAGGGCGGGCGAGTTGATGGCGGGTGCCTATATGCGCCTCTACGGTCTCCGGGCGATCGGACTTCGCTTCTTCACCGTGTATGGTCCCTGGGGGCGGCCCGACATGTCGGCCTTCCTGTTCACCAAGGCGATCCTTGAAGGAAGGCCCATACAGGTCTTCAACAACGGCGACATGCGGCGCGACTTCACCTACATCGACGACATTGTCCAGGGTGTCCTTGCCGCGCTCGATCGCCCGGTGACCGCGCATCGCATCTACAACCTCGGCAACAACCGCGCCGAGCCTTTGCTCCGGTTCATCGAGGTGATCGAGAAAGCGGCTGGCAGGAAGGCGATTGTCGAGCTCAAGCCGATGCAGAAGGGCGACGTCAAGGAGACCTTCGCCGACATCCTGGACTCGACGCGCGATCTCGGTTTCCGCCCGGCGACGCCGATCGATGTCGGCGTGCCTCGCTTCGTCGAGTGGTATCGCGAGTTCTACGAGGTCTAGCCGCGCCCTTCGTAGAGCGCGTCCAGCTTCGTGCCGTAGGTCTTGCGGATGACGTGGCGGCGGATCTTGAGCGTCGGCGTCATCATCTCGTTCTCAAGACTGAAAGGCTCGGCCGAGAGGATGAATTGGCGCACGCGCTCGACCGCCGAGAGCCGGCGGTTGACACGGTCGACGGCGGCCGAGATCGCCGAGCGGAAGTCCTTGTCGCCAACGAGCTGAACCAAATCCTCAGGCTTGCCCTTCTCTTTGGCCCAGCCGAACGCCCAGTCCTTGTCCGGGATCAGGAGCGCCACGATGAACGGACGCTTGTCGCCGACCGCCATGGCCTGGCCGATCTCGGGCTCGAGCGTGAGGAATCCTTCGACCTTCTGCGGCGAGACATTGTCTCCTCCGGAGACGACGATGAGATCGCGCTTACGGTCGGTGATCTCGATATAGCCGTCTTGGTCGATGCGGCCGACATCGGCGGTATACAGCCAGCCGTCGCGGATGGTGCGCGCGGTTGCCTCCGGATCGCCCCAATAGCCTTGCATCAGCAATTCGCCGCGCACCAGGATTTCGCCGTCCTCGGCGAGCTTGACCTCGACCTTGTGCATCGGCGGTCCGACCGTGTGCAGCTTGATGCGGTCGACCGGGTTGACGCTGATCACCGGTGCCGCCTCGGTCTGGCCGTAGCCCTGCAGCAGGCGCACGCCGAGCGCCGTGAAGAACAGCCCGACCTCGTAGTTGAGCGGAGCCCCGCCGGAGACGAAGGCCTTGAGGCGCCCGCCGAAGCGCTGCGCCGCTTTCTTGCGTACCAGGATGTCGAGGATCTTGTTCTCGATCCGCTCGCCGAGCGTCAGGCTTCCAGGATGCTCATAGGCCTTCTTGCCCAGCGTCAGGGCGCGTTCGAACAGCTTCCGCCTGAGCCCCGGCATCTTCTCCATCGCCTTGGCGATGCGTCCGTGCATCACCTCGTAGAGCCGGGGCACGGCGGTGACGATGGTCGGCTTCGCCTCGGCAAGGTTCGCCACCAGCGTATCGGCGCCTTCGGCGTAGTAGATTTGCGCGCCGATCGCGATCGGGAAGAACTGACCGCCGGAGTGCTCGTAGGCATGGCTCAGCGGCAGGAACGAAAGGAAGACGTTGTCGTCGAGGCCCAGCGGCTTCAGGACCTCGATCGCGCCCTGGCAATTGCAAAGAATGGCGCCGTGACTCAGCATCACCCCCTTCGGCGCACCGCCGGTGCCCGAGGTGTAGATGATGCAGCTCGTGTCGCCGCGCTTGCGGATCGCCGCCGTCGCCTCGATGTCATCGGGCTGCTTCTCGCCCTCGCTCAGCATCGTTTCCCATGCCGCCCAACGTATCGGCGGGCGCGGCGGCTCGGAGAGCGACTCCATCGCCACCAGGAACTCGACCGAGGGCGCGCGCGCCGCCGCCGGCACCACCCGCTGGGCGAGCTTTGCGGTCGAGACGATCACCGCCTTGGCGCCCGAATTGTCGAGGATGTAGCGATGATCGTCGACGGTGTTCGTGGTGTAGGCGGGCACGGTTATGCCGCCGGCGGCCATCACCGCGACATCCGCGATCAGCCACTCCGGCCGATTCTCCGAGATCAGCGCGACGCGGTCGCCGGCCTGCAGCCCGCGGGCGCGGAGCGCGCGGGACAGGAGGTTCGCCTGGCGCGCGGCCTCGGCCCAGCTCAGCGAGCGGTAGATGCCGTCGACCTTGCGCCAAAGGAAGGGCTTGTCGCCGTGAGCCCGCGCCCGTTCGAAGAACAGGAGCGGGAGGTTCTGGACGTTGCTGAGATCCATTCTCTCCCCAAGCGGCCGTTGTTAGGCTCGGCCTTCACCCCATCTTAATGGCGTTTTCCTCGCGTGGGAGGTCGATGATGGCGAAACGGACGACGGCCGGGAAGCTGCCGACATGGGATTTGAGCGATCTCTATCCGGGCCGGGACTCCCCTGCACTGAAACGTGATCTCGACCGGTCCGAGGCCGATGCCAAGGCATTCCGTAAGCGCTACCTCGGCAAGGTCGCGGGCCTTTCCGGCGCCGAGCTCGGCCGCGCCATCGCCGACTACGAGCGCCTGGACGAGGCTCAGGCCAAGGCCGGCTCTTATGCGGCGCTCGTCCACGTCACGGCGATGGAGGACCCGGAGGTCGGGCGTTTCTATCAGACCGTACAGGAACGGCTGACCGGCACTTCGACCGAGCTTCTGTTCTTCACGCTCGAGCTCAACCGGATCGAGGATGCGGCGCTCGAGGAGAAGCTGAAGGACCCGATAGCCGCCCGCTACCGGCCCTGGCTTCGCGATCTCCGCGTTTTCCGCCCGCATCAGCTCTCCGAGGAGATGGAGAAGCTGCTGCATGAAAAGTCGGTGACCGCCTATTCGGCCTGGGTCCGTCTTTATGACGAAACCCTGGCAGCGATGCGCTTCAAGCTCGGCGGCAAGGATCTGACCATGGCCGGCGTGCTCGCAGGCATGACCGACAAGGACAGCAGAAAGCGCCGTGCAGCGGCCAAGGTGCTGTCAAAGGGGCTCAAGTCGAACCTGCGCCTCTTCGCGCTGATCACCAACACGCTTGCCAAGGACAAGGAGATCGCCGATCGATGGCGCCGCTATGCGCGGCCGATCTCCTCGCGCAACCTCGGCAACAAGGTCGAGGACGAGGTCGTCGATGCGCTGGTCTCCGCGGTCAAAGCCTCGTATGGGAGTCTCTCGCACCGCTACTACCGGATCAAGGCGAGCTGGTTTGGCAAGAAGCAGCTTCCCTATTGGGACCGCAATGCGCCGCTGCCGAAGGATTCCGACCGCAAGATTGCCTGGGATGAGGCCCGGGGCATCGTGCTCGGGGCCTATCGCCGCTTCTCGCCGAAGCTTGCCGAGATCGGCCAGCAATTCTTTGACAGGCCGTGGATCGATGCACCGACGAAGCCGGGCAAGTCGTCCGGCGCCTTCGCGCATCCGACCGTGCCGAGCGCGCATCCCTATCTTCTGCTCAACTATCTCGGCCGTACGCGCGACGTGATGACGCTCGCCCATGAGCTCGGCCACGGCGTGCACCAGGTGCTGGCGGCCGAGCAGGGGCATCTGATGTGCGACACGCCGCTGACACTGGCGGAGACTGCCTCGGTTTTCGGCGAGATGCTGACCTTCCGCTCGCTGCTCGAGGCCGAGAAGAATTCGAAGCGCCGACGCGTGCTGCTCGCCGGCAAGGTCGAGGACATGCTGAATACCGTCGTCCGCCAGGTCGCGCTGCATACCTTCGAGGCAGCGGTCCATGACGAGCGCCGCCAGGGCGAGCTGACGCCCGGCCGGCTCGGCGAAATCTGGATGGAGCAGCAGCGGGCCTCGCTCGGACCCGCGATCCGCTTTGACGACGACTACCGCGCCTTCTGGTCCTACATCCCGCACTTCATCCACTCGCCCTTCTATGTCTATGCCTATGCCTTTGGCGACTGCCTCGTGAACTCTCTCTACGCCGTCTACCAGGACGCGCATGAGGGCTTTGCCGGCCGATATCTCGAGATGCTGAAGGCGGGCGGCACGCTGCGTCACAAGGAGCTGCTGGCGCCCTTCGGTCTCGATGCCACCGATCCGGCTTTCTGGGCGAGAGGGCTCGGCGTCATCAAGGGCTACATCGACGAGCTGGAACAGACGTGAGCGATGACGAGAACACGCTCGGCGGCCGCCTTGCCCGCTACGCCCGCGTCGGTACTGCCGTCGGCGGGCTCGCGGCACGACTTGCCGGCGGGCGCATTCTCGGCCTGTCTCTCGACCAGGATCGCCACGCAGCGCAGCTGAAGGCGGCGCTCGGCGGGCTCAAGGGGCCGCTGATGAAGGTGGCGCAGATGATGTCGACGCTGCCGGACGCCCTGCCCGACGCCTATGTGCGCGAGCTCGCCGAGCTGCAGGCGAACGCGCCTTCGATGGGCTGGTCCTTCGTCAAGCGGCGGATGGCAACGGAGCTGGGGCCCGACTGGCCGTCGCACTTCGCCCGTTTCCCCCACGAGGCTGCCGCCGCGGCCTCCTTGGGGCAGGTCCATCGCGCGACGCTCAAGGACGGAAGCGAGGTCGCCTGCAAGCTGCAATACCCGGACATGCCGGCCGTAGTCGAAGCGGATCTGAAGCAGCTCAAGCTCGTCTTCGCCCTCTACGAGCGCCTCGACCGCGCCATCGTCACCGAGCAGATTCATCAGGAGATCTCCGCGCGCCTGCGCGAGGAGCTCGACTACCGTCGCGAGGCCAAGCACATGCGTCTCTACCGCCACATGCTGGCAAAAGAGGAGGGGATCGCCGTGCCGGAGCCGATCGACGCATTCTCGACTGGCCGGCTCCTGACCATGAGCTGGATCGACGGCGTGAAACTCACAGAGATCGCTAGCGCGCCGATCGAGATCCGAAACGAAACCGCGCTCCGGCTGTTCCGCGCCTGGTACGTGCCTTTCTACGGCTACGGAGTCATCCACGGCGATCCGCATCTTGGCAATTACACGCTTGCTGCCGACGGCACGCTCAACCTGCTCGATTTCGGCTGCATCCGTGTCTTCAGACCGTCCTTCGTCCGCGGCGTGATCGACCTCTACCGCGCGCTCCGCGGCGGCGACGAGGAGCTTGCGGTCGAGGCCTATCGCATCTGGGGTTTCGAGACGCTGTCGCGCGAGGTCATCGATGTCCTCAACCTCTGGGCCCGCTTCGTCTACGCGCCGCTGATGGAGGACCGTCCGCGCGCAATCCAGGAAGGCGGCGGCACCGCCTATGGCCGTCAGGTGGCGACCAAGGTCCATGCCGAGCTGCGTCGTCTCGGCGGCATCGCGCCGCCGCGCGAGTTCGTCCTGATGGACCGGGCCGCGGTGGGCCTCGGCGCCGTCTTCCTTCGCCTCGGGGCCGAGATCAACTGGTACAGCCTGTTTCGCAACCTGATCGACGACTTCGACGAGGCGGTGCTGGCCGAGCGGCAGAGGCAAGCTTTGGCGGTCGCGGAGTTGCCGCTGCCCAATTTGTAAGCCGTGGGCCTTCCATCGCCGAAAATTTAGGCGGGGAACGGCGTCCCAGATCAGGATTCCCGGCGTTTTCCTGGCCCTCATCCTTGGCACGGAACTTGTTATTGCCTGCTGCACCGCAACAGGCGGCGCTTGGGGCGCTGGCATGGCGAGACGATCGGGGGCGAGCGTGAAGCGAGGGTTTTCAAGTTTGGCTGCGCTGGCGACAGCGGTTCCGGTCGCGGCCCTGGCGCAGGAGGCTGCTCCCAAGATCGATTCCGGCGACACGGCCTGGATGCTGACCTCGACTGCGCTGGTCCTGATGATGACCGTCCCCGGCCTTGCGCTCTTCTACGGCGGCATGGTTCGCAAGATGAATGTGCTGTCGACGGTGATGCACTCCTTCGCCGCCTGCTGCCTCGTCACCATTGTCTGGATGATCGCCGGCTACAGTCTCGCGTTCTCCGATGGCGGCGCCTTCGTCGGCGATCTCGGCCGAGCGCTGCTGCAGGGGCTCGGCGTCGAGTCGATCCACGCCAACGCGAAGACTATCCCGGAATCGGTGTTCATGGTCTTCCAGATGACCTTCGCCATCATCACGCCGGCGCTGATCGCCGGTGCCTTCGTCGATCGCATGAAGTTCTCGGCGATGCTGTGGTTCACGGGCGCGTGGTCGCTGCTGGTCTATTCGCCGGTTGCGCATTGGGTTTGGGGTGGCGGCTTCCTCGCATCCGCCAATGTCCTCGACTATGCCGGCGGCACCGTCGTCCACATCAATGCCGGCGTCGCCGGGCTGGTGCTGGCGCTGATGATCGGCAAGCGCCGGGGCTATCCGAAGGAGCCCTTCACGCCGCACAATCTCGTGCTGACGCTGCTCGGCGCCTCGCTGCTGTGGGTCGGCTGGTTCGGCTTCAATGCGGGCTCGGCGGTCGCTGCCAACGGCGCCGCCGGGATGGCGATGGCGGTGACTCAGATCGCTGCAGCCGCGGCCGCGCTCGCCTGGATGTTCATCGAGTGGGCCGCGAAGGGCAAGCCGAGCGTGCTCGGCATCGTCTCCGGGGCGATCGCCGGTCTCGTTGCCGTCACGCCGGCCTCGGGCTTCGTCGCCCCGAGCGGCGCGCTGGTCATCGGGCTCGCCGCCGGCGCCCTCTGCTGGTGGGGTTCCACCGCGCTCAAGCGCATGCTGGGATATGACGACGCGCTCGACGCTTTCGGCGTGCACGGCGTCGGCGGCGTTGTCGGCGCGATCCTGACCGGCGTCTTCGCGATCGAGGCGATCGGCGGCGAAGGTAAGGCCGGGCTGCTCGACGGGAATGCCGGTCAGGTCCTAACCCAGATCTACGGCGTTGCCGTCGTCGTCGCCTATGACGCAGTCGTCACCTTCATCATCGCCAAGGTCGTCGACATGGCGATCGGGCTGCGCGTCGATGCCGATACCGAACGGGAGGGGCTCGACCTCAACCTCCACGGCGAGGTCGTCCACTAGACAATCGACTCTGCAACCGGGAGGGGCGGGGCGCTTTCGGGGCCCCGTCTCGTTTCGGGGCGATTTTCCGTTCGGTTCCATCTCGGACTTCACAAAACCTTGTTCCCCCGGCATTGTTTGCGGCCGCAAACGCCCCTGGGGAGCGCCGATCGCCGATGAAAGTCGCCGTGCTCAAGGAAAATCGGGTCGACGAGCGACGCGTCGCCGCTTCGCCCGAAACCGTCAGGAAGATGCGTGGGCTCGGCCTCGATGTCGTGGTCGAGAGCGGCGCCGGCGCCGGTTCCTCGATCCCCGACCAAGCCTTCCAGGACGCGGGTGCCGTGCTCGCCTCCGACCGCGCGACCGCGCTTTCCGGCGCCGATGTCGTGCTCGCGGTGCAGCGACCCGATGTCGCAGACCTCGCGATGTTCAAGGAAGGCGCGGCGCTGATCGGCATGCTCTCGCCGCATGCGGACAAGGAGCAGCTGAAGGCGATCGCCAGCAGGAAGCTCGCTGCCTTCTCGCTTGAGCTATTGCCGCGCATCACCCGCGCGCAGAGCATGGACGTTCTCTCCTCGCAGTCGAACCTCGCCGGATATCGCGCCGTCGTCGATGCCGCGGCCGAATTCGGCCGCGCGTTCCCGATGATGATGACTGCGGCCGGCACCGTGCCGCCGGCGCGCGCCTGCGTGATCGGCGCCGGCGTCGCCGGGCTACAGGCGATCGCGACGGCCAAGCGCCTCGGCGCCATCGTCTCCGCCTTCGATGTGCGCGCTGCAGTCAAGGAGCAGGTGCAGTCGCTCGGCGCCTCCTTCATCGAGGTCGACGAGGCTGCGTCCAAGTCGGCCGAGACCGCCGGCGGCTACGCCAAGGAGATGGGCGAGGAGTACAAGAAAAAGCAGGCGGCGAAGCTGCACGAGACGCTGAAGAAGACCGACATCGTCATCTGCACCGCGCTCATCCCCGGAAAACCGGCGCCGGTGATCGTCACCGAGGACATGGTCAAGGACATGAAGCCGGGATCGGTCATCGTCGACCTCGCGGTCGAGCAGGGCGGCAACTGTCCGCTCGCCGAAAAGGGCAAGGTCGTGGTCAAGCACGGGGTCAAGATCGTCGGACATCTCAACGTGCCAAGCCGGATCGCCGTGGATTCGAGCGCGCTCTATGCGCGCAACGTGCTGACGTTCCTGACACCGCTTGTCGACAAGGAGACGAAGCAGCTCAAGTTCGACAGGAAGGACGAGATCGTCGCGGCGACGCTGCTGACCGAGGGCGGGGCCGTCGTGCACCCGTCCTTCGCCGGCTGAGGGGGAGCGGAATGGACACGCAGAAATACGTCGAGCGCGCCGCCGAGGTCGCGACCGACGCCAAGGCGCTGGCTGCCAAGGCCGAGGCGCTTGCCAATGAGGCGACCGGCATTGCCCTTCACGCAAGCCAGGCAGCGGGCATCGACCCGACGATCTTCGGGCTTACCGTCTTCGTGCTCGCCTGCTTCGTGGGGTACTACGTGGTCTGGCGCGTGACCCCGGCGCTGCACTCGCCTTTGATGAGCGTCACCAACGCGGTCTCCTCGGTGATTGTCGTTGGCGCGCTCATCGCCGCCGGCCCGCGGAGCATGGACTTCTCCAAGATCATGGGCTTCCTCGCGGTGATCCTCGCCTCGGTCAACATCTTCGGCGGCTTCATCGTCACGCAGAGGATGCTGCAGATGTTCAAGAAGAAGAGCTAGGGAGCCCGCGATCATGTCGACCACGCTCGCGGCGCTGCTCTACCTCGCGGCCTCCGTCTGCTTCATCATGGCGCTGCGCGGCCTCTCCTCGCCGGAGACCGCGCGCGGCGGAAATCTCTACGGAATTGTCGGCATGACGATCGCCATCGCCACGACGCTGGCGCTGCCGGGCGTCGTCTCCTACTGGCTGATCATCCTCGGCATCGTCATAGGCGGTGCCATTGGCGCCGTGATCGCGCAGAAGATCCAGATGACGGCGCTGCCGCAGCTGGTCGCTGCCTTCCACAGCCTGGTGGGCCTGGCCGCCGTATTGGTCGCGGCCGCCGCCTTCTACGCGCCCGAAGCCTACAACATCGGTGCGCCCGGCAAGATCAAGGTTGCGAGCCTGATCGAGATTAGCCTCGGCGTCGCCATCGGCGCGGTCACCTTCACCGGCTCGATCATTGCTTTCGGCAAGCTTCAGGGCATCGTCACCGGGAAGCCGCTCGTCTTCCCGATGCAGCACCCGCTGAACGCCGCGCTCGGTATCGGGCTTGTGCTGCTGATCGTGTGGTTCTGCGCGCAGCAGACGACTACCGCCTTTTGGCTGATCGTCCTTCTCTCGTTCGTGCTCGGCCTGCTGCTGATCCTGCCGATCGGCGGTGCCGACATGCCGGTCGTCGTCTCGATGCTGAATAGCTACTCGGGCTGGGCTGCAGCCGGCATCGGCTTCACCCTCGAGAACTCGCTGCTGATCGTCACCGGCGCGCTGGTTGGGTCCTCCGGCGCGATCCTCAGCTACATCATGTGCAAGGGGATGAACCGCTCGATCTTCAACGTGATCCTGGGCGGCTTCGGTGGCGAGGTTGCGGGGCCGGTCGGTGGCGGTTCTGGTGACAAGACAGTCAAATCGGGCTCGGCCGAGGACGCCGCCTTCATCATGAAGAATGCCAGCTCGGTCATCGTCGTGCCCGGCTACGGCATGGCGGTTGCCCAGGCGCAGCACGCGCTCCGCGAGATGGCCGACATCCTGAAGAAGGAGGGCGTGACCGTCCGCTACGCCATCCACCCCGTCGCCGGCCGCATGCCCGGCCACATGAACGTGCTGCTGGCCGAAGCCAATGTCCCGTATGACGAGGTGGTCGAACTCGAGGACATCAACCGCGACTTCGCCTCGACCGACGTCGTCTACGTGATCGGCGCCAACGACGTGACCAACCCGGCGGCCAAGACCGATCCGAAGAGCCCGATCTACGGCATGCCGATCCTCGACGTCGAGAAGTCGAAGACCGTGCTCTTCATCAAGCGCTCGATGGCGTCCGGCTATGCCGGCGTCGACAACGAGCTCTTCTTCCGCCCGAACACGATGATGCTGTTCGGCGACGCCAAGAAGATGACGGAAGAGATCGTCAAGGCGCTCGGTTAAGCCGAAAGAGCCGGGCGAGATCTTCGCGAGCGTGTGGCGTTCAGCGCCCGCCACACATCGCTCGCAGCTTTCCCGGATCGGCGATGGTGACTACGCGGCCGCGGCCGCCGACCCCAATTGCGCGTAGCTGGGCAAATGCCCTCGACAGGCTTTCGGGCGACATGCCGAGCCGGCTTGCGACCATGCCGCGATCCTCGCTGAGCCGGAGTGTCTGCGGACCGCTGTCCGGCGAGAGCAATCCGAGCAGATAAAGGCCGATCCTCTCGGTGGTCGAGCGCAACTTCAGCTCTTTGATCTGGGCAATGAGGATGCGCCAATGTCGCGCTAGGATCCGCGCCATGGCGTGCGATAGCGCCGCATCTTCCGCCATCGCTTCGCGAAAGTGCGCCGCCGAGAGCATGGCGACGCGCGACGCCTCGGTCACTCGCGCTGACATCAGATAAGGTAGCCCGAGGATCACAGCCGGAGCGATGATAACGTACAGAATCTTTCGCACTTTCGGGAATGGTGGCTTCTTCTAGAGTGAAGGAGCAAACGATGAGCAGTGAGACTGCGACGGGCCAGGTGATCCAGATCGACGAGGCACGGATCAGGGATCATCTGGGAGAGATGGTGCGCGGCACGGTCGAGGAGACGCTGAATGCACTCCTTGAGTCTGAGGCCGACCGTCTGTGCGGTGCGGGTCGCTATGAGCGCAGCGAAGCGCGGCAGGACAGGCGAGCCGGCAGCTACGATCGGACGCTGCAGACCAAGGCGGGAGACGTCAATCTCAAGATACCG
>VGEN01000041.1 GCA_016869285.1 Alphaproteobacteria bacterium
ACCATTTCCACAGACAGATCAAGTTCTGGGGCATCACCCCGAGCTACGCCTTCGTCGGCGAACCCCAGACCAACGGGGTGATCGAACGATTCTTCCGAACCTTCAAGGAGCAAGTCGTACATGGCCGCATCTACCAGACCATCGACGACGTCAGGGACGCCGTCCGCGTCTTCGTCGACCGCTACAATGCCCAGTGGCTGATCGCAAAGAACGACTACCGAAGTCCAAACGACGCCAGAACCGCTTGGGATCAGAGCGCGTTCAGGCTGGCCGCTTAACTCCTACCTTGTGTCCAGATATCCGGGTGCAGTACAGGAAATACTGACACATGTCGTCGCCACGCCGACGCCGATTCCAAGCGCGAGCTGCAACTGCCAAAGCGCGGTGGCGAGCGACGCAGCGGCGAAGGCGGCGGTGAGCGTCGTCGCCCCGATCGCATAGGCCAAGCGCGGCCCGAAGCGATCGGCCAGCGCACCGGCGAAGGGACCGCCCACGCCGATCGCGAGCATCGATAGCGCGTAAATGCCCGCGGTCTCCGCATGGCCCAGGCCGAGGCCCTGCTCCAGCGGATGGATGAAAACCCCAAAGGTCTCGGCGGCACCGCGCACCACTACGACGAAGCCGCAGGCGGTGGCGACGATCGCGACCGGCAACGACCACGCGGGTGCGCGGCTGGCGGCCCGCTCCAGCAGGACCGTCATCTCGGCTCCGACAGGTTGAATTCTCGCCCCACAAAACAACGATCTCCGCTTCCGAAAGGGAATGCAACCGCATTGCGAGAACGAGGCCAATTTCTCCACAGTTTTGTGCATAACTACCATATCTAGACGCTGAAGAGGCGTCGGCTACAATATGTCGAGTTGACAGCATACCTCTCCTGCAGGGAGGGGGATTAAATGACCTCACTTGCCACTGTCTCGGCGCCTGCGGATCTGTCGCCGAAGTCAATTCTTCCGCTACCGCGGCGGTCGCTCGCCTCCTTCGCCGTGCAGCTGCTCGATGCGACCGCCATCGAGCACGGCCCGCCCGAGCTGCTCGGGCAATTCTTCACGACCCCTGACCGCTTCATGCGCGCAGGGCGATGTCTGCCCATTGGTCGGCGATGCCGCGCAGCTGGCGAGCGTATTGGCGGTCGCGTCGAACGGCTTCCCGGAGAGGCAGCAGCAGCCGGAAGGGTGCGAGTTCGCGCTCCGAAACACTCTCGAAGCGCACACGCTCGCCCTCGTAGGAAGCGGGCGGCGTCGACGGGCTGCCGAGCGCGCACAGCCGGCGAAGCTGCTGCCCGGCGGCTACACCGTCGGTGTCACGCTCTCGAAGCCAAGTACCGCACCACCAGACCGCGAGCCGCATCTGCTCGCTGCGGAGCGCAAGGTAGGAGGCGGCATGCTCGACTGCGCGAGTCGAACGACCGACCGTTCCAGCGAGCACATGAGGCGGGAGGCCTCGGCGAGGATGACCACCACGCGCATGTCGCGCGCAAGGAAAGCGGCGGCGGCGTAGTCGGCATCGGGATGAATCCCGAAGCGTTCGAGCGCCGCGGCGTCGAGCGGCCCGACGCCATGCTCGTCAGCGAACATCGCCGTGCCGTCGACGAACGACGCCATACGGCTGGGTGCGTCCCCGAGCCAGTCTTCAAGGCGGTCGAGCGCTGCCAGCGGTCCGATGACTTCGACAACGGTCCCGCGGTCGAGGTCGGCCAGGCGCAGGGGCCTGGGCTCGGTCAGCAGGGACAGAAGCCAGTGCCGCAGCGTCGCCACCCCCTGATAGGGGGCACGACTCGGGCTGATTTCGAGACTGATGCGCGATGCCTCGATGCGGCCGCGGATCGGCGCCATCGCCGCGTTCTGCACCATGCTCCGGATTCGCCCATCGGCATCGATGACGAAGACCGATTCCGGCCTGGTCTCGACCTGGCGGCGCACATGGTCAGCGATAGCGGCGCTGGACAGTTTCGCCGTGGCGCTTGAGCGGCACGCGCGCCTCACCAGCCTCGTTCTAGTGGCCTGTCCCCCAGCCCCTCACAACAAGGCCCCCTCTCACCACCGATGTTAGGATTCCTTTAGACTTCAGCAGCTTGCATCGCCGGCTGGCAGATATGAAATCCTAGTACAGGTAGCCTTGTCCGACAAACCCGGGTTACCGGAGTCGTGCCGGAAAACGCTCCCCGCGATTTCGCGCCGTCGCAGCCCCTGACTTAGGCGTGAATGCGGTCGGCGTAGTGCTTGACGAAGCGCGCACAGACCTCGGTCAGCTGCTCGGTTAGCGCCGCCCCCGTCGCCGACGAGCTGAGGTTGGGGTCGCCCTTGCCGACACCCTGGTTGTAGACCTCGTGATATTCGTTCGGCATCGCCACCTCGGCACCCTCGAAGCTGGCGGCACCGAGGGCTGCGAATGGCAGATCGAGCAAAGGATCGCGCTTGACCGGCCTCGCCTGTGGGATCAGGTCGGGGCGCATCAGCTCCGGGAAGAGGTGGAGGCCGACGCTGGTGAGCGGGTCGGCACCGTGGCCCGAGACCGCTTTCGACTTCTCCGCACCGACGATCCCAGGAAGCAGGCTGTAGCCGATCCGCCAGAGATAGAGGCTCGGCATGAGTGCCTTATGGTCGCGGTAGAGGCCGCGGGCGACCTCGGCGATCGGTCCGACATTGCCGCCATGGCCGTTGATCACGATCAGGCGCGTAAGCCCGTTGCGGCGAAGCGAGTTGACCATGTCCCAGATCACCTGGGTCAGGGTCGACTGCTCGAGCGTGATGCCGCCGACCATCGAGCCGAACCAGTCGGCACCGCCATAGGGCAGCACCGGCGCCACCAGCGTCCGCGTTCCGCGCTCGGTTGCCCTCAGCGCGATCAGCTCGGCGATCTTTTCGGCCGAGAGGTAGTCGCCCATCGGCGCGTGCGGGCCCTGGTCCTCATGACTGCCCATCGGCAGCAGAATGATCGGGTTCTTCGGCAGCAGCTCCCGCGCCTCGCCGCCGGTAATGTGGCCCATATGGACTTTCGGCTGTGTCATCGTCGCCATTGTCGGTCCCTCCGGCGGTCGGGTTGACGAAACGTCACGCGAATTCCTCGGCACGGATGCAGGCGACCCGGCGCTGCTCGCCGAAGGGCCTGAGCTCGGGCACAGCGCCGGCGCAGGCCTCGATCGCATGCGCGCAGCGCGTGCGGAAGACGCAGCCGGAGGGCGGATCGGACGGGCTCGGCGGATCGCCCGGCAGCAGGATCCTCTTGACCCGCCGCGCCGGGTCGAGTCGGGGCGTCGCCGAGTTCAGGGCGCGGGTATAGGGATGGGCCGGCGTGGCGAAGATCCGGTCGGCTGGCCCCTCCTCCATGACGCGGCCGAGATACATGACGACGACGCGATCGCAGAGGTGACGAACGACCGGCAGGTCATGGCTGATGAACAGGAGCGCGAGGCCGAGATTGCGCCTGAGCTCACCCAGCAATTGCAGAATCTGCGCTTGGATCGACACGTCGAGCGAGCTGACCGGCTCGTCGGCGACGAGGAAGTCGGGGCCGGTCGCGAGCGCGCGGGCTATGCCGATGCGCTGGCGCTGGCCGCCCGAGAACTCGTGCGGAAAGCGGCGGGCATGCAGCGGATCGAGGCCGACCAGGACCAGGAGCTCGCCGACCCTCCGCTCCTGCTCGGCGGCGGGTACGACCTGGTGGATACCGAGTCCGTCGGCAATCTGCGCGCCGACGCGCCGCCTGGGATCGAGGCTGCCATAGGGATCTTGGAAAACGATCTGCATGCGTCTGCGCAACCGGCGCCACTCTGCGCGTGAGATCTGATCGAGAGGTCGTCCCTCGAAGCGCACCTCTCCCTCGGTCGCCGGGAGCAAGCCGAGCATCAGGCGCCCGAGCGTCGACTTTCCGGACCCGGATTCGCCGACGACGCCGACCGCCTCGCCTTTCTCAAGCCGAACATCGACATGCCGGACCGCCTGCACGGCACGCCCGCGCCGGAAGAGCCCCCTCGACCGGAAGATCTTGGAGAGCCCTCGCGCTTCGATCAGCGCGCCGTTCAAGCCGCGGCCTCCCTGGCGCCGGAGAGTTCAGCCCAACGAATGCAGCGGACGCGACGTTCCTCGCCCGCCTCTTCGAGCGCTGGCAGGGATGCGGCGCAGGCGGCCAGCGCATGGGCGCAACGAGGCGCGAAGCGGCAACCGGCCGGAAACGCATGAGGCTGCGGTACGACGCCGGGAATGCCGACCGGTGCGGCGTCGGCTTCGTGCACGGCGGCGAGCAATGCGCGCGTGTAGGGGTGAAGCGGATTGGCGAAGACGCCCGCCACCTCGCCTTCCTCCACGACCTGTCCGGCATACATGACAGTCACCCGATCGGCGATCTCGGCAACGACCGCAAGGCTGTGCGTGATGAAGACTAGCGCGGTCCCGGTCTCGCGCTTGAGCTCGGCTAGCAGATCGAGAATCTGTGCCTGCACGGTGACGTCGAGCGCCGTCGTCGGCTCGTCGGCGATCAGGAGCGCCGGACGGTTGGCGATCGCCATCGCAATCATCACGCGCTGACGCATCCCGCCGGAAAGCTCGTGTGGAAAGGCACGCAGTCGGCGTTCGGGATCGGCGATTCCGACGCGCCGGAAGAGGTCAAGCGCTTGCGCCTGCGCGTTGGCTGCGCTCGTCTGCCGATGCGCCCGGATCGCTTCGGCGACCTGGTCGCCGACGCGGTGCACCGGGTTCAGGCTGCTCATCGGGTCCTGGAAGATCATTGCAATGGCACCACCGCGGAGCTGGCGGAGCACCGGCTCTGGCAATCGCAACAGATCGCGGTCGCCGAACCAGGCAGAGCCGGAGACGGGTCGCGCCGCCGGAGGCAGAAGGCCGATGACGGAGGTCGCGGTCAGCGACTTGCCGGAGCCGCTCTCGCCGACGATGGCCACCGTCTCGCCGGCGCGGACCGTCAGCGAGACGTCGTCGACCGGACGGATCCGCCCGAGCGGCGTCTCGATCTCGACCGTGAGGCCGCGCAGGTCGAGGACCCGCTCCGGCTCTACCGCGGGCGGCGGAAGCAGGCCCGGCACCAGGCGATCGACGAGGCGGCGTCTCGGCCGCTGCGCCGGCGTGCGCGGATCGACCGCGTCGCGCAGCGCGTCGCAGAGCAGATTCATCGTGAGGATGGTCAGAGTCAGCGCGACGCAGGGCCAAAGCAGCATCAGCGGCGCCTGCTCCATGGTCGCGCGCGCCCCGCGGATCATCAGCCCCCAGGACGGCGCCGGTGGCACGACGCCGAGCCCGAGGAAGGAGAGCCCGCTCTCGACCACGACCGCGGCGGCGACCGCGAGCGAGAACTGGACCAGCACCGGACCTGCGATGTTGGGAAGCACCGTGCGCAGCAGGATGCGGCCGGTCGAGGCACCGAGCGCGCGCACCGCCTCGACATAGTCGTTGCTGCGCGCCGAAAGCACCTCGGCATAGGCGACTCGGGCGAAGCCAGGCACGTAGAGCACGGAGAGGACGAGGATCAACGTCGCCGCACCCGGCCCCAGCAGCGTCACCACCAGGAGCGCAAGCAGGATCGGGGGAAAGCAGAGAATGACGTCGACGAGGCGGACGGTCAGGAGCTCGCCGAGCCCCCGGAACCAGCCGCCGATCAGTCCGATCAGCGTGCCGATCGTCCCGGCGATCAGGGCCGAGGCGAAAGCGACACCGAGGCTGGTGCGGGCGCCCCAGATCAGGCGCGAGAGCACATCGCGGCCGAACTCGTCGCGACCGAGCGGCGAGCCCGGGATCGGACCGGAAAGGCGACGCGCCACGTCCTGGCGGATCGGGTTCGGCAGGTCGAGCAACGGCGCCAGCAGCGCGACCAGGATGATCGCAGCGACGAATGCTCCCGGGATCCAGAGTCGCGTCAAGCCGCGCGCGTCCTGGGATCGAGCGCCGCGTAGAGCAGGTCCATGATCAGGTTGATCAGGAGGAACAGGCCGGAAATCGTCAGCACGATACCGACGACCATCGGATAGTCGCGCGCTTCGACGGCGCGCAACAGCGGCGTCGACATGCCCGGCCAGTTGAACACGTACTCAACCAGCACGGTGCCGCCGAGAAGCGTGCCCATATGAAGGCCGAGCACGGTTAGGACCGGTGTCAGCGCGTTGCGGACGACATGGCGCAGCAGCACGCGCGTCGGCGAAAGCCCCTTGGCGCGCGCCGTGCGTACGAAGTCACGCGACAGCGCGTCCAGAACCGAGGCTCGGGTCATGCGGAATACCACCGCGGATAGGCTCTTGGCGATCGCGATCGCCGGCAGCGTCAGCAGCGTCAGGTGCTTCACCGGGTCCTGCGCGAAAGGCACATAGCCGCCCGCCGGCATCACCTTCAGAGTCTGTGCCAGGAGCAGCACCAGGAGCGTGCCGACAACAAAGACGGGGATGGCGAGGAGCAGCGCCGCCGTGCCCGAGACGATGCGATCGAAGAGGCCGCCGCGATGGAGCGCGGCATAGGTGCCGGCGGGAAGCCCGAGGAGCACCGCGATGAGCGTGCCGGCAAGGATCAGCTCGAGCGTGCGCGGCAGCCTGAGCGCGATCTCCTTGGTGACCGGATACTCGTCAACCAGCGACGTGCCCAGATCGCCACGGATGACGCCGCCCAAGAAGGCCAGGTATTGATCGAAGATCGGCCGCTCGAGGCCGAGCTTCACGCGCAGCTCCTTGACCGCTATGGGGTCGGCCGCGATGCCGCCGGTCGACAGCAGCAACTCGGCCGGATCGCCCGGCACGACATGCAGCGTCATGAACACGACCAGCGAAACGGCCCAGGCCAGCACCAGGCAGGTGGCGATTCGGCGCAGGAACCAGCGCATCAGCCGAACGACACCTCATCGAGCAGCGCACCGGAGGCGGTAGTCAAGGCGCCGGGCAGGGTCTTGAAAGCCTGCACGCGCTTGTCCATGCCATAACCCTGCGAGCGCCAGGCGAGGCCGACGATCGGCACCTCCTCTAGCGCCGCGCGCTGCATCTCCTTGTAGATGGCGACGCGCTTCTCCTGGTCGAACTCGGCGCGGCCTTTGGCGAAGGCTTCGGAGGTGCGCGGCGCCTTGAGGCCGAAGGAACGGCTGTAGGTGGGCGACAACGAGGTATCCATGACGACGCTGAGGCCGTCGGGGTCGTTGTTGTCACCAGAGACGCCGTGGATCGAGATCTCGTACTGGCCGCGCGAGCCCATGGCGATGCGGGTCGACCAGTCGGGAAGCTGCAGCTCGCATTGGATGCCGATCTGCGCCAAGTGCTGCTGCACGACCTCGGCAGTGTCCTTGTGCATGCCGAACTGGGCCGTCGCCAGCATCTTGCAGGAGAATCCCTTGGCGTAGTTGGCCTGGGAGAGCAACGCCTTGGCGCGCTCGGGATCGTAGTTCCAGCCCTTCGCCAGCTCCTTGTCGTACCAAGGCGTGCCCTCCACGATCGGCACGCCTTCGAGCGGGCGGCCGCGGCCGAAGAAGGCGACCTTGACGATGTCCTCGCGACGGACGGCGTGCGCGACAGCGCGGCGCACGCGCGGATCGGAGAACGGCCCCTGGGTCGCGTTGAACAGCACGTCCATGAACGGGCCGTCCTCGGCGTCGAGCTTGAGCCGCGGATCCTTCTCGGTCGTCTCCATCGACTGCCAGGGAACGTACTCGATCATATCCATGTCGCCGGATTGCAGCGCCGCGAAGCGCAGATTCTCGTCGGCATAGACGACGAACCTGATGCCCTTGAGCTTGGGCAGGCCGGGCTTGTGGTACTTGTCGAAGGCGACGAGGTCGAGCGAGGTGCCACGCTCCTGGCCGGCGAGCTTGAACGGCCCGGCGCCGATCGGCGCGTTGGCCTCCGACTTTCGCGAGATGACGCCCATGTTGTAGTTGCCGAACCAGTGCGGCAGCGTCGCCACCGGCTCCTTGGTGAGGAGGCGCACCGTGTGCGGATCCGGCGTCTCGATCCTGGCGACCAGCTGGAACTGCGCGCGCATATACGCCGTCGACTTCTCGCCGGCGATCTGCTCGATCATCCACTTGATGTCTTCCGAGGTCACCGGGTCGCCATTGTGGAAGACGGCGTTGCGCTTGAGCTTGAACACCCAGGCGCCGTCCGCCGGATCGCGCGCGAAGGATTCCGCGATCTCGCCGGTAAGACTGCCCTTCTTGTCGTAGCCGACCAGCCGGCCATAGGTGAGCATCTTGACCGTGCCGGCCGAGGCACCGGTCGAGACCCAGGGCTGCAGGTTCGGCGGCCAGGCGGAGAGACCGCAGCGGAGGATGTTCGACTGCGCCTGCGCACGCAGCGGCGAGGGCAGGAAGGCCAGCGCGCCGCCGGCCTTGAGAATGGTGCGTCGGGAGAAGTTCATGATGCGCCTCCAGGCTCGGGACGCCGCTTGGCTCGCGGCCTTCTTAGGATCAAGAGTGACGCGGCCAACCTTGGCTTGCAAGGTCGCTGCGCGAACGGCACTTGTTCCTGGCGGGGCGTGACCAGGATCGGCCGCCCGCGGCACCCGGGGAGAGAACCAATGCTTTTTGCGGATCGAACGGCTGTCGTGACCGGCGGCGGCAGCGGCATCGGCAAGGCCATCGCCCAAAGGCTCAGCGCCGAGGGCGCGCGCGTCGCCATCGTCGATATCGATGCCGGCCGGGCCGATGCGGCCGCGCGCGAGCTCGGAACCGCAGCGGTCGCAATCCAGGCCGATGTCAGCCGGCCGGAGGACGCCGTCCGTCTGGCAGCCGAAGCCGCCGCCCGGCTCGGGAAGATCGACATCCTCATTCACAGCGCCGGTGTCGGCGCCGAGCGCCGCTTCCTCGATACGACGCCGGAGGAGTGGCGGAGGATCGTCGACATCGACCTCTCAGGCACCTTCTACACCTGCCAGGCGGTAGCGAAGGTGATGGCCGGGCATGGTTACGGCCGCATCGTGACCCTGGCTTCGACCGCCGGCATCCGCGGCGGCACCGGACGCACCGCCTACGGGGCGGCGAAGGGCGGCGTCATCACGCTCACCAAAGTCATGGCCGTCGAGCTGGCCCAATACGGCATCACCGCCAACACGCTGGCCCCCGGCGCCATCGAGACGGAGCTGGTCAAGAAGATGCACTCGGCGGAAACACGCGTCGTCTATCGGCGCGGCATTCCGCTCGACCGCTACGGCGAGCCCGAGGAGGTCGCCGCCGTCGCGCTGTTCCTCGCCAGCGACGAGGCTCGCTACGTCACTGGGGCCGTGCTTGCCGTCGACGGCGGCTTCCTTGCCGCTGGCGTGATGCACTCAAGATCCGGGTGACCGGGCGGCGCGCGGTTCTAAACGAAAAAACACGTCGGCTTGTGCGGGAAGGTAAGTGGTGCCCAGGGACGGAATTGAACCGCCGACACTGCGATTTTCAGTCGCATGCTCTACCAACTGAGCTACCTGGGCGCCCGACAGGGCGAGGCTTATAGAAGAGATCGCCGGGCGTGTCCACCCTCCGGAAAGCTCAAGGAATCCGTGCCTCGGCGACCCCGATCATGGTATCGCGGGTGACGATCGAGGCCAGCTTCTCCTCGCTCCAGCCTTCTGTCCCTTTCGGCCGCTTCGGCAGCACCAGACAGCGCATGTCGGCGGTGGAATCGTGCACCCGCACGCCCACATCGTCGGGGATCTCCAGGCCGAACTCCGACATGACCTTGCGCGGCTCGCGCACGGCGCGGCTGCGATAGGCCCGGCTCTTGTACCAGTCGGGCGGCAATCCCAGGATCGAGCGCGGATAGCAGGAGCAGAGCGTACAGACGACGAGGTTGTGGATTTTGTCGGTGTTCTCGACGACGACGAGCTTGGTGACGCCGGGATCGACCCCGAGTTCGAGAACCGCTTCCCGAGGCTCCTCAATCAGCTTCTTCTTGTAGGCGGGATCGGCCCAGGCGTGCGCCACGATGCGCGCACCCTGCGCCGGCGTGCGCGCATCCATCGCCTCGATCGCGCGACGAACCTCGTCGGCGGTCACGATGCCCTTCTCGATCAGAAGCTCGCGGACGGCGATCTCGAGGCGCTGATGGTAGGTCAGCGGCCCGTCGAGTTCGGGCCGGGTCGGATGCACATGATCGTGGTCGTGATCATGGTCGTGGTGATGATGTGTGCACATGATCCCCTCACGCCTTGTCGAGCCAGTGCTCGTAGATCTCGACATCGATCGTATCGCCGGCCGGGCCGTCATAGTCCGGCCAGACTTTCCTCTGCTGGAAGCGTACGCGATAGAGCGCACGCTTGGGCAGGCCATGGCGGTTGTAGGCCAGCTCCTCGGGGTTGGCGAAGAATCCGCAGATGCGCTCGACCTCGCCCTCGTGCCCGCGGATATACCAGGGCGTGCGGAGATGCCCAGGTACGTCGGCCTTGCGAACGCGCACGCGATCGCCGGGCTGAAAGCGCGCCTCGCTCACAGGAGGCCGTCCTTCTCACGCTGCTCGACCTCGGCGAGCTTGCGGCCCAGCTCGTCGGCGGTGATGGCGCCCCGCTGCAGCAGGTTCGCGGTGACTGAGGTGATCCAGCGCTCGTAGTAGCTCATCTTGTCGTAGGCATCGGGCCCGATCGCCTCGATGTTCTTCCGGAGCTCGTCCGTCCTAATCAGGTTGCGCTCGCGGTCGGAGAGCAGAACCAGCAGGGCGTCGACCCGCTTTTCCCAGGGTGCGTAGTCATGCTCGGTCCTCTCGACCGGTCCTGCCGGCTCCCCCCCCATGTCGTGATGGCCACGCATCGCTTCACCTCTTCGCGTATTGCGCCTTGCCGAACAGGTTCTCGCGCGACTTCTCGTCGATCGGGCCCTGGCGCTGGCGGTCGGCGAGCACGGCCAACCCCTTCTTCACCGCCGGGCGTACGTTGATCGCGGTGAACCAGCGCTTGAAGTTGGGAATGTCATCGAGCTTCTGGCCGTGGCGCTCCCAGCCGCGCGACCACGGGAAGACCGCCATGTCGGCGACGCCGTAATCGCCGGCGAGGTACTCCGCCTCACCGAGACGCTTGTCAAGCACGCGATAGAGGCGGCCGGCTTCATTCGAGTAGCGGTCGATCGCATAGGGCAGCGGCTCAGGCGCGTAGTTCTTGAAATGGCCGAGCTGGCCCAGCATCGGTCCGAAGCCCGCCATCTGCCACATGACCCACTGCACCGCAGTCCAGTAGCCCGGCTTGTCCTTGGGGATGAAGCGGCCGGTCTTGTCGGCGAGATAGAGCAGGATCGCGCCGGACTCGAACAGCGAGATCGGCTTGCCGCCAGGACCGTCGGTATCGACGATCGCCGGCATCTTGTTGTTGGGGCTGATCTTGAGGAAGTCGGGCTTGAACTGGTCGCCTGCGCCGATGTTCACCGCATGCACGTTGTAGGGCATGCCAAGCTCCTCGAGCATGATCGAGACCTTGAAGCCGTTCGGCGTCGGCCAAGTGTAGAGCTCGATCATCGTCCGCCCCCTCCTTCGATCAGTATGCCTGCTCACTGAACACCGGGTCGACCGAGCCGTTCCAGCGGGTCTCGTAGGCTTCCAGCAGCATATCCGAAGCCGTTCGCCCCGACTCCGCGATCGTCTGGAGGGAGTCGAGGAAGTGCGTCTCGTCGTCGACGCCCATGCGGTCGAGAGATTTGCGCGCCTTCAGCCCGTCGCGCGCAATCCTGAGCACGTCGAGGGCGACCTCTCGCACGGTGCGTCCCTTGAGCGGCGTCGTGAGGCCGGTCCGCGGCACGTCGCGACGGAGCTGCGCGTGATCGGCGAGCGTCCAGTTCCTTACGAGCTGGCTCGCCTGATCGAGCGCGCCCTGGTCGTAGAGAAGCCCCACCCAGAGCGCGGGCAGCGCGCAGAGGCGCTTCCACGGCCCGCCATCGGCGCCGCGCATCTCGAGGTAGCGTTTTAGCCGCACTTCCGGGAACACCGTCGTCAGGTGGTCGGTGAAGTCGGTGATGCGGGGCTCGTCCCGAACCTCGTTGTGGAAACGCCCGGCCATGAAGTCGCGAAACGAGCGGCCGGAGAAGTCTAGGTACTGGTCGTTGCGGTAGACGAAGTACATGGGCACGTCGAGCAGGTAGTCGACATAGCGCTCGAAGCCCATGCCGGGCTCGAAGACGAAAGGCAGGATGCCGCAGCGGTCGGGATCGGTGTCGGTCCAGATATGGCTGCGATAGCTCTGGAAGCCGTTGGGCTTGCCTTCGGTGAAGGGCGAGTTGGCGAAGAGCGCGGTGGCGATCGGTTGCAGCGCCAGGCTGACGCGGAACTTCTCGACCATGTCGGCTTCGCTCGAGAAGTCTAGATTCACCTGCACGGTACAGGTGCGCGTCATCATGTCGAGGCCGAGCTTGCCCTTCTTCGGCATGTAGGCGCGCATGATCTTGTAGCGGCCCTTCGGCATCCACGGGATCTCGTCGCGCTTCCACTTCGGATTGAAGCCGAGGCCCATCATCGCCGTGCCGAGCTCGTTGTCGATCTCGCGCACCTGGTCGAGGTGCTCATTCACCTCATCGCAGGTCTGATGGATGGTCTTGAGCGGAGCGCCGGAGAGCTCGAACTGTCCGCCGGGCTCCAGCGTGATCGCACCGGCGCCCCTGGATAGCGCGATGGTCTTGCCGTTCTCCTGCACGCGCTCCCAGCCGAAGCGAGTCATGCCTTCGAGGATCGCGCCGATGCCGTCCGGGCCGTCATAGGGCAGCGGCTTCAGGTCGGATCGACGGTAGGCGAACTTCTCGTGCTCGGTCCCGATCCTCCAGGCGTCCTTGGGCTTGCTGCCCTTCTCGATGTACTCGATCAGCTGGCGCTTCGACGTGATCGGAGCGCCCTGAGCCTCAGGCGGACGGGACATGCTGTGGGGAATCCGGCGGTTTGCAGTTTTCAAGCGATATGGGCGCGGCCCGGCCGATCGGCAAGGGAGGTTGCGAGAGCGCCTGCCAGAGGGCCATCGCCGCCACCGCCGCCGTGTCCGCACGCAGGATGCGTGGGCCGAGGCCGACCAGGCTAGCGAACCCGGTTTGCGCCAAGCGGTCAAGCTCCGCGGCTTCGAAGCCACCTTCCGGCCCGATCAGGATCGCCGCCGGCGCACCATCGGCTCGAATCGCCTCAGCCATCGGCGGCACGCCTCTGCGCTCGGCTGCAACATAGAGGCGACGCTCCTTCGGCCAGGCGGCGATGGTTCCTTCGAGCGATTCCAAATTGCGCACCGGCGGCACCGTCAACCGCTCGCACTGCTCGGCCGCCTCGATCGCATGCGCCTGGAGGCGTTCCAGGTTGAGGCGCGAGACGACCGTGCGCCGTGTGAGCACCGGGCGGATCTCGGTGGCGCCGAGCTCGGCCGCCTTCTCAACGATCCAGTCGAGCCGCGGTCCCTTGATCGGCGCGAATAAAAGCCAGAGATCGGGCTCGACGATCTGGGGACGAAGCTGCCGGTCGAGCGCCGCCGTCGCGCTTCGCTTGCCGAGGTTCTTGAGGCGCGCCTGCCACTCGCCATCGCGACCGTTGAATAGCGCGATCGCGTCGCCCTCTCGAAGCCGCAGCACGTTCCTGAGCTGATGCGCCTGCGACTCGCCGAGCGCAACTTCCGAGCCAAGGGCCATCGGTGCATCGACAAAGAAGCGGGTCGCAAGATCGCGGGGCACGTCGAGATCCCGAAAAGAAGCATACCTTACGCGGAGTCGCCGCGCTCTGCGAGGCGGCGCCTTGAAGGCGCGCGCGTCCGCGTCTACTGTCAGCCGCGGGGGACCTGGAGTACGGGTGCGGGCGTGCGCATCTTCCTTCTCGCTCTGGCGTTCGTCCTCGCCGGCTCCTCCTCGGCCGGCGCCGATCCCGGCATCGTTACGCGCATGCGGGCGCCAAGCGGCCCGCCGCCCGCAGTGGCCGCTTTCGATCCAGCTCTTTCCGCTCCCGCCGCCGGGACCCGCGGCGAGGTCGTTCGCATCCTCGCCCAGTTCGGTTTCGCCACCCGCCTTTGCACCGGCGTGATGGTGGCCCCTCGCATCGCGATGACCGCCGGCCGCTGCGTGCACGGGGGCGCCAGCGGCGAATTCGCGCTCGACTATTGGGTTCAGCCGGGCTCCGACGGCACGAACATGCCGTTCGGCCAGGCCTTCGGCTCGATCCTGATCACTTTCTCCCAGTGGACGGAGCGGAGCGACCCGGACTTCGACGTCGGCTTCGTCGTGCTCGACCGCGCACTCGGAGACCGCTCCGGCTACGTTTCGCCGACCCGGCTCGATGGCTGCGCGAGCTACGTTACCGCGACGAACACCTGGGTCGGCTATGTCGGCGCCAGCTCGGGCCAGGTCGAGAACAGCGGCGCCGTGACCTGCAGCGACGGCGCGCTGACGATCACCTCCTCGCAGACTTTCGCCGCCGGTTCCCCTCTCTTCGCCTCGGATGGCCGCGTGCATGCGCTGTCATCGGTCCGCTCGAACGGGCAGGTTCGTTTCACCCGCTTCAACGCGCGGGTGCTCAGCTACTTCACCAACTCGCTGCTCAACTCGCTCGATCACTGCGATCTACGGGTCGAGACGGATCTCATCGAGCTTGGCGCGGGCGACGGCGAAGCCTTGGTGGCGATGACGACCGGCCAGGGCTGCGCCTGGGCGGTAGAGGGGTCGCCGCCCCCCTGGCTCGAGGTGCTCTCCGGCAGCGGTGCCAGCTTCGGTCGCCCGGTTTTTCGCGTTCCTGCAAACCGCGGCGGCGCACGCTCGACCACGCTGTCGCTCGAAGGCAAGTCGCTGACGATCTCTCAGGCAGCCGGCGGCCGCGCCGGCAACACGCTCTTCGCCAACGCGTCGCGCATCGGTGCCTCCATCGTCAGCACCGTGGTCGATACGGCCGGCGCCATACGCGACCCGAACGCACCGACACCGGTCGGGGCAAGCGGCGGCGCCGGCGCCTGGTGGCGCTGGACCGCGCCGACGACGACCGCGACCACGGCGATGGCGACGAGCGACCGGTTCTCCCCGGTTGTCGGCGTCTATACCGGCAGCCATGCCGGAGCCCTGACGCTTGTCGCGGAAGGCCGCGAAATCGCGTCCTTCACCGGCGTCGCCGGCACGACCTATCTGATCTATGTGGCGGGTCTCTCGGGCGGGGAAGGCGCGGTCCGCCTGCTGGTCGAGCAGCTCTTTCCCGGCGCCGAGGCGCAGACCGGATGGTGGTGGAATCCGGACGAGCCGGGCCGTGGCGTCTTTCTCGAGACCAATGGCGCGGCCGCCTTTCTCGGCTGGTTCGCCTATGAGAGCGCGGGCGACTGGCTCTGGCAGATCAGCCGCGCCGACATCCTGACGCGCCGCTTCTTCCGGGGAACGCTTTCGACCTTCCGCAATGGCCAGGTCCTGGGCGGCTCCTATCGCCCGCCGGCGGGGCTCAGCAGCGGCACCGGTTTCGATGTCTCGCTGTCCTCGGCGACGCGCGCGACCCTGACCGCCGGCGGCACCCGCATCGCGCTCGAGCGCTTCGCCTTCGGCAATGGCGGCATCGGCGCCGACCGGGCGCCTTTCGTGCCCGAGACCGGCTGGTGGTGGACGCCGAACGAGCCGGGCACCGGCTATGCGGTCGAGGTCCAGGGCGACCGCCTGATGCTCGGCGTCTTCCACTATGACTCGGACGGCAGCTCGCGCTGGTCGACGGCGATGGCGACGATGACGAGCCCGCACATCTTCGACGGCACGCTTTTCTCCTACCGCGGCGGGCAGGCGCTGGGGCAGAGCTACCGCGCTCCGGGCTCGGTGAATGAGACGGGCCGCATCACGGTGCTGTTCAGCGACACCACCCATGCAACCGTGCTGTTGCCGGGCGGACGCCAGGTCGCGATCGAGCGCTATCGCTTCTGATCCCGGTTGCATCGTCGCGCGCCATGCTTTACCGCGGCCGTGATGAATGCGTCTTCCGACATTCGCGCCGGCGACTGGGTCGACCGCTTCCTGCCGGAGGGGGCGCGGCCCTATGCCCGCCTCGCACGCCTCGATCGGCCGATCGGCACCTGGCTCCTCCTTCTGCCCTGCTGGTGGGGAACGGCGCTGGCGCCCGGCGGCGACGCGCGCTGGGACCTGTTCCTGCTGTTCGCCATCGGTGCGCTGGTCATGCGCGGTGCCGGCTGCGTTATCAACGATTTCTGGGACCGCGACATCGACGCCAAGGTCGCGCGCACCGCAGACCGACCGCTCGCCTCCGGCCGGATCGGCCTGCCTGCGGCTTTCGCCTTCCTCGCCGCCCTGCTCCTGATCGGGCTTGCCGTTCTGCTTCAGCTGGATCGCGCCGCGATCGTCACCGGCTTCGCCGTAATGGGTGTCGTCGTGATCTACCCGCTGGCCAAGCGCGTGACCTTCTGGCCTCAGCTCGTGCTCGGCGTCGCCTTCAACTGGGGCGCGCTGGTCGGCTGGGCCGCAATCCGCGGCACGATCGAGGCGCCGGCGATCCTGCTCTACGCCGCCGGCATCCTGTGGACGCTCGGCTACGACACGATCTACGCTCATCAGGACAAGGCCGATGACGCGAAGATCGGCGTCAAGTCGACGGCGCTCCTGCTGGGCCGCGCGACAAGGCGGTGGTTGGTCGTCTTCTATGCCGGCGCGACGGCGCTGCTGATCGCTGCCGGCATCGCCGCCGGGGCCGCCTGGCCCTTCTACGCCGCGCTTGCCGCCGCGGCGCTCCACTTCCTCTCGCAGGCGAAGACCCTCGACCTCGACGATCCCAAGGATTGCCTGGCCAAGTTCAAGAGCAACCGCGACGCCGGCCTCGCGATCACGATCGCCTGCCTGATCGCATGAGCGATCCGGCGAGCTTCATCCGCGCCAATACCGCCATCGCCGCCGTTTCGCTGGTGCCGGAGCTGCGCCTGCATCTGGCAACCGAGGTCGTACCGCTCTGGCAGGCAACCGAGGCGACACTCGAGAAGGCCGGACTGCCGCCGCCCTACTGGGCTTTCGCCTGGCCCGGCGGCCAGGCGATCGCACGCCATGTCCTAGACAATCCGCGGCTGGTCGCTCGCCGGCGCGTGCTCGATCTCGCCGCCGGCTGCGGGATCGCCGCGGTCGCCGCGGCGAAAGCGGGCGCCGAGGCGTCAGCCAGCGAGATCGACCGCTTCGCGCTCGCCGCCATCGCGCTCAATGCGGCGCTCAACGGCGTGGAGATCGCGCCGATCGATCGGGACGTGCTCGACGATCCGCCGGGAGACTGGGATACCGTGCTCGCGGGCGATCTCTGCTACGAGCGCCCGATGGCCGACCGTGTCGCTGCCTGGATCAGGGCCCAGGCCCGCGCCGCCGTCACCGTACTGATGGGAGACCCGGGCCGCGCCTACAAGCCGGCCAACGGCCTGGCAGAAGTCGCTCGCTACAGGGTGCCGACCTCGCGTGACCTCGAGGACCGGGACGAGCGCGAGACCGTCGTCTGGCGCGTGCTGGGCTAGCGGATCGTCACTCCTCGACGATTCTGTAGCGCACCAGGCAATGGTCGATCGTGGCGAAGGCGCGCGAGGCCCAGGCATCGCGCGCCTCCTTGAAGGTCGGGAATGGACCGAGGCGTTCCTCGGTCTTGCCGGCAGCAACCTGCTTGAAGTCCGTGTCGGTGTATTCGCCGCCGAGAACCCAGTACGGCATGTGACAACCCCTTGCTCGACAGGCATGTAAGTACGTCGCCGCGTGCCGCCAGGGGATGCGGCCCGTTGACACGGCCGGTCGGCGCCAGACTAATCCGGCCATGGCCTATTCAAGCCTGCGCGATTTCCTCGACCGGCTCGAAAAGTCTGGGCGGCTCAAGCGCGTAGCCGCGCCGGTCTCGCCTTTCCTGGAGATGACCGAGATCCAGACCCGCCTCCTCGCCGAGAAGGGGCCGGCGGTGCTGTTCGAGGATGTGCGGCGTCCCGATGGCCGCCGCTACGACATGCCGGTGCTGGTGAATCTCTTCGGCACGGTCGAGCGCGTCGCCTGGGGCATGGACAGGGAACCTGCGCAGCTACGCGAGATCGGCGAGACGCTGGCTTTCCTCAAGCAGCCTGAGCCGCCCGGAGGCTGGCGCGAGGCGCTGGAGATGCTGCCGCTGCTCAAGACCGTGATGGCCATGCGCCCGCGTTCCGTCGGCCGCGCGCCCTGCCAGGAGGTCGTGCTCCAGGGCAACGACATCGATCTTGGTGCGCTGCCGATCCAGACCTGCTGGCCCGGCGAGCCGGCGCCGCTGATCACCTGGCCGCTTGTGGTGACCAAGGGTCCGAGCATGAAACGCGAGGACGCCTTCAACCTCGGCATCTACCGGATGCAGGTGACAGGCCGGAACACGACGCTGATGCGCTGGCTCAAGCATCGCGGCGGCGCCCAGCACCACGCGCGCTGGTCGAAGGAAAAGTCCGAGCCCCTGCCCGCGGCGGCGGTGATCGGCGCCGATCCGGGAACGATCCTCGCCGCGGTGACGCCGGTGCCGGACACGCTCTCCGAATACCAGTTCGCCGGGCTGCTGCGTGGCGCCAAGGTCGATCTCGTCGATTGTGTGACCCAGCCGCTCAAGGTGCCGGCCGAGTCCGAGATCGTGCTCGAAGGCACGGTCTCGCTTTCCGACTATGGCGAGGAGGGTCCTTACGGCGACCACACCGGCTACTACAACTCGGTCGAGAGCTTCCCGGTGTTCACGGTGACCGCGATCACGCGGCGGCGTCAGCCGATCTACCTCTCGACCTTCACCGGCCGCCCGCCGGACGAGCCCTCGGTGCTTGGCGAGGCGCTCAACGAGGTATTCATCCCGCTGCTGGCGCAGCAATTCCCGGAGATCGTCGATTTCTGGCTGCCGCCGGAGGGCTGCAGCTACCGGATCGCCGTTGTGTCGATCCGGAAAGCCTATGCCGGCCATGCCAAACGCGTGATGTTCGGCGTCTGGTCCTTCCTCCGGCAGTTCGTCTACACCAAGTTCGTCATCGTCGTCGACGACGACATCGATGCGCGCGACTGGAAAGACGTGATGTGGGCGATCTCGACCCGCATGGACCCCGTCCGCGATATCACGGTGGTCGAGAACACGCCGATCGACTATCTCGATTTCGCTTCGCCGGAGAGCGGCCTCGGCGGCAAGATCGGGCTCGACGCCACGAACAAGTGGCCGCCCGAGACCAAGCGCGAATGGGGTCGGAAGATCCGCATGGCCGATGGCGTGATCGAGCAGGTGACACGCCGCTGGAACGAGTACGGCCTCCCCGGCGCCGGCAAGCCGATCTGGAAATGACCCAGATCCTGAAGAATCTGCAGCTCGGCATCGGCTTCCTGATCGGGCTCTTTGCCATGCTGCTCCTCGGCATCGGCTTGATTGCCGGCATCGAGGCGGTGATCGGGAAGCCGCTGGCGTTCAAGATCCCAATTCTCCTGGTCCTGGCAGTCATGGCCGGCGTGCTTACGGCGCGCTGGGTCGCCCGGTTCGATCTCTCCCGATTCGTCACCGCGCGCGAGAAGAGGCCGAAACCGCCCCCGCCTCCGCCCAAGGCGGGGCCGGCAGCGCAGAAGCGCCCCTGGACCTTCTATCTGGTCGGCACGTTGATCGCCTTCTGGGCGATTTCGCTCGCGATGATCATCGTGCTGTTCGGGCCCTTCGGCTTCGCCGACGATCCGTCTCTCGGCATCAGGCTGGCGAAGATCGCGGCCTGCACGGTTGCCATCGCCGGCCTCGGCGGCTTCCTCTTGCGGAAGGAGTTCGCCAAGCTCATGTCAGCCTCCCAGAAATAGCGCTTCAGGAGCCTCCATGCCCGCGCCCCTCGAAATCCTGACCGATCTCGTCGCCTCCGCGCGCAAGGGCGGCGCCGATGCTGCCGATGCAGTCATGTTCAAGTCGGCGCATCTGGGGCTGCGCCAGCGCCTCGGCAAGCCGGAGATGCTGGAGCGTTCGGAGTCCCAGGATCTCGGGCTCCGCGTCTTCGTCGGCAAGCGCCAGGCCTCGGTCTCCTCGACCGATCCCTCGCCCAAGGCGCTGGCCGAGCTGGTCGAGCGCGCCGTCGCCATGGCCAGGCTGGCGCCGGAGGATATCTATTGCGGCATCGCCGAGGCCGACGCGATCGCGCGCAAATTTCCTGAGCTCGATCTCAACGACCTGAGCGAGCCCTCGCCGGAGTCGCTCGAAGCCCGCGCCCGTGAGACCGAGGAAGCGGCGCGCGCGGTTCCCGGCATCACCAACTCCGAGGGGGCCGAGGCCACCTGGTCGCGCTCGGAGATCGCGATTGCGGCTTCCAACGGCTTCGCCAGCAGCTACGCGCGCTCGGGCCACGGCGTTAGCGTCTCGGTGATCGCCGGCGAAGGCGCCGGCATGGAGACCGACTACGACTACGCCAGCTCGGTTCACGGCAAGGACCTTGAAGCCGCGGCTCTCGTCGGCCGGCGGGCCGGCGAGCGCACGGTAAGACGGCTCAATCCGAGGAAGGCTGAGACCGCCAAGGTCCCGGTCGTGTTCGAGCCACGCGTCGCCGCATCGCTCGTCTCGCATATCGCCGGGGCCATCGTCGGGCCGTCGATCGCGCGCAAGGCGAGCTTCCTCAAGGACAGCATGGGAAAGCAGATCCTCTCATCCGGCCTCAACGTCATCGACGACCCGCTGAAGCCTAGGGGCCTGCGCTCGCGCCCCTTCGACGGCGAAGGCATCGCCGCCCGCCGCTGGGCGCTGGTCGAGGACGGCATTCTCAAGACCTGGCTGCTCGACCTCGCCTCTGCGCGCCAGCTCGGTCTCGTCACCACCGGCCATGCCGCGCGCGGCACCTCCGGCCCGCCAGGCCCGTCCGCAACCAACCTCTACCTCGAAGCCGGAGCGCTCACGCCCGAAGCGCTGATGGCCGACATCAAGAGCGGCTTCTACGTGACCTCGCTCATGGGCCACGGCATCAACATGGTGACTGGCGACTACAGCCGCGGTGCTGCCGGCTTCTGGATCGAGAGCGGCAAACTGGCCTATCCGGTGAGCGAGGTGACCGTCGCCGGCAATCTCAAGGACATGTTCCTCAAGATGACGCCGGCCAACGACCTTGAATTCAAGATGGCGGTGAATGCGCCGACGCTGCGCATCGAGGGAATGACGGTCGCCGGGCGGTAGGAGTTCAACAATGCCCGACAGCTTCCCGCCTTCACCTGCTCTGCTCGACGCAGATGCCGCTCGCGCGCTGGTCGAGAAGACCTACCCGCAGCCCTCGGCGGTGGTAGTCGCCAAGGACATCGGTCATATCGACACCCACCTCAAGCGCTTCATCGAGACCGCGCCCTTCTACTGCATGGCGACAGCCGATGCCGCCGGCAACCAGGACGTGACACCACGAGGGGACCCGCCTGGCACCTTCAAGGTCCTGGGGCCGAATACGCTGGCGCTGCCGGACCGTCCCGGCAATAACCGTCTGGACGCTCTTCGCAACCTCGTCGAGAACCCTCATATCGGACTTTTGTTCGTGATCCCTGGCGTCGAGGAGACGGTTCGGATCAACGGTAACGCCCGGCTCAGCGTCGATCCCGATCTACTGGCGTCGATGGCCGTCGAGGGCAATCTTCCACGCTCGGCCATCGTGGTCGAGGTGACCGAGGCTTTCCTGCATTGCGCGAAGGCGTTCAAGCGCTCGAAGCTGTGGGATCCGTCGGCGCAAGTACCGCGCACTGCCCTGCCCAGCCTCGGCACGATGCTGGCCGATCATGTGAAGATGACGCCTGAGCAGAAGCAGCACGCAGACGAGCGGATCGAGCTCTCCTATCGGACGCTCTGGGCCGCGATGAAGCCCGATACAACGAAGATCGAGCCGAAGAAACCCTAGCTGCCGGCTAAGGGTGCGGCGACGCCGAAGCAGCAGACCTGGATAGTGTCGCCCCATTCGGCGCGCACCCGCATGATCAAAGCATCTTCCCCTCGAAGGGATGACGCCCCTTCGGGTCGTCGACCTCGAGCACCCAGAGATCGGTGTCGTACCTGATCTGGCGGGCGATATAGGCGTCGGCCTCAGGCTCCGGCACAAGCTTGCCGCCGAGCGCGGCCATCCATCCAGGCTCGCCGTCCGGGCCGGTCATGCGGGTCATGACGCGGCAGCCCTGCCCTGCGAGGTAGAGCTTGACCAGCACGGCGCCGCCGCTCGGATCGCCCTTGCGCACCACCGTAGCGCCGATGCCCTCGACGGTGCAGCGCCGCACATGGGCGGCGATCCAGAGCTCGGTGGTGAGCGTCGCCACTATTCGAGCGTCTCGAACAACCTCACCCACATCTTCGCCCTCGGCTCGAGCGAGGAGAAATAGATCTGCTCGTAGTCGGTATGCGCCCCCTTGCCGTCGGCGCCGAGGCCGTCGAGCGTCGGGATGCCGAGCGCTGCGGTGAAGTTGCCGTCGCTGCCGCCGCCGGTCAGCTTCACGTCCTGGAGGTCGAGGCCGAACTCGGCGCAGACCTTCTTCGCATGGTCGAACAGCGCGCCGATCTTCGCATCCTTGGTATAGGGCGGGCGGTTGAGGCCGCCGGTCACGACCAGCTTCACGTCGGGATCGACCGGCTTGAGCCCCAGGATCTTCGCGCACATCTCGTCAGCGGTCGCCTGGTCGGGCACGCGCATGTCGATCTCGGCCGAGCAGAACTGCGGCACGACATTGACGCCGGTGCCGCCGCTAACGAGCCCGACCGAGGTGGTGATGCCGCGCGCATAGTCGGTCATCGCCTCGACCGCGAGGATCTGGCGTGCCATCTCCTTGATGGCGCTACGGCCGTCCTCGTGGCGGGCGCCGGCATGCGCCGGGCGGCCCTCGGTCTTCATGACGAAGCGGGCGACGCCCTTGCGGCTGGTGACGACCTTGCCGCCGTCGCGGGCCGGCTCGGTCACCAGCACGTATTTCGAGTTCCGCGCCTCCTTCTCGATCAGCGCCCGGCTGGTCGGGCTTCCGACCTCCTCCTCCGGCACGAAGACGAAGCGGATCGGAAGCTTGGTCTTCTGACCCATGCGGATCAGGTGGCGATAGGCGTAGTAGGCGAGATACGCACCGGCCTTCATGTCGTAGATGCCGGGCCCGTAGACGACATCGCCTTCGCGCTTGAAGGGCAGCGTGTCCTTGATGAAGCCGATCGGATGCACCGTGTCGATATGCGAGAGGACCAGGATGCCCGGCCCGTCGCCGCCCCAGGGGCTGCGGGCCGTCAGGATGTCGCCGAAGCCGTCACGACCGGGAATTCGCGTGGTGATCGCGCCAACCTCCTTCATCGTCCCCTCGACCTCGCTCACCATGCGGTTGACGGCAGCGGCATCGTGGGAGGGGGACTCGATCTCGATCCAGCGCTTTACGCCGGCCAGGATCTCTTCGCCGTCGATCTTCGGCTGGTTGGTCATGGCGGCCATGTCGGCAAATCCTTGGAATGCAGAAAGGCGGTGATTTAGGCTCGGTTCGGCAACCGGGGTCAACCCGGTGTCGCTCAGGCCTTAAGGGAGGTGCCCATGCGTGGCCGGATGATGGATTGGCCGCTTCTGATCTCGAGCATGATCGAGCACGCGGCGCAGAACCACGCGGATGCCGAGATCGTCTCCCGCTCGGTCGAGGGGCCGATGCACCGCACCACCTTCGGCGACGTCAGCCGCCGGTCCAAGCGCCTCGCCCATACCCTGATGAAGAAGCTCGGCGTCGGCTTCGGCGACCGCGTAGCGACCTTGGCCTGGAACGGCTACCGCCATGTCGAGCTCTACTACGCGATCTCCGGCATCGGCGCAGTCTGTCACACCGTCAATCCAAGGCTCTTCGCCGACCAGCTCGTCTACATCTTCAACCACGCCGCCGACAGAGTCCTGTTCTTCGATCTGACATTCCTGCCGCTGGTCGAGAAGCTGGCGCCGCAGATGAAGACGGTTCAGCACTTCGTGCTGATGACCGACCGCGTGCATATGCCGGCATCGAGCCCAATCAAGAACCTGCTCTGCTACGAGGAGCTGCTGGCCGCCGAGGACGACCAGCTGGTCTGGCCGCGCTTCGATGAGCAGACTGCCTCCTCGCTCTGCTACACCTCCGGCACTACCGGCAATCCCAAGGGAGCGCTCTTCACCCATCGCTCCACGGTGATCCACGCGCTGACCTGTTGCGCCACCGATGTTTTCAGCATGTCGGCCGCGGACTCCGTCTGCCCGATCGTGCCGATGTTCCACGTCAATGGCTGGGCGGTGCCTTATGCGGCGGCGATGAGCGGCACGCGGCTGGTCATGCCGGGCCCCGCGCTCGACGGCGCCAGCGTCGCCAAGCTGTTCAACGAGGAGGGTGTCACCTTCTCGCTCGGCGTGCCGACGGTCTGGCTCGGCCTGATCAAGCACATGGACGAGACGGGAGGGAAGTTCCGTACCTTCAAGCGCATGCTGGTCGGCGGCTCGGCAGTCGCGCCCTCGCTGGTCGAAGCCTTCCAGAATCGGTACGGCGTCAGCGTCCGCCACGGCTGGGGCATGACCGAGCTGAGCCCCGTCGGCACCACCGGTACGCTCAAGCGCAAGCATATGGGCCTCTCGGAGGACGAAAAGATCCAGGTGCTGCTCAAGCAGGGCCGCGCGCTCTTCGGCGTCGAGATGAAGATCGTCGACGCCGAGGGCAAGCGCCTGCCGCACGATGGCAGGTCGCAGGGAGAGCTTCTGGTGCGCGGGCCAGGTGTCGTCGCGGGCTATTTCAACGACGAGGAGGCGAGCAAGTCCTGCCTCGACGAGGAAGGCTGGTTCCGCACCGGCGATGTCGGCACCATCGACCCCGACGGCTATCTGCAGATCACCGACCGCCGCAAGGACGTGATCAAGTCCGGCGGCGAGTGGATCAGCTCGATCGACATCGAGAACCTCGCCATCGGCCATCCGGACATCCAAGAGGCCGCCGTCATCGGCCTGCCGCACAGCAAGTGGGGCGAGCGGCCGCTGCTGATCGCCGTGCCAAAGGAAGGGAAGTCGCCGAGCAAGGACGCGGTGATCCAGTTCATCTCGGCCAAGGTCGCCAAATGGATGGTCCCCGACGATGTCGTCTTCGTGAAGGAGCTGCCGCATACCGCTACCGGCAAGCTGCTCAAGACCAAGCTCCGCGAGGACTTCAAGGGTCACACGCTGCCGGGCGCGTAAGACGAACACGACCTCGCTGCGCTCGGCCCCCACCCTATCCCTCCCCCGGCAGGGCCGGGGGAGGAGACTCGATCTTGTGCTCCTCCCTCGGCGGCGCAGCCGACGGGGGAGGTTGGGTAGGGGCCGAGCGCAACGAGGTCTTCCACGGATCCGACGAACAGCTTGCGGCATCGCCGCGAACTGTCTGACATGACGATCCTGCCCGCTCGTCCGCGAGGTTCCTGACATGCCCCTTCCCGATTTCGGCTCGGTCAAGCGCATCGGCATCATCGGTGCCGGCACCATCGGCGCGTCGTGGTCGGCCTATTTTCTCTCGCGCGGCTATGAGGTCTCGGCCCAGGACCCGAACCCGAAGGGCGAGGCTTTCCTCAAGGGCTTCATCGAGCGTGCCTGGCCGGCGCTGGAGAAGCTGGGGCTCGCGCCGAACGCAGACCCGAGCCGCGTCAGCTTCACCGCCGATGCGGCCAAAGCCGTCGACGGCGCCGACTTCGTGCAGGAGCAGGCGCCGGAGCGCCTCGACCTCAAGCAAGCGCTGCTGGCCGGCATCGACGCGGTGCTGCCGGCCGATCGCGTCATGTCCTCCTCGACCTCCTCGTTTCCGCCCTCGCAGCTCGCCCGCCTGGTCAAGCACAAGAAGCGGCTGATCGTCGGCCACCCCTTCAACCCGCCGCACCTGATCCCGCTGGTCGAGGTCGCCGGCGGGCCGACCGCCTCCAAAGAGATCGTCGACTGGTCGATCGGCTTCTACCGCCATATCGGCAAGGTCGCGATCCGCCTCAACAAGGAGATCCCCGGCCACGTCTCCAACCGCCTGCAGATGGCGATCTTCCGCGAGGCGCTTCACCTCGTTCTCGAAGGCGTGGTCTCGGTCGAGGATGTCGATTCCGCCATCTCCGACGGCCCGGGTCTCCGCTGGGCGATCATGGGGCCGATGCAGACCTTCGCGCTGGCGGGCGGCGAAGGCGGCATGCCGCACTTCGTCGACCACCTGGGCGGCATGATCCAGGGCCTGTTCAAGCAGCTCGGCCGCCCCGATTTCGACGAGGCGACGATCAAGAAGCTACTGCCTCTGGTCGAGGTCGCGGTCAAGGGCAAGCCGGTGCGCGAACGCGCCGCGGCACGCGACAAGGCGCTGATCGGAATCCTCTCCGCTCTCAAGGAAGCGAGGAAGTCCTGACATGGCTGCTCCGATCCTGCTGACCAGAGAGACGGTCACCTACAAGGTCGACAAGACCGAGACGCCGCGCCTCGAGATCAAGCCCGGCACCGAGCTCATGATCGAGACACATGACGCGCGCGCCGGGCGTCTCAAGCGGCCCGAGCAGGTCATGGAGACCGCTCCCGACTTCCGCGACAGGTATCCAAAGAGCAACCCGGCCACCGGCCCTGTCAAAATCACCGACGCCGAGCCCGGCGACGCGCTCATCGTCGACGTGCTGGGCATTGCGCTCGACGACTACGGCTTCCTGCTGGTGAAGCCGGATTTCGGCCTGGTGCGCAACCTCGTCAACGACCCGATCGCCAAGATCCTGCCGGTCAAGGACGGCGTCATCCACTTCGACAATCTGCGCTTTCCGGTGCGCCCGATGATCGGCGTGATGGCGACCGCGCCGGCCGGCGAGCCGATCGGCACCGCCTATTGCGGCAAGCATGGCGGCAACATGGACAACAACGCGATCGCCGTCGGCGCGCGCGTGCACCTGCCGGTGCGCGTGCCGGGCGGGCTCTTCTATATCGGCGACGTGCACGCCTCGATGGGCGACGGCGAGGTCAGCGGCACCGGCGTCGAGATCGGCGCCCGCGTGCACGTCCGCATCGGCCTCCAGAAGGGCGGGGCGCGGGAATGGCCGTGGCTGGAGACACCGGATCTTCTGATCCAGACCGCTTCGGCCAAGACCTACGAGGAGGCCTCCGAGATTGCCGTCATGGAGATGATGAAGCATCTCGAGGAGCGCCTCGGCCTCAAAGCCACCGATGCGTTCATGCTGGTCAGCGCCGTCGGCCATGTGCGCGTCAACCAAGCCTGCCGCTCGCCGATCGACGTCAGCGTCCGTTGCGAGATGCCGAAGCTGAATGCCGGCCTGACCAGCACCTGATCGATTTATGATCAGAAAGTTGCGCGAGAGACCAAAGCAGCTTGGAGGCGGTGCAGCAGTCCTCTAGGATATTCCTATCGGAAACTCCAGGGGACCGCCGCGATGACTCCTTCCTCTCTCGGCATGAAGGCACTCGGCGCCGCAGCCGCGCTCGCCCTCCTGCTCGCCTCACCCGCGCAAACACAGACACTGAAGATCGTCGCGCAGGCCGACCTTAAGATCATCGATCCGATCGTGACCACGGCCGACGTGACCGCAGCGCATGCCTATAACATCTACGACGTCGTCTTTGCCGAGAACGAGAAGTTCGGGCCGGCACCGCAGATGGCAGAGAGCTGGTCGAAGAGCGCCGACGGCCTCATCTGGTCGTTCAAGCTGCGCTCCGGCCTCAAATTCCATGACGGCACGCCGGTAACGTCCAAGGACGTCGTGCCCTCGCTCAAGCGCTGGGGCGTCAAGATCATCGGCGCGCAGATCATGTTCTCGAAGATCGCCGACATCGTGGCGACCGGCCCTGACACCTTCGAGATCAGGTTCAAGGAGGCTTTCGGACCGGTGCTCGAGGTTCTGTCGAACTCGGGCAACCCCGCCTTCGTCATGCGCGAGAAGGAGGCGATGACCGATCCGAACACGGCGATCACCGAGACCATCGGCTCCGGCCCCTTCACCTTCGTGAAGGAGGAGTGGGTTCCGGGCAGCAAGGTCGTCTACAGGAAGAACGCCGCCTATGTGCCGCGCTCGGACAAGCCGGACGGCTACGGCGGCGCCAAGACCGTACGCATCGACCGCCTCGAATGGATGTACATCCCCGATCCAGCAACCGGCGTGCAGGCGCTCGGCGCCGGCGAAGTCGACGTCATGGAGTACTTCCCCGTCGACCTGGAACGGCTGGTGAGGTCCAACCCGCAAGTCGAGACCCGTGTCATCAACAAGCTCGGCAACCAGCTTGTCTGGCGCGCGAACCATCTGATCCCGCCCTTCAACAACCCGAAAGTCCGCCAGGTACTGCTCTACGCCCTCGACCAGAAAGCATTTCTCGACGTCATCGCCGGCCCGGCCGATCTGCAGAAGATCTGCTGGTCGCCTTACGTTTGCGGCTCGCCGCTCGAGACCAATGCCGGCCTCGGCGACTGGGCGACACTGGCGCCCGCCCAGAAGAAGGAAAAGGCGCGGCAGCTCCTAAAGGATTCCGGTTACAAGGATGAGCCGATCGTCATCCTCAGCGCCTCAGACAACAAGATCGTCGGCGAGATGGCGCTCCTGACCGACCAAGCACTCAAGGAGGTCGGCTTCAAGACCGACCTTCAGACGATGGACTGGAGCACGATCCTGACGCGGCGGCAGAATCGCGAGGCGCCCTCGGCGACCAACCGCGCGGCCTGGAATGTCCTCTTCTCCTACGCTCCCGGCAACTTCATGGGCAACCCGATCACCAACACCACCGCTCCGACCCCCTGCGACGGCAAGAACTGGTTCGGCTGGCCGTGCGACGAGCAGCTCGAGAAGATCCGCCAGGAGTTCCTGACGATCAGCACCGACGCCCAGCGCAAGGACTGGATCGACCGCTTCCAGAAGCGCTTCTACGAGGTCGTTCCCTACATCCCGATGGGCCAGTATCTCGCCAAGATCGGCTATCGGAAGAACGTGACCGGCATCCTCGACCTGCCGCGCATGGTCTATTGGAACCTCGAGAAGAAATCGTAAGCCGAGGCTATCGGCGGCGGGCGGGCGCCTTCGGGCGCCCGTTTCGTTTCCGCCTCAAAGCGAGGTGACGATGCCGCCATCGACCGAAAGGAGATGGCCGTTGACGTAGGAGCCGGCCTTGGATGCGAGGAACACCGCGGCGCCGCCGAGCTCCCTCGGATCGGCCCAGCGGCCGAGCGGCACCCGCTTCTCGATCCAGGACTTGAACTCCGGATTCTCGACAAGCGCGGTGTTCATGTCGGTGACGAAAAAGCCCGGCGCGATCGCGTTCACGTTGATGCCCTTCGGCCCGAGCTCGGCCGCCATGCTGCGCGTGAGCCCCCAGAGCCCGCTCTTCGCTGCCGTGTAGCCATGCACGGTCGGGCGTGCCAGCAGCGACATCACCGAGCCGATCATGATGATGCGCCCCGTCCCGCGCGGGATCATGTGCCTCGCCGCGGCCTGGCCGAGCACGAAGGCCGAGGTCAGGTGCGTGTTCATCAAATTGTGCCAGGCATCCAGGTCCCACTCGATGAGCGGCTTCCGGTGCTGGTTACCGGCATTGCAGACCAGGATGTCGAGCTTGCCGTGGCGCGCGATGACGTCGACGACCGCCTTCCGGCAGGCGTCGGCATCGGTCACGTCGAAGGGCGCGGTCGAGGCCTTGAGGCCCCTGGCGGCGAAGTCCTTGACGCGGGCATCGAGGGTGGCGGCGGTGCGGCCGTTGAGGACGACGGCGGCCCCAGCCTCGGCCATGGCTTCCGCCATGGCGAGGCCGAGACCTTTCGACGCGCCGGTCACCAGGGCCACCTGGCCCGCGAGCGAGAACAGGTCCTGGCCCATGGCGTTTCCCCCCGAACGGCGTCGGGGCGAAGTCTGCCTCTCGCCGCCGTGATCGGCCAAGCAGGGGCCGACCGAGGCGAAATGCCGTGGATGGTCCGGGTGAGGCTCGGGCAGTCGCACCGGAGCCAGAGATGTGCCAGACTTCACACCTCAATCGGATAATTCTCGCGTAGAGGATCATCCCGTCGGCGACCCTTCATTTGGTATTATTCTAGGCGTATTCTAGCTTTAGCCTAGCCCGGCCTATTCACGAGCGAGCATGATTTGAATTGCGGCGATGGAAGGCGATCAGATGGCATGCTTTGTCGTTGCGCCTTTTTCATCGCGGGTTGGTTCGTCGGGTGTCGGGTTATTGGTTTGGGATTGAGGGAACGGGTGTTTTCGGGGCATCGGCCCCGTCGGTCATGGAGCGGCGGGTCGAA
>VGEN01000042.1 GCA_016869285.1 Alphaproteobacteria bacterium
TCGGCTACAAACCGCCTGCACCGGAAGTGTTCGTGCCTGCATTCGCCGCATGGCCGGCTGCGCTACGCCGATCGGCTTCGCCGGCCACGCTCCAACTAGCGCAACGGCCAACTCTGAACTAACATTCTATCTGGACCACTCGATGGGGGCCGATCACGCCGTCGCCCGAGCCAGCCATGCCACCGCCTCCTCATTACGATCCAGCAGCAGGCACACGAGTCCTGCGGGTGCCAGCCACGACCATCGGATCGAGTAACGCTTTTCTAGACGGTCCGCCCGGGTGAAGGCGGCCAACGCCCGATCAAGTTGGCCCAATTTCATCCATACCGACCCGGCTTCCTTCTCGACCCGAGCCGACCACGGCAATAAGCGCCGCGTCTCGTCGCAAGCGACCCTCGCCGCCTGCAACTCGCCGGAGTAGTTGAGCATCTGACATTGCGCATAGCTCAGCAGTCGGTGAAGCTGAACCTTCGATTTGTTCTCCTCGAGTATTTTTCGCGCCGCGTCCAAATGGCCCTTCCGCTCAGGCGACCCGGGATCCTCGAGCGAGCCAATAGCAACGAAGTTGTTTGCGCGCCACCCGGCAATATCGATGTCCTGAGGATTGAGGACAGTCGCTTCATCGAACAGCGCGATGGCACGCTGCGGCTCGGTACGCAAGTCGACCCGCAATCGCGCCTCCTGCGCCAGCGCCCTCGCCCTCTGCTTGTCGGGCGCGTCGATCGGAACTGGATAAAGAAGCCTGTTCACCTCGACGGAGAGATCGTCTCCGATCCGACCCAGGAGCTCATCCTGCATGTCCGCGACGTCGCGCAACGGCGCTTCGAAGCTCGTCGTGGCAAGCACCTGCCCTGTCGCCGACTCGGTGATGCGCGCTTCGACCCGTGCAGTCGTGTTGCCGGTCTCGACCCGTCCGCTGATCACGTAGCTGGCGCCCGCGGTTGGGTTGGAAGCGCTCGCAGTTGCCTCCACGACACGGATATAGGGGATGGTGCCGAGCCCGGTCACCAAACGCACGGTCAAAGCCTCGGCCAAGGGCTTCGCCGGCCCGGTATCGGAGGCCGCGACGAATGGCGCGACGTGATAGGCGGTCGCAGGGGGCGAGCCGCCGTTGGCGCGAGGATAGGTGGCAAAGCCTGCGGCAACTAGCCCGAGCAGCGCGAAGGCGATCGCCGCCTTCGCCGGCCAGCCGAGCCGCTTCTTCGCCGTCCTGTCCGACTTCGGCACGGATGGTGCCGCCGCGTCGCGCACCTCCTTCTCGAAGCGCACCCGCCAGACACGGACGGGCCGAGCGATGTTCTTCAGCACATGCTCGCCGGCAGCGCCCATCTCGATGTCGAGCTTGTCGGCGATCTCGTCGCGCACCTTGGCGGAAAAGGCGACGCCGCCCGGCTCCGCCAGCTCCTGCAGGCGTGCTGCGATGTTGACGCCGTCGCCGAACAGTTCCTTGCCCTGCACCATCACGTCGCCGAGATGGACGCCGATGCGGAAGGAGACCCGCCTTTCGCGCGGCAGCGGCGCGTTGTCGACGGCATGGGCGCGCTGCACGGCGATGGCGCATTTCATCGCGTCGACGACGCTGGCGAAGTTCGCCATCACGCTGTCGCCGGCGGTGTTGGCGATCAGCCCGCCATGCGCGGCGATCATGGCGTCCATGATCTCGCGGCGCGCCAGGAGCAGCCGCATCGTGCCTTCCTCGTCGGCGCCCGTCAGCCGGGAATAGCCGGCCACGTCCGCGGCGAGGATCGCGGCGAGCCTGCGCTGGATCGGGGTCTCCGGTGCGGTCAGGACCACCCGTCGCACTCGTTCTGGAGGCAGCGTGGGATCATAGCTTGAGGGCACCGGCTTGACCACCGGCCCGCTTCCGACGCCGCTGCAGGCGACGCACAAATCCGCCTGAAATGAAAACGCCGGCCAGAGGCCGGCGGCGGGGCCAGAGATGTCTTCGGCAACCTCTAGGCACCGGGACCTTATAGCCAAAGAAACTAGCTTTCAAGTGGTTGAAAACCCCTCTAATTGAGATGCCCTCTGAACCGATGGAGGGACTCATGGCCTGGTGCGGCCTCGACTTCGGGACATCCAACTCGACCCTCGGACTCGCCGACGGCAACGCGGCGCGCCTCGCCCCGCTCGAGGGCGGGGCGGTCACCTTGCCGAGCGCGCTCTTCTTCGATGCCGAGACCGACGATCCGGTCTTCGGCCGCCAGGCGATCGCCACATACATCGAGGGCAATGACGGGCGGCTGATGCGCTCGCTCAAGTCGGTGCTGGGCTCCGACCTCATGGACCAGGAGACGCGGTTGCACGGCCGCAAGATCCATTTCCAGGATGCGATCGGGCTCCTGCTCGGCCACATCAAGCTGCTCGGCGAGGACGCGGCGAGCCACAAGCTCGACAGCGTGGTCCAGGGCCGCCCGGTGCATTTCGTCGACGATGACGAGGCGGCCGATGCCAAGGCGCAGGCGACGCTCGAGGATATCCTGCGCCAGACTGGCTTCCGCCATGTCAGCTTCCAGTACGAGCCGATCGCCGCGGCGCTGCACTATGAATCGACGCTGGAGCGCGAGGAGCTGGCGGTGATCGCCGATATCGGTGGCGGCACCTCGGACTTCTCCGTGGTTCGGCTCGGGCCGGCGCGCGCGAAACGCCCTGACCGCTCCGCCGACATCCTCGCCAATGACGGCGTGCGCGTCGGCGGCACCGATCTCGACCGGCTCGCCAGCCTCGCCTCGATCATGCCCGAGCTGGGCTACGGCCACACCGTGCGCAACGACGGGCTGAAGGCGCCGGTCTCGCTCTATCACGACTTCGCCAGCTGGGCGAAGATCAACTTCCTCTATGTCCACAGCGTCCTCGCCTCGGTGCGCCAGATGAAGCGCACGGCGCGCAACCCGATCCCCTTCGAGCGCATGGAGACCGCGCTCGAGGAACGCCTCGGCCATTGGCTCGCGCTTCAGGCCGAGTCCGCCAAAATCGCGCTCTCCGAGGTCGAAGACACACGCATCGACCTCGGCCGGATCGAGCCCGGCCTCGGCGTCTGGCTCGACCGCGCCCAGCTCGGCCGCGTCATCGAAGCCTCGATGACGAAGATCGGCGATGTCATCGAGCGCTGCGTCAAGGCGGCGGGCGTCGCACCCGAGAAGATCGACAGCCTGGTCATGACCGGCGGCTCCGCTCTCTTGCCGATGGTGCGCGACGCGCTCTCCTCGCGCCTCCCCGCAGCCCGCCTCGTCGATGCCGATCATTTCGGCGCCATCGGCCTCGGCTTGGCGCTGGAGGCGCGGCGGCGCTACGCCTGATGAAGCCTGATCGCGCCTGCCTTTCGTCCTTTCGCTTGCGCCGTCTCGACGCCTCTTCCTAGACTGGCGCGAACAGACCGGGAGCCCGTCATGTCAGCACGCCTCAACTCGGCCGCCGCCCGGGACATCGCCTATCACATCCATCCCTACACGAACCTGAAGGCGCACGAGACCGACGGTCCGCTGATCATCGCCTCGGGCAATGGCGTGCGCGTCAAGGACGATGCCGGCAACGAGTATATCGAGGGGATGGCGGGGCTGTGGTGCGCCTCGCTGGGCTTCTCCGAGAAGCGCCTGGCCGATGCCGCCTATCGCCAGCTCACGACGCTGCCCTATTACCACGCCTTCGCGCACAAATCGCACGACCCGGCGATCGACCTTGCCGAGCGCCTGATCCAGATGGCGCCGGTGCCGATGTCGAAGGTCTTCTTCCAGTCCTCAGGATCGGAAGCCAACGACTCCGTGGTCAAGCTGGTCTGGTACTACAACAATGCGCTGGAGCGGCCGAAGAAGAAGAAGGTCATCGCGCGGCTGCGCGGCTATCACGGCGTTACCGTGGCATCGGCGAGCTTGACGGGGCTCCCAAACAATCATCGCGACTTCGACCTGCCGCTGCCGCAGATCCTGCATACCGAGTGTCCGCACTATTACCGCTACGGCAAGCCGGGAGAGAGCGAGGAGCAGTTCGCCACCCGCATGGCCGAGAGCCTGGAAGCGCTGATCCTGCGCGAAGGGCCGGAGACCTGTGCGGCCTTCATTGCCGAGCCCGTGATGGGCGGCGGCGGCGTCATCGTGCCGCCCAAGGGCTACTTCCAGAAGATCCAGGCCGTCCTGGACAAGTACGACATGCTGTTCATCGCCGACGAGGTGATCTGCGGCTTCGGGCGCACCGGCAATATGTGGGGATGCCAGACGCTCGGCATCCGCCCGAACATGATGTCGATGGCGAAGGCTCTGACCTCGGCCTACATGCCGCTCTCCGCCGTCATGGTGGACGAGAAGATCTATCAGGTCTTGGTCCGCCAATCGGAGAAGATCGGCGTCTTCGGCCATGGCTACACCTATTCCGGGCATCCGGTCGCCGCCGCGGTCGCGGTCGAGACGCTGAAGATCTACGAGGAACGCAAGATCATCGAGCATGTGCGCCGCGTCGGCCCGCGCATGCAGGCGGGCTTGCGCAAATTCGCCGACCACCCGCTGGTCGGCGAGGTGCGTGGGCTGGGCCTCGTCGCCGCGGTCGAGCTGGTGAAGAACAAGGAGACGAAGGAAGCCTTCGATCCGAAGTCCGGCGTCGGCCTCTACCTCTACAAGCGGGCCCAGGCGAACGGGCTGATCGTGCGCAACCTGATCGACTCCATTGCCTTCACCCCGCCTTTGATCATCACCGAGGACGAGGTCGACGAGATGCTGTCTCGCTTCAAGCGGGCGCTCGACGAGACGATGACCTGGGTCGAGATGAACAGGCTCCGGGCGGCGGCGTGAAGCGCTACTCCTTCGTCCAGCTTCTTCGGAACGCGATCGGCTTCGGCGAGGGCTGGCAGGAAGCCTGGCGTAGCCCCGAGCCGAAGCCCTCCTACGATGTCGTCATCGTCGGCGGAGGCGGGCATGGACTGGCCACCGCTTACTACCTCGCCAAGCTGCACGGCATCCGCAACGTCGCCGTTCTGGAGAAAGGCTGGCTCGGCGGCGGCAACACGGGGCGCAACACCACGGTCGTGCGCTCGAACTACCTCTGGGACGAGTCGGCGGCGATCTACGAGCACTCGCTGAAGCTCTGGGAGAGCCTGTCCCAGGACCTCAACTACAATGTCATGTTCAGCCAGCGGAACCTGGTGATGCTGGCGCATACCGAGCACGAGCTGAACGAGGCGAGCCGGCGCGTCCACGCCAATCGGCTCAACGGCATCGATGCCGAGATCTGGAGCCGCGAGAAGACGCTGGCCTTCATCCCGATCCTCAACGGCTCGATGGACATCCGTTATCCGGTCATGGGCGCCTCGGCGCAGCCGCGCGCCGGCATCGCCCGCCACGACGCCGTCGCCTGGGGCTTCGCCCGCGGCGCCGACGCGCTCGGCGTCGACATCATCCAGAACTGCGAGGTGATCGGCGTGCGTCGGGACGGCACCCGCATCGTCGGCCTCGACACCACGCGAGGCGCCATCGACGCCAAGAAGGTCGCCTTCGTCGCCGCCGGGCACTCGAGCGTGCTCGCGGCCTTGGCCGGCTTCCGGCTGCCGATCGAGAGCCACCCGCTCCAGGCGATGGTGTCCGAGCCGATCAAGCCGGTGCTCGACACCGTCGTCATGTCCGGCACGGTGCATGCCTATGTCAGCCAGTCCGACAAGGGCGAGCTGGTCATGGGCGCCGGCATCGACGCATTCAACTCCTACGCCCAGCGCGGATCGCTGCCGATCCTCGAAGAGATCGCCTCGGCCATGATCGAGCTGTTTCCGATCGTCAGCCGTCTCAAGATCCTGCGCAGCTGGGGCGGCATCGTCGATATCTGCCCGGATGCGAGCCCGATCATCGGCAAGACGCCGGTCGACGGCCTCTTCATCAATTGCGGCTGGGGCACCGGCGGCTTCAAGGCGACGCCAGGCTCGGGCTGGGTGCTCGCCGACACCATCGCCAACGACCGCCCGCATAAGCTGGCCGAGCCTTTCGCGCTGGAACGCTTCTCCTCCGGCCGCCTTATCGACGAGCACGGCGCTGCCGCGGTGGCGCACTGAGATGCCGAGTTGCCTGAAGGCCCCCACCCTACCCTCCCCCACGCTCCGCGCGGGGGAGGGTTCCGAATTCGGTGCCGGCTCGTACCCCCTCCCCCGGCTCTGCCGGGGGAGGAACGGGGTGGGGGCGTATCTATGCTCCTGATCCCCTGCCCCTATTGCGGCGAACGTGCCGAGCTCGAGTTCCGCTATGGCGGCGAGGCGCATTTCCGCCGGCCCGACAACCACCTCGAAGCCTCGGACGAGAGCTGGGCCAACTATCTCTTCATGCGCAAGAACCCGAAGGGCTGGCATCGCGAGCGCTGGATGCACATCGCTGGCTGCAAGCGCTGGTTCTACGTCGTGCGCCACACCGTCACGCACAGGATCGCCGCGGCATACAAGGTCGGCGATCCGTGGCCGGATCTCCCCGCATGACGCAGGATTTCCGTCTCGCCAAGGGCGGCCGCGTCGATCGCGACAAGCCGCTGCGCTTTCTCTTCGACGGCGTCGCCTATGACGGCCTCGCCGGCGACACGCTCGCTTCGGCGCTGCTCGCCAACGGCATCCATCTGGTCGCGCGCAGCTTCAAGTATCACCGGCCGCGCGGCATCTTCGGCCTCGGCCTCGAGGAGCCGAACGCGCTGGTCGAGACCGGCATCGGCGCCGCGGTCGAGCCGAATGCGCGCGCAACCGCTGTCGAGCTTGCCGACGGGCTCATCGCCAACAGCCAGAACAACTGGCCCTCGCTGCGGTTCGACATCGGCGCCGCCTCCGATCTGCTCTCGCCGCTGTTCTCGGCAGGCTTCTACTACAAGACCTTCATGGGCCCGGCCGGCGCCTGGAAATTCTACGAGTGGCTGATCCGCCGCGCCGCCGGCGTCGGCCGCGCGCCGGACCTGCCCGACCCTGATCGGTACGAGCACTCCTACGCGCATACCGATGTGCTGGTGATCGGCGCCGGCCCCGCCGGCCTTTCCGCCGCGCTCTCCGCCGGACGGGCCGGCGCGCGCGTGCTCCTGGTCGACGACCAGGTCGAGCCGGGCGGGCAGCTTCTCAATACGTCCTACACCGTCAATGGCAGACCGGCGATCGACTGGGTCGCCGAGGCAACGGCCGAACTCGACCGCCTGCCGGACGCCCGGCGCTTCGCGCGCACTGTCGCTTTCGGCGCCTATGACCACGGATATGTCGCCTGTGTCGAGCGCGCGGTGCCGGTGACCCAGGGCCACGTGCGCTGGCGCGAGCGCATCTGGCATGTTCGCGCCACGGAGATCGTGCTGGCCGCCGGCGCGATTGAGCGGCCGATCATCTTCGACGGCAACGATCGGCCCGGCACGATGCTGGCTTCCGCCGCGCGCGGCTATGCCAATCGCTACGGTGTCGCGTCCGGCCGCCGAGCTGTCGTCTTCGCCAACAACGACGATGCCTATCGCAGCGCGCTCGACCTCGCCGAGGCCGGCGTCGAGGTCGCGGCGATTGTCGATCTTCGTCCCGATCCCTCTGGCACGCTGCCGGCGCTCGCGCGCGAGAAAGGCATTCGCGTGCTCTCGGGCCACGCCGTCGTCGGCACACGCGGGCGCGCTCGCCTCAAGGCAGTCGAAGCCGCGCCCATCGACGATGCGAGCCGGCGCCAGGTCATCGAATGCGACCTGCTCGCCGTCTCCGGCGGCTGGAATCCGGCGCTGCATCTCTACGCCCATGCCGGCGGCAAGGCCGCCTACGCCAAGGCACTTGCCGCCTTCGTGCCGGGTACGCCGGCCGATCGCATGAGCATCGTGGGGTCGGCCGCCGGAGAGTTCACGCTGGCCCGCTGCCTCGCCGACGGCAGCCGCGCCGGCGCCGAGGCCGCGCGCCGCGCCGGCTTCACCGCGAGCCAGCCGAGCCTCGTGCTCGACGCAGACGAGCCGGAGGCCGACGCCCGCATCGGTCCGACGGTGGCGCCGAGCCGCGGCGGCAAGCGCTTCGTCGACCTGCACAACGATGTGACCGAGGCCGATCTACGTCTCGCCGTGCGCGAAGGCTACCGCTCGGTCGAGCATGCCAAGCGCTACACGACGTGGGGCATGGGCCCCGACCAGGGCAAGACCGGCAACATCCTCGGCCTCTCGGTGCTCTCGGACGCGCTGGGCCAGGAGGTGCCGCAGGTCGGGACTACGACTTTCCGTCCGCCCTATCATCCGGTCAGCTTCGGTGCGCTCGCCGGCCGCGACACCGGCGACCTCGTCGTGCCCCTGCGCAAGACGCCGATGGATAGCTGGCACGAGAAGCAGGGCGCCTTGTTCGAGCCGGTCGGGCAGTGGCGCCGCGCCAAGGCCTATCCGAAGCCCGGCGAAAGCATGCATCACGCCGCCGAGCGCGAGGTGAAGGCGGCACGCGAAAGCGTCGGCCTTTTCGATGCCTCGACGCTCGGCAAGATCGACATCCGCGGCCCCGGCGCGGCGGCGCTGATCGACCGCGTCTACTGCAATGCCTTCGCCTCGCTCAAGCCAGGCAACGCCCGATACGGCCTCATGCTCGGCGAGGACGGGATGCTGAAGGACGACGGCGTCACCGCCCGCCTCGGCCCCGACCACTTCCACATGACGACGACGACCGGCGGTGCCGCCTCCGTCTATGTCTGGATCGAGGACTGGCTGCAGACCGAGTGGCTCGACCTCGAGGTCTATCTGACCTCCGTCACCGAGCAGTGGGCGGTTGCCACGCTCTCAGGACCGAAGGCGCGTCAGGTGCTGGGGCCGCTGACCGATGTCGATCTGGCGGCGGGGGCCTTCCCGTTCATGGCCTTCCGCGAGGGCCGCGTCGCCGGGCTGCCGGCCCGGATCTTCCGCGTCAGCTTCTCGGGCGACCTCTCCTACGAGATCAACGTGCCGGCCCGCCACGGCCTGGCACTCTGGGAAGCCCTGATGGAGTCCGGGCGCCCGCACGGCATCACGCCCTACGGCACCGAGGCGCTGCACATCCTGCGTGCCGAGAAGGGCTACATCGTCGTCGGGCACGAGACCGACGGCACGATCACGCCCTACGATCTCGGCTATGGCGCGATGGTGGCGAAGAAGAAGGACTATCTCGGCCGCCGCTCGCTGACCCGCTCCGGCATGACCGGGCCGGACCGCAAGCACCTGGTCGGGCTCCTGACCAAGGATCCGGCGCGCGTGCTGCCAATGGGCGCGCAAATCGTCGAGCGCCCGAGCGAGGTGAGGCCGCTGCCGATGATCGGCCATGTGACATCGAGCTATATGAGCCCGACGATGAAACGCGGCATCGCCATGGCGCTCGTCAAGAACGGCCGCGAGCGCATGGGCCAGACAGTCTACCTGCCGATGCTCGACGGGCCGACCGTCGCTGCCGAGATCGTCTCCCATGTCTTCTACGATCCGGAGAACCAACGTCGCGATGGCTGAGTGCGCGCCCCTCGACAACGTCATCCGACCCGGCGAGCCGAACGGGCCTTCCGGCGTCGCGCTCATCGACCGGCGCTTCATCGGCCAGGTGAACCTTCGCGTCCGTGGACCCGCCGTCGCCGCGACCGGCGCCGCGCTCGGCTATGCGCTGCCGGTCGAGGCCAACACCGCCGTCGGCAACGGCGTCTCGCGCTCCTGCTGGCTCGGGCCCGACGAGTGGCTGATCGTCTGCGAGGACGAGCAGCGGGCCGAGCTGATGCAGCGCCTCGCCCAGGCGCTTTCCAGCCACGCCCATGCCGCCACCGACGTCACCGACGCGCGCGCCGTGCTCAGGCTTGCCGGCGCCTGCGCCCGGCCGGTGCTGGCCAAGGGCTGCCCGCTCGACCTGCACCCGCGCAGGCTCGGCCCCGGCAAGGTGGCGCAGAGCGTGCTGGCTAGGGCGCAGATCATGATTCTGCCGATCGAGGAGGGCTACGACCTGTTCGTCGCCCGTAGCTTCGCGAGTTATGTCTGGGCCTGGCTGCTCGATGCCGGCGCCGAATACGGCATCCGGGTCGAGCCCTAGTTGCTCTTCGCGGATCGCCGCCATGCCGGGACTGGCATAGGCCGAAGCACACGCCCCGCGGGGCAACCCGACCAAGACTACGAGCAGCACGGCGATGCCCGGCATAAGGCAGAGCAGCGTCTCGGCGACGACAGACTGGGCGGCGATCGTCATCTCGCTCGGCCGAGATTGACGCCGGCCTCGGCCTTAGCCATGACTCTGCCCCTTTGACGCAAGGACAAGGGAGCGGAGCGTGAGCGAAGCGGGAGTCAAGGAAGGAATCTGCTGGCGCATGGCCCTCTCGCAATGGGTCGAGTCCCCGGCCGTGAGCCGCTTCATAACCGGCCTCATCCTGGTCAACGCCGTCACGCTCGGCCTTGAGACTTCCGATACGGTCGTGCGTCATGCCGGCGCGCTGATCCATGCGATCGACAAGCTCATTCTCGCCATTTTCGTCGTCGAGCTCGCCGTGAAGCTGATCGCCTCCGGTCTTCGCTTCTTCCGCAGCGGCTGGAACATCTTCGACCTCGCCGTGGTCGGCATCGCGCTCGCGCCGGTCAGCGAGGCGCTGTCGGTCCTGCGGGCGCTGCGTGTGCTCCGGGTCCTCAGGCTGATGTCGATCGTGCCGGACCTCAGGCGGGTGGTCGAGGCGCTGCTGCGATCCCTCCCGGGCTCGGCGCCATCGCCGGTCTGCTGGTGCTGATCTTCTACGTCTTTGCCGTGATGGCGACGATGATGTTCGGCGATCGGCACGATGAGACCTTCGGCTCGCTCGACCGTTCGCTGTTCACCCTCTTCCAAATCATGACACTGGAGGGCTGGGCCGAGATCACGCGCAAGATCATGGAGGAGCAGCCGCTTGCCTGGCTGTTCTTCGTGCCCTTTATCCTGGTGACGACGCTCACGGTGCTGAACCTCTTCGTGGCGATCATCGTCAATTCGATGCAGACCCTGCATGACGAGGACGTCAGGCGTGACGCCGCGGTCGCCGATCAGCACCATGTCGAGCTCATGCGCGAGATGAAGGCGCTGCGCGCCGAGATCGCCGAGCTGCGCGCGTTGCGCAGCTAGCAGATGCGAACGGCTCGCATCTGATGTAGGATAGGGGCCGATGTACCGCGACAACTCCCTGATCCCCGCCGAGGCCGTGCGCCTGGCTGCGCTGGGCGAGCTCGCCCGGGCGCCCCGGCGCTACGCCGATCTCGCGGTCGCCGTCCGCCATTTCGTGCAGCGCCTGACCGGGCCGTCTCTGGACCTGCTCGGCCCCTCGCTTGAGCTTCTGAAGATCGAGGGCTTGATCCGGCCGGTCGACGGCCGCGGCGTCGACGACAACGCGCTCCTCACGCTGACCGATGCGGGGCATGCGGCGCTCCTCCGCCTGCTCTCGGCCCCGCTTAAGATGCAGGGGAGTGAGCTTAACCGGCTCGTCGTCGCGCTTAAGCTCCGCTTCCTCGATCTGCTGCCGGCGGCGGAACGCGCGGATCAGCTCGCGCTTCTCGCCGACGCGCTCACCGGCGAGCGCGCGCGCCTTGCCGATCTCAAGGCGAGCACCGAAGCAGCTTCGCCGCTCGGCGCCTGGCTCGACCTGGAGCTCGCTCAGATCGACGCCAAGCTGGCGTGGTGCGAGCGACGTTAGTCGCGAGCGGCGCTGGCGTTCAGAGCAGGTGCTGGCCGCCGGTGATGAAGACCTCTGTGCCGGTGACATAGGCCGAGTCTTCGCTCGCGAGATAATAGACCGTCCGCGCCACCTCGTCGGGCTGGCCCAGGCGGTTCAGCGGTATCCGCGGCAGCAGCACCTCGGTCTCCGGCGACAGCATCGCGGTCTCGATCTCGCCCGGCGCCACCGCGTTGACGCGAACGCCGAGCTGCGCCATCTCCGCCGCCATTTCGCGCGTCAGGCTCGAGAGCGCCGCCTTCGAGGTCGAGTAGGCCGAGCCTGCGAAAGGATGCACCGAATGCCCGGCGATCGAGGTGACGTTGACCACCGCGCCCTTGCCGCGATGGAGCGCGGCGGCGAAGCCGCGCGCGAGCCTGAGCGGGGCGAAGAAGTTGAGCTCGAAGACCTGGCGCCAGCCCTTGAGATCGCCGTTGAGGATGCCAAGCCGCTCCTTGAACGGCGTCTTCGGCGACCAGCCGGCATTGTTGATCAGGGCATGCAGCGGCGCCTCGCCTAGCGTCGCGTTCGCCTCGGAGATGAAGCGCTCGATGTCCTTGGCCTCGGCGAGATCGGCGACGATGTGACGGGTCCAAGCGGGATCGCGGAGACACTCGGGCGGCACATCGTCGCGCGAAGTTGTGAGGATGCGCCAGCCGCGCGCAGCGAAAAGCCGCGCGGTCGCGTGCCCGATGCCGCGGGAAGCACCGGTGACGATCGCGTTCCGCGGCGGCTCGACGCTGCTCATGCCCTGATCTCCGGCTCCATCGCGTCGGTCGGGTCCTGGTGGATCAGGATCTCGGCCCCGGGGAACGCCGACTGCAGCTCCGCCTCGACCTCATCGGAGATCACATGCGCACGCGACAGGGTCAGCTCGGCCGGAAGCACCATGTGCAGCTGGATGAACTGGCGCGGCCCCGAGGCACGGGTGCGGAGGTCATGCACCGCCCGAACCTCGGGATGCGCCTTGACGATCGCGATGATCTGCTGGCGTACCGCGTCGGAGAGCTCGCGGTCCATCAGCATGTCGAGCGCAATCCTGGCAATCGAGACCGAGCCCCAGAGCATGTATCCCGCGATGGCGATGCCGCAGAGCGGATCGACCCAGTAGATGTCGAGCCAGTCGGTCAGCATCAGCGCCAGGATCACGCTGCCATTCATCATCACGTCGCCGGCGTAATGAAGGCGGTCGGCGCGGATCGCGACCGAGTCCGAGCGACGGACGACATAGGCCTGGAAGCGGACGAGCGCGAAGGTGGCGACGATCGAGAACAACATGATCGCGAGGCCGATGCCGGCATTGTGGAGCGGCCGCGGCTGCAGCAGGTTGCCTACCGCCTGCAGCACGACAAGGAGGCCGGATCCGGCGATGAAGGCCGCCTGGCCGAGCGCCGCCAGCGGCTCCGCCTTGCCATGCCCGAACCGATGCTCGGCATCGGCCGGCTCCAGCGCCTGGCGGATCGCGAACAGGTTGATCAGCGAGGCGGCGGCATCGAGCAGCGAGTCGACCAGGCTCGACAGCACGGCGACCGAGCCGGTCGCCTGCCAGGCGATTGCCTTGACCAAGGCCAGCACGACGGCGAGCCCGACGGCGGCATAGGTCGCAAGTCGCATCAGCCGCGGGGCCGGATGGGCGGACGGCAGGGTCATGGGAACACCCGCTGGGTGGCCCATCCGGCGGCTTCCCGCGTATAGACTAGTCTGTCATGTAGACGGAACGGTTTGTCTTGCCAAAACTCGATGACGAGGGGCGCCACCCGGAGCCCTGACCATTGCGGCGGTCGCGGAATGGCCCCAACCAGGTACCGGGCCGTTACCTCGGCAACCCTCTTCTCCAGGGCGAAGCGGCTTTCCATCGGGCGCGACTGGTCCGAGGCCCAGGCACCGATCTGGCTGCCGCGTGGCCGGGTGGCGAAGTAGGCATCGGCCTCACTCTCGCTGACCGGCGCCACCGGCCCCTCGATCCGCACCTGGCGGCGCAACGACTTCCAGTGGAAGAGCAGCGCCGCCTTCGGGTTAGCCTTGAGATCGAGCGCCTTCCGGCTCTCGAGGTTGGTGTAGAAGACGAAACCGGTCGAATCGGCGTCCTTGAGCAGCACCATGCGGGCCGAGGGCTGCCCCTGGGCACCGGCGGTCGCCAGCGTCATCGCCGTCGGATCACTCGGCTCGCTCGCCTTTGCCTCTTCGAGCCAGCGCTTGAAGAGCAGGATCGGGTCGGCTTCATCCGTGTCATTCATTGAGAGTCCAAAGGTGTGATCTGCGCCATTTTCCTGCCACCATCGGCGCTATTATATCTGCTAAAAGGGATGGCGCGGCGGGGCCGCCCGTTCGACGCCTGGAAATGCCTGGAAATGGAGTGAGGGTTCATCAGATGAAGATGAAGATTGCCGCGGTCGGGATGATCGCGCTGGCGCTGGCCGGATGCGCGGCCGACAGCGGCGCCAAGCAGAATGTCGGCACCGTCGCCGGTGCCATAGGCGGCGCGGCGCTGGGCAGCCAGTTCGGCCGCGGCACGGGACAAGTGGCCGCGATCGCGGCCGGCACCCTGCTCGGCGCCTTCCTCGGCGGCGAGGTCGGCAAGAGCCTCGATTCGGCCGACCGCGCTGCGCACGACCGCGCCCAGTCCCGCGCCTATGCCGCTCCGGTCGGCGAGCGCATCACCTGGAACAACCCGCAATCCGGCAATTCGGGCTATGTCGTGCCGACCCGTGAAGGCACCTCGGCCTCGGGCGCCTATTGCCGCGAGTTCCAGAACACCATCGTCGTCGGCGGTCGTCAGGAGCAGGCCTACGGCACCGCCTGCCGCCAGCCGGACGGCTCTTGGAAAGTCGTTCAGTAGCCTCCACATTCACCGCGCCTCGGACGGGAAATTTCCGAGGCGCGGCGGGCTCTTGCCGTTATGATGCGGGTCCGTCGTAATCGGACCCTGGATGCGCGATCCCTATCAGACCCTTGGCGTTCCCCGCGGCGCAAGCCAGGACGAGATCAAGGCGGCCTACCGTAAGCTCGCCAAGAAGTTCCACCCGGATCTGAATCCCGGCAAGCCTGAGGTCGAGCGGCAGTTCAAGGAAGTGAACGCCGCCTACGACGTCGTCGGCGACGCCGAGAAGCGCGCCAAGTTCGACCGCGGCAAGATCGATGCGTCGGGCCAAGAGCAGCGTCAGGGCGGCTTTTGGCGCGGTGGCCGCTCGGGTGCCCGTGCCAATGCCGGCGGCGGTAATGCAGCCGGTGGAGATCCGTTCGCCGGCAGCCCCTTCGGCGCGGCAGACGATATCTTCGAGGAGTTCATCCGCCAGGCGACGCGCGGCGGCGCTGCCGGCGGTCGCGGCCGCCGCTCATCCGGCCCAAGGCCCGAGCGCGGTGCCGACGTCACCTACTCGCTCAAGCTCGACTTCGCCGAGGCAGCGGCCGGCATCAAGAAGCGCGTCACCTTTCCAGACGGGCGCGCGCTCGATGTCGCGATCCCGCCCGGCACCGAGGAGGGAGCGAAGCTCCGGCTCAAGGGCCAGGGTCGCCCCGGCACCCATGGCGGCGAAGCCGGCGATGCCTATGTCGACATTCAGGTCGCCCCGCATGCCCTCTTCGAGCGCAAAGGGAACGACGTCTATCTCGACCTCCCGATCACGCTGCAGGAAGCGCTCGCCGGCGCCGCGATCACCGTGCCGACCATCGACGGCAAGGTGACGCTGCGCGTGCCTGAGCACTCGAATGCCGGCACCACGCTCCGGCTCAAGAGCAAGGGCATTCCCGATGCACGGGGCGCCAGCCGCGGCGACCAATATGTCCGCATCCGTATCGCGCTTCCCGACGAGCCGGATCGCGAGCTCGAGCGTTTCATCGAGAAATGGAAGCCGAAGAACTACCAGCCGCGCAAGAAAGCGGGGCTGGAGCAGTGATCGCCGCCTCCTCCAAACCAGCAGCGAGTACGAGGACCTGATGACGTCTCAAGCGGCAGCCGCCACGGGGCTGATGGCGGGCAAGCGAGGCCTGATCATGGGCGTCGCGAACGACAGGTCGCTCGGCTGGGGCATCGCCAAGGCCGTCGCAGGTCAGGGCGCCGAGCTAGCCTTCACCTTCCAAGGCGAGGCGCTGCAGAAGCGAGTCGAGCCGCTCGCCGCTTCGGTCGGATCAAAGATCGTGCTGCCCTGCGACGTCACCGACGAGCAGAGCATGGACCGTGTGTTCGAGACGCTGAAGCAGAGCTGGGGAAAGCTCGACTTCCTGGTCCATGCGATCGCCTTCTCCGACAAGGAGGAGCTCAAGGGCAAGTACGTCGCGACCACGCGGAAGAACTTTCTGCTGACGCTCGACGTTTCCTGCTACTCGCTCACCGCCTGCGCGCAGCGCGCGGCGCCGCTGATGACCGACGGCGGCAGCATGGTGACGCTGACCTATTACGGCGCCGAGCGCGTGATGCCGCATTACAACGTCATGGGCGTCGCCAAGGCGGCGCTGGAGGCGAGCGTGCGCTATCTGGCGGCCGATCTCGGCGGCCAGAACATCCGCGTGAATGCGATCTCCGCCGGGCCGGCGAAGACGCTGGCCGCTTCCGGCATCGGTGACTTTCGCTACATTCTCAAGTGGAACCAGTACAACTCACCCTTGAAACGCAACACGACGCTCGAGGATGTCGGCGGCGCCGGCATCTATCTCCTGAGCCATCTCTCGAGCGGCGTCACCGGCGAGACCCATCACGTCGATTCCGGCTATCACGTCGTCGGCATGAAGGCGGTCGACGCGCCGGACATCGCCGTCGTCTAAAGGCAGCCCGATGGCCGGCAACAGCTTCGGCAGCGCCTTCCGCTTCACCACCTGGGGCGAGAGCCATGGGCCCGCGATCGGCTGCATCGTCGACGGCACGCCGCCGCTGATTCCGCTCGCCGAGCACGACGTCCAGGTCTGGCTCGACAAGCGCAAGCCCGGCCAGTCGCGCTTCACCACCCAGCGGCGCGAGCCGGATCAGGTGAAGATCCTCTCCGGCGTTTTCGAAGGGAAGACCACCGGCACGCCTATCTCGCTCCTGATCGAGAACGAGGATGCGCGCTCGAAGGACTATTCCGAGATCAAGGACAAGTTCCGCCCGGGCCATGCCGACTACACCTATTGGAAGAAGTACGGCATCCGCGATTTTCGCGGCGGCGGCCGCTCCTCGGCGCGCGAGACTGCGAGCCGGGTCGCCGCCGGCGCCATCGCCCGCAAGATCCTGGGCGACTCGATCGTCATCCGCGGCGCCTTGATCCAGGTCGGGTCTCATCGCATCGATCGTGCGCGCTGGAACTGGGCGGAGTGCGCCAACAACCCGTTCTGGTGTCCCGACCCGGTCGCGGCGCAGGCTTGGCATGGCGTGCTCGACGAGGTGCGGAAAGCCGGATCTTCGGTCGGCGCAGTCATCGAGGTCGTCGCTTCCGGCGTCCCGGCGGGCCTGGGAGATCCGATCTATGACAAGCTCGATGCCGATCTCGCCAAGGCGATGATGAGCATCAACGCGGTCAAGGGCGTCGAGGTCGGTGCCGGCATGGCTGCCGCGGAGCTGACCGGCGAGACCAATGCCGACGAGATGCGCATGGAGAAGGGCGAGGTCTCGTTCCTCTCGAACCAGGCGGGGGGCATCCTCGGCGGCATCTCCTCGGGCCAGGACGTGGTCGTCCGCTTCGCGGTCAAGCCGACCAGCTCGATCATGACGCCGCGGCGTACCGTCGATTTGCACGGCAACGACACCGAGATCTCGACTAAGGGCCGTCACGACCCCTGCGTGGGCATCCGGGCGGTCCCAGTCGGGGAGGCGATGATGGCGGTCGTGCTCGCCGACCATCTGATCCGCCACCGCGCCCAATGCGGCGAACGCTAGCCCGGCTTCTCCTTCTAGCGCTCGTCGCACTGCCGGCGACGTCGGCGACAGCCGAGCGCGTCGCCGGCACCCTCTTCGAGCGCATGAGTGCGGTGGACGGATTCGGTCGCAGCATTAACTTCTACCTCTCCGACAGCGCAACGCCGAAACCGTTGGCGCTCGTGATCCAGGGCTCAGGCTGCAACGGGCTTTTCCGGCCGCTGCCGGACGGTCGGATGAGCGCGGTGGGGTATCACAATGTCTTTCGCAGCATCGCCGAAGATCGCTACCGCGTGCTCGCGGTCGAAAAGCCGGGCGCGCGCGGCACGGCAGAGGCACCGATCGGCGGTCAAGCCGAGGGCTGCCCCGCCGCCTTCCTCGAGGAACACACGGTCGAGCGCTGGGCAACGGCGCTCTTGGCCGCTGTTGCAGCAGCGCGCACCACCGCAAACGTCGTTGGCGGGCGGACGCTGGTGATCGGCCATTCGGAGGGTGGTGTCCTCGCGGCCCGCCTTGCCCGCCTCGACCCCGAAGTGAGCCATGCAGCGCTCCTCGCCTCGCCCGGTCCCGACCCGGCGGCCGAGCTGGTCCTGTGGGGCGAGACGCGCAGGCGGCCCCGAGACGATACGCTGGCGATGATCGAGCGCATCCGGGCGACGCCGGAAAGCACGAGCGACTTCGCGCTCGGCCATCCGCATCGCCGCTGGTCGAGCTTCCTCGCCGCCGATCCGGTTGCCGATCTGCTGGCCTCGTCGGCGCGGGTGTTCGCCGCGCAAGGCGATGCAGATGCGAACTGGCCGGTCGCCGCCCACGACGCCCTGGTTTCGCGGCTCGGCCACAGCGGCCGCGACGTCACGGCGCTTCGGCTCTCCGGCGCCGATCACTCGCTGAACGCCCCAGGGCAGCGCCCACCGGAAGGCATGGCAGAGGTGTTCCGCAATATCCTCGCCTGGGCCGCATCGGTTCCCTGAGCCGTGGCTTCGACGCCGGACACGCTCTACGCCGAGGGGATCGAGCTCTGGCGTGAAGGGAACGTCGGCGCCGCCACCGACAGGATCGGCCGCGCCGTCGCCGCCGCCCCGGAGATCGCCGCCTATCGTAACAGCCTCGGTGCGATTCTCGCCTCAGCCGGTCACATCGCCAAGGGTGCAGCGCTGTTTCGCTCGGCGCTGGCGCTCGCCCCCGCCGAGCTTGGCACATGGCTCAATCTTGGCCATGCGCTCCGCACCGGTTCGCCGGCGGCCGAGGTTCAGCGCACCTACGCACGCGCCGTCGCGGCCGATCCGGCTTCGGAAGCGGCACGCGCCACGCTCTCCGGCTTCGTCGCGCAGACGCTCAACGAGCGCGGCGTGGCGCATTTCCAGCGCAGTGAGCTCGCCGAAGCGCTTGCCGCCTTCGATCTTGCGCTGGCCGCCGCTCCCCTCCACACCTCCGCGCTCGCCAACAGCGCGCTCGCGCTGCAACGCCTGGGACGGGGTGAGGACGCCCGCACCCGCTATCGCCGCGCGCTCGCGCTGGAGCCGATGCTCGCCGAGGGGCACAGCAATCTCGCCAACCTCGATCAGACCGAGATCGATCATGCGAGCGCGCTCCGTCGCCACCGCCGGGCAATCGCCATCGCGACCGCGCCGGGACTCCACTCAAGCCTGATCTTCGCGCTCTGCTGCGCGGAGACGACGACCAACGAGCAGATCTTCGCCGAGGCCCGCCGCTGGGAGCAGCGGCACGCCTGGCCCGTCTATCCCTTGAACCGGCCGCTTGAGGTCGATCGGTCGCCCGAACGCCGCCTCCGGCTGGGCTGGTGTTCAGCCGACCTCAGCAACCACCCGGTAGGACGCAATCTCATCGGCGTATTCGAGCGGCTCGACCGGAGCGCGTTCGCATCGCTGATCTATGGCGATCTGCGGCAGCCCGATCCGGTCACGACGCGCTTCCTCGGCGCGGCCGAGGCCTGGCGCGAAACCCGAGGCATCGCAGACGCCGCCGTTGCCGAGATGATCCACGCCGATCGCATCGACATCCTGGTCATGGTCGCCGGCCATACCTTCGGCAACCGACCGGGCATCGCCGCGTACAGACCGGCGCCGCTCCAGCTCGCCTTCGGCGACGTCACCACGAGCGGGCTCACGGCGATGGATGGATGGCTCACCGATCGCGTTCTCCATCCCGAGACGACGACGGAGCGATTTACCGAGCGCCTGATCAGGCTCCCCTGCCTGGTTCTGCACGAGGCGCCGGCCGGCGCTCCCGCGCCGCAACCGAAGGCGACTCCCGGCATCACCTTCGGCTCGATGAACAATCCGCACAAATTCAACGGCGCGGTGTTCGCCGCCTGGGCGCGCATCCTGCAGGCTCTTCCGCAGTCCCGCCTGCTCCTGAAGTATGTGAACGCCTACGAGTCGCCGAAGCTGAAGAAGACGATCCTCGACGCTTTCGCGCATCACGGGATTGCCAGCGACCGCCTTCGCTTCGTCGCCGGTCGAGTCCCACTGAGCGAGCATCTCGCGGTCCTGAGCCAAGTCGATATCGCGCTCGACCCATTCCCGTTCAACGGCTCGACCACGACCTTCGAGGCGCTATGGATGGGGATTCCCGTTGTGACGCTGGTCGGCGAGCGCTTCGTCGCCCGGATGGGCGCCTCGAGTCTCGCCCAGATCGGCCTCACGGAGTTGGTCGCCCGGGACGCGGATGACTACGTCGCCCGCGCGGTGGCGCTTGCCCATGATCGCGACCGCCTCTCGCACCTCAGGCTTACGCTGCGCGATCGTGTAGCTTCCTCGCCCCTCTGCGACGGTCCTGCCCACGCACGTTCCTTCGAAGCGGTGCTCAGGCAGCTCTGGTGCCAGTGGTGCCAAGGCCAGGGCCCAGGGCCGGCCGCCGGTTGAGCGCGGGAAACCGCCGCCAGGCGCGATCATGGAAGAAGAAGACGATCGTGTTGACTGCCGGCTCGGTCAGCGCGATGCCGGTCGCGACCACGACGGAGCCGGTGAAGGCGTAGCTCACGCCGAAGCCGGTGGCGAGGTGGAGCGCGGCGAAGGTCAAGGTCTTGGCGAGGTCCTTCAGCATCGGGTTAATTGTTAATAATTCTTAATTGCATTTAAGGCGTAATACCGAGCCCGTCAAGGAGGTGCCACTGGACAGCCGTCGCCGACGCTCCTACATCCGTTCAACCCTTTGATCTGAGAGAGTAGAACGGATGTGGCTGCTGCGTTGGCTGGGCCGGCTCGTCTGGCGGGTCGTCACCGTCCTCCTGGCCCTGGTCGGCGCGGCCGTCGTGTCGCTGGCGATCGCCGTCGGCCTGGCTCTCTACGTCGTGCCGATCCCTGGGCTCGAGCCCCAACGCCTGCCGAAGTCGATGGTGCTGACGCTCACGCTCGACGGCCGGTTGGGAGCCTCCGACGGTGGGAGCCTGACGCGCGCGCTGCGTGGCCGGCGCCTCGGACTCGAGGGCGTGATCGCCGGGCTCACACGCGCCGAGACCGATCCGCAGGTCAAGGGCCTCGTCCTCGATGTCGGCCGCGCCAGCCCCGGCCTTGCCGAAGCGCAGGAACTCCGCCAAGCGCTTCTGCGACTTCGTGCCGCCGGCAAGCTGGTTTTCGCCTTCGCCGACAGCTTCGGCGACGGCGGGCTAGGCGGCGGCGCTGCCTACTACCTCGCTTCCGCTGCCGACGAGGTCTGGATGCAGCCTTCCGGCGACTGGTCGTGGACCGGCCTCTCGCTCGAAGGCGTGTTCGTCAAGGGCACCTTAGAGAAGCTCGGCCTCGCCGCCGACATGATCCAGCGCCACGAATACAAGGGCGCAATGGAGCCGGTAACGCGCAGCTCCTTCTCCGAGCCCGTGCGTGAGAACCTTGGCCGCGCCGTGCGCGGCTGGTTCGATCAGATGGTCAAGGGTGTAGCCGAAAGCCGCAAGATTCCTGAGGCGGCGCTTCGCGTGCTCGTCGACAACGCGCCGCTCCCCTCAGGTGAGGCCGTCCGCGACAAGCTGATCGACAGGCTGGGCTATCGCGTCGACGTCATCGATGCTGCCGGGGCCGGCGACGGCAAGGCCGAAGCGGTCACGCTCGAACGCTACTACCGGCGGCTCGGAACGCCATGGCGAAGCGGGCCGACAATCGCAGTCATCCATGGCGAAGGCGACGTCACCCGCTCCGAGGGACGCAGCTTCGGCATGCCGCGTTTCTCGGCTGAGCGCATCGGCAAGGCTCTCGAAGAGGCGGCCGAGGATGCAGACGTTGTCGCGATTGTGCTCCGCATCGACAGCCCCGGCGGCTCCTACCTCGCCTCGGACGCGATCTTCGATCACATCCGGCGGGCCCGGAAGGCGAAGCCGGTTGTCGCGAGCCTCAAGGACGTCGCCGCTTCGGGTGGCTACTTCGTCGCGCTCGCCGCCGACCGCATCGTCGTCTCGCCCGGAACGCTAACCGGATCGATCGGCGTCGTCGGCGGCAAGATCGTGGCATCCGAACTGATGAGGAACGCCGGCATCGCGACCGATGCGATCGAGGTCGGCGAGCATGCCGGCATGTGGCGGATGACACGGCCCTTCACTGAAGAGGAGCGCCGCCGCGTCGAAGCGATGTTCGACCGCGCCTATCTCGACTTCACCCGAAAGGTCATGGAGGCGCGAAAGCTGACACCGAGCGAGGTCGACGGCGTCGCCCGCGGGCGCGTGTGGACGGGCGAGGAGGCTATCCGCCTCAAGCTTGCCGATGCTGAAGGCGACTTCGTCGCTGCGATCGCCGCAGCCAAGCAGCTGGCGGGGCTCAGCGCCGACACGAAAGTCAGAGTCGAGACCTATCCCGAGACCAAACCGACCTGGCAGCTTTTGCGCGACGCGATCATGTCGGGCGATCTGCCGGAGGAGATCGATACGCTCTTCGAAGGAATTCGCTCGCTCGCGGCGTTAGTGCGCCTCGTGCCGGAAGCGGGCATTCAGCTCCGATAGGGGTGGTCAACCATCGGCTCTCCCGGCTCAGGGCTTTTCGGCGGCGACCAGGAACTCTCGGTTGCCGTCGGCGCCGGTGATCGGCGAGTCCGCGAGCCCGAGCACCCGCCAACCGCGGCCTTCGATCCATGCGCGAACAGCGGCGCAGGCCTCTTCGTGCAGCGCCGGATCGCGGACGATGCCGCCCTTGCCGACGCGATCCGGGCCGACCTCGAATTGCGGCTTGATCAGCGCGACCAGCCGCGCACCCGGCCTAACGAGATCGAGCGCCGCCGCCAGAACGAGATGCAAAGGGATGAAGCTGGCATCGCAGACGATCAGGTCGATCGGCTCCGGAATCTGCGTCGCCGTCAGGTAGCGCGCATTCGTCTTTTCCATGACGACCACACGCAGATCCTCGCGCAGTTTCCAAGCGAGCTGGTTGTAACCGACATCGGCCGCGTAGACCTTGCGCGCGCCGCGGCTCAACAGCACGTCGGTGAATCCGCCGGTCGAGGCGCCGACATCGAGCGCGACCAGCCCCGACGGATCGATCGCAAATCGGTCGAGCCCGTACGCGAGCTTGATCCCGCCGCGCGAGACCCAAGGATGCTCCTTACCCTTGACCTCGATCTCCGCGTCCTTGGGCATCGTCTTGCCGGCCTTTTCTAGACGGCGGCCCCCCGCGCCAACGACCAGCCCGGCCAGGATCAGTGCCTGGGCCTTGGCACGGTTCTCAGCGTGGCCGCGCTCGACGAGGAGTTCGTCCAGCCGAAGCTTCCCCGGTCGTTTGGACACTGTTCCCTTCGCCGCCTGGGCTTCTGCTAAGATGCGTGCGCCGAAGCGCCGCAGGAGCGAGGGTATGCTCGCGGTGCCGTACGCGGTCAAGAAGGTCCAGGCGTGAATGAATCCTGACGAAGCGCTTAAGCAGGCCGGGCAGCACTTCCGGTCGGCACGCTTCGGCGATGCCATGCGTTCGGCTCACGCAGTCCTGGCGCGCCAACCCGGAAGCTCTCACGCGCTTCGCCTGCTTGCCGCGGCAGCCGAAAATCAAGGAGACCTTGCGGAGGCCGACCGCGCCTTGGCGGCGCTGGCCCGGATCGAGCCGACCGCAGCAGACTGCTTCGACAGCCTCATTCGTATAAGCCATCGTCGCGGTGATCTACATCGTCTCGCCGAAGGGCTGCTCGGCCGGGTCCGTCTCGATCCCGGCAGATGGGAACTCTGGAACGATCTCGGCGCCGCGCTGGAGCGGATCGGGCAGGCTCACGGTGCCTACGCCGCATACAGGCGAGCTGCGAGCGTGTCGCCATCGGAAGATCGCGCTCTGCTCAACCTCGCCGCGCTGGCATTTCGGCAAAACGGCTGGACGCTCGCCTATCGCCTCGCCAAACGCGCCGAGGCGATCACTTCACCTTCGGCTGATGCGCTACTGGTCGCGGCCCACGCGGCGCAGGCTCTCGGCAGGACGCAGCTCGCCCGTATCGGCTATCGGCGCTTCCTGACGCTCGCCCCTGCCAATGCAGACGGATGGCAGGGTATCTCGTCGATCTCCGAGCCGGCGGTTCCGCCGGAGCAACAGCTTCTTCCCCGTATCCGGGCCTGGCGCCTGGCGCCTGCCGAACCGATCGCCATGGTCGGCATGGCGGACGGGGCCCGAATCGCCGGGGACCCGGGTACTGCCTGCAGCTGGGCACGGAAGGCGATCTCTCTTCTTCCGTCATTGGCTGCGAGCCACAATGCGCTTTTCAACGCTTATACCGACCTCACTCTCGATCTGGACGCGTTGCGTTGCGCGCACCGCGCGGTCCATCTCGCGCCCGCGAGGGGCGAGCTGCACGTAAATCTGGGAATCGCCTTGAAGGAGCTTGGGCGCCTGAAAGAGGCTGAGCAGGCCATCCGCGCCGGACTCGCGCGCCGGCCAGACGACCCCGCCGCGCATATGTCGCTGGCAACCACCTTGCTGATCGGCGGACGTCTTCGCGAGGGATTGGAAGAGTATGAGTGGCGCAACGTCGGCACCGGTTCCTACTACGACACTCTCTCCATTCCGATATGGGACGGACGGCCAATCCCTTCTGGAAGGCTCCTGATCTGGGGGGAGCAGGGCGTCGGCGATCAAATTCTGTTCAGTCAGTTCATCCGACGCGCTCTCGAACGTGCGCCGAACATCCTCGTCGAATGCGACGGCCGCCTCGTTTCAATCCTCCGGCGCACCTATCCCAACATCGAAGTGATCGAACGCAATCGGCATAAGCCAGATCTGCCTCCAGGGAGCGTCGCCGCCCAGCTCGCGATATGCAGCCTCCCGCGCGTACTGGGCCTCGATATGGAGTCGTTCCAGAGCAAGGGCGCGTACCTGGTGCCTGATCGTGAGCGCTCGGCGCCCAACGCGGCTCGCCTTCGCCTCCTGGGCGATGGCCTCAAGGTCGGCATCGCCTGGCGCAGCCTGAAGGACAGTCCTTATGCTCGACGCCACCACACTCGACTGACGGAATGGGGAGGCATCCTGCGGACGCCAAACATTCGGTTCGTCAATCTTCAGTACGGCGATCGGCGCGACGAAATCGCCGAGGTCAGCGCGCGCTTCGGCGTCGACATAGCCCAATTTGACGACATCGACATGTTCAACGATTTGGATGGGCTTCTGGCTCTCTCGAGTCAGCTCGACCTGGTTCTGGCGACTGCGACAACCGCGTATGTGCTCGCCGGCGCCGCCGGAACCGAGATATTGCACCTGATGGCGAGGACCAACTACACGCTCTTCGGAGCTGGGCGAGAGCCGTTGAGTCCGCGATCACGGGCTTTCGTCCGTGAGCCGGGCGAGACCTGGGATCCAGCGATCGAGGCCCTTGCGCGCGCGCTCGGTCAGCGCGTTCAGCATCGCTAAGCGCGCGCTGCTCCCTCGGCGCGGCCGAGCGCGGCCAGTACGGTCGCCACGATCGCCTTGGCGTCGAGTCCTGCATCGGCGTATTGGCGCTGCGGTGTATCGTGCTCGATGAAGCGATCGGGCAGCGTCATCGGCCTGACCTTGAGCCCGTGGTCGATCAAACCCGACGTTGCGAGGAATTGCAGCACATGGGCGGCGAAACCGCCGATCGCGCCTTCCTCGATCGTGACCAGGATCTCGTGGTTCACCGCCAGACGCCGGATCAGATCGGTGTCCAACGGCTTGGCAAAACGCGCATCGGCAACCGTGGTCGAGAGCCCGCGCGAAGCGAGATCTTCCGCGGCGGCCAGCGCATCCTGCAGCCTCCCTCCGAGCGAGAGCAGTGCCACGCGCGAGCCTTCGCGCAAGATTCGGCCGCGGCCGATCCCAATCGGCTCGGGATTCTCCGACCGCACTGCGCCCGTGCCTTCTCCTCGGGGGTAGCGGAGTGCCGAAGGGCGGTCGTCGATGCACGCGGCGGTCGCCACCATGCGCTCGAGCTCGGCCTCGTCCGCCGCCGCCATCACGACGAAGTCCGGCAGCGTCGCGAGATAGGTCACATCGTAGCTGCCGGCATGGGTCGGGCCGTCGGCGCCGACGAGGCCGGCGCGGTCGATGGCGAAGCGCACCGGCAGCCGCTGGATCGCGACATCGTGCACGACCTGATCGTAGGCCCGCTGCAGGAAGGTCGAATAGATCGCGCAGAACGGCTTCAGGCCTTCGGTCGCGAGCCCGGCGGCAAAGGTGACGGCGTGCTGCTCGGCAATACCGACATCGAAGGAGCGGAGCGGGAAGCGCTTGGCGAAAAGGTCGACGCCGGTGCCTGACGGCATCGCCGCAGTGATCGCGACGATCGCTGGATCGCGCTGCGCCTCGCGGATCAGGCTCTCGCCGAAGACCCGGGTATAGGTCGGCGGTCCAGGCTTGGACGCGGCCATCGCACCCGTGACCACATCGAACTTGCCGACCGCGTGATACTTCTCCTCCGATTCCTTGGCGAAAGGATGCCCCTTCCCTTTCTGCGTCACGACATGCAGCAACACCGGCTTCCGACCATGGGTGTCGCGCAGGTTCTTCAGGATCGGCACAAGATGGTCGAGATCGTGGCCATCGACCGGGCCGACATAGTAGAAGCCGAGCTCCTCGAACATCGCGCCGCCGCCGGCGAAGCCGCGGGCGAAATCTTCAGCCCGGCGCGCGGCTTCCTCGATCGGGCGCGGCAGCGCGCGCGCCATTTCCTTCATCACGTCGCGGAAGCCGCGATAGGACTTGGACGAGCTGAGCCTGGAGAGATAGCCGCTCATCGCCCCGACTGGCGGGGCGATCGACATCTCGTTGTCGTTGAGGATGACGATGAGCCGGCTGCCGAGCGCGCCGGCATTGTTCATCGCTTCATAGGCCATTCCGGCGGAGATCGCGCCGTCACCGATCACCGCGATCACATGCCGCTTCTCGCCCTTGAGGTCGCGTGCGACGGCCATGCCGAGCGCAGCCGAGATCGAGGTCGAAGAGTGCGCGGCGCCGAACGGGTCGTATTCGCTCTCGGCGCGGCGCGTGAAGCCGGAAAGCCCGCCGCCCTGACGGAGCGTGCGGATGCGGTTCCGCCGTCCAGTCAGGATCTTGTGCGGGTAGGCCTGGTGCCCGACATCCCAAATCAGCCGATCCTCGGGCGTGGCGAAGACGTGATGCAGAGCCACCGTCAGCTCGACGACGCCGAGCCCGGCCCCAAGATGGCCGCCTACATGGCCGACAGCACTGATCGTCTCGGCCCGAAGCTCCTCGGCGAGCTGCATCAGCTCGACCAGGTCGAGGCCCCGCAGATCCTTGGGCTCGCGCACGCGGTCGAGGAGCGGGGTCCGGTTCGAGATCATTCAGCTCAACAGGCCTTTAGGCGCGGCGATCGACGACGAAGCGCGCCGCCGCCCGCAGAAGGTCGGCCTTGTCCTGGAACAAATCAAGGTGCCCGATCGCCTGGTCGGCGAGGCGCCAGGCCTGCGCTCGCGCGCGCTCAAGGCCGAGCACGGTGACGAAGGTCGCCTTGCCGGCGACTGCGTCCTGACCCGTCGGCTTGCCTGTGGCTTTCGAGTCGCCTTCAACATCGAGGAGATCGTCGGCGATCTGGAAGGCGAGTCCGAGAGAATGCGCATAGGCTGTCAGCGCGTGACGCACCGAGGGTGCCGCCTTGCCGAGAATGCCACCCGACTCGCAGGAGAAGGCGAAGATCTCGCCGGTCTTGAGCCGCTGCAGACGCGTGATCGCCGGGATGTCGAGGGGCTCGCGCTCGGCCAGCAGATCGAGCACCTGGCCGCCGACCATGCCGCGCGCGCCGGACGCCTGAGCGAGGCGGCGGACGAGCTCGACGCGGACGACCGGATCGGGATGGGTGTCAACCTCGGCGAGTACCTCGAAGGCGAGCGTCAGCAGCGCATCGCCGGCGAGGATCGCGGTTGCCTCGTCGAAAGCTCTGTGCAGACTCGGCCGACCGCGCCTCAGGTCACTGTCATCCATCGACGGCAGGTCGTCATGGACCAGCGAGTAGCCGTGTAGAAACTCGATCGCCGAAGCGACGCGGAGCGCGCAGCCGCGCGAGACGCCGAAGAGCTTCGAAGTCTCGACGGCGAAGAAGGAGCGGAGCCGCTTGCCGCCTCCGAGCACGGCGTAGCGCATTGCCTCGGCCAGCCTGGCCTCTGGTCCCGTCGGCGCCGGCAGCAGGTAGCCCATGACGCCGACGACCGCTTCGGCGGTCTCGCCGAGTGCGGCGAGAAACTGTTCCTGGCTTGCCACCTTGCCCGGACTCGCCACGCTACTCGGAGTCAAGCGGTTTGGCGACGAGCGAGCCGTCCGGCTGCAGCTGGATCTGCTCGACCTTCATCTGCGCTTCGCGAAGCTTGGCCTCGCAGTGCCGCTTCAGCAGCGCGCCGCGCTCATAGGCGGCGATGGCATCGTCGAGCTTGGCGCGGCCGGCTTCGAGGCGGCCGACGATCTGCTCAAGTTCGGCAAGGGCATCCTCGAAGCTGAGCTTGGCGATGTCGGCGGGGATGGGAGAGGCAGCCATGGTGCCCTCTCTTACTAAGATCCCCTGCCCCAGTCCATGAGCGCCTTGACATGCGCTGCGGCGGACGCGGCGAGCGCATCGAGGTCGTAGCCGCCTTCCAGGGTCGAGACGACGCGGCCCTCGGCGTGCCGGTCGGCGATCCGGCACAGCGCCTCGGTAATCCAGGCGTAGTCGGCCTCGTCCAGGTTGAGCGACCCCAGCGGATCGAGCCAATGCGCATCGAAGCCGGCAGAAATGAGGATTAGATCGGGGCGGAATCGGTCGACGGCCGGCAGGATCTTTTCGGTCATCGCCTGGCGGAACTCGGCCGAGCCCGCGAGCGGCGGCAGCGGCGCATTGACGACATTACCGATGCCTCTCTCGTCGGCAGCACCAGTGCCCGGATAGAGCGGCCATTGATGGGTAGAGGCGAAGAAGACCTGGAAATCGCGCTCGAACATGTGCTGCGTGCCGTTGCCGTGGTGCACGTCGAAATCGATGATGGCGACGCGGTCCAGACCCTGCGCGATCGCTTCGGCGGCGCCGACCGCGACATTGTTGAAAAGGCAGAAGCCCATCGCCTGCGCCGCCTCGGCATGGTGGCCGGGCGGGCGGACGGCACAGAAGGCATTTTTGGCCTCGCCGCGCACTGCGGCGGCGACGGCAGCACAGACCGCACCGGCGGCCCTCAGCGCTGCCTCGCCGGAGCCGGCCGACAACGTCGTGTCGGCATCGAGGTCGGCGCGGCCGACATCGGGCACCGCCGCGAGCAGCATGTCGACATAGTCAAGATCATGCACTCGTCCGATCTGCGCGCGCTTCGCCCTCGGCGCTTCGAGCCGCTCGAGAGCCGCGAAGTCGGGGCCTTCGAGCGCCGCCAGCACGGCCTGAAGACGCGCCGGACGCTCGGGATGAAGCCGTCCAGGGTCGTGGTCCAGGCAGGCGGCGTGGGTGTAGAGGCGCGTGGTCATGGATTCCTGGCTTGAGCGCGGGCAGCCACAATAGGAAGCGGGACGCAGCCCCGACAAGCCGTAGAAACGAGAACGGCCGCCTCAGCGAGGCGGCCGTTCCGAGATCACTCGGTGTCCGTCGGACTACTGAAAGAGGTTGATCAGGTTCCGCGGATTGCTGTTGGCAATGTTGAGGGTCTGGACCGAGAGCTGCTGCTGCACCTGGAGCGCCTGCAAGCGCGAGGACTCCTTCGCCAGATCCGCATCGACGATCGAGCCGAGACCTTCGCTCGTCGCGTCGATCAGCTTCGAGACAAAGTCGTCCTGGAAGTTGAGCGAGCGCGTGTCGGCGCCGAGGTTGCCGAGCACTGGGCGAATTCAAGCGGTCGTCGCAACACCTTACGGAGGCGTTTGCGATGAAGAGGCGGAAGCGGCGATCGGATCGTGCTGGACGAGCGCCATTGCCCTCGCCGGGGCGGCCACCGGTGGCAGGGCGGGACGAACGGGGACGGTTCTGGGCAGCGATTGCGACGGGGGTATCGAGCGAGAATGCT
>VGEN01000043.1 GCA_016869285.1 Alphaproteobacteria bacterium
GGCGAAATTCCTTGCTCATGGACCTGCAAGGAATCAGATTCGCTAACCCTCGAAAAACGACTACTTGGACAGGCTCCTAGCCCCGCGATCCAGGGAGACGACCGATGATCCCCACCGACACCGCCTCGCGCTCGATCGCCTATACCGATAGCCTCACCGGCGAGCCCGTCGTGCTCGTGCATTGCTCGGCCGCCAGCGGTCGCGAATGGGATTCGCTCGGGACGCTCCTGAGCGGCGAGTATCGCAAGCTGGTTCCCGACCAATGGGGCTGCGGTGAGAGCCCGGCATGGATGGGGCAGTCAGCCTTCGCACTCGCGCATGAAGCGGCGCCGATCATCGCGCTGATCGAGCGCGTCGGCCAACCGGTCCATCTGATCGGCCACTCCTACGGCGGCGGCGTCGCACTGCGCATCGCGCGCGAGCATCCAGAGAAGATCAGGACCCTGACCCTGATCGAGCCCTCCTGCTTCCACATTCTGCGCAACGGCGAAGCCGAGGCCGAAGTGCTGCTCGAAGAGATCTCTGGCGTCGCCGGCCGCATCACGGCGGCCTTCATCTCCGGCGGCTACTGGAGCGGCATGGCGAGTTTCGTCGACTACTGGAACGGCGCCGGCACCTGGGAGGCGATGTCGATGAAGGCACGCCTGAAGGCGACACAACGCCTGTCGAAGGTCGTGCTCGACTTCCACGCACTGTTCGAGGAACCGGCCCGGGCCGAGGACTATGCCGGGCTCGCGATGCCGACGCTCCTCCTCGTCGGCGAGCGCTCGCCGGGACCGAGCCGGAAGATCGTCGCGATGCTGTCTGCAGCGATGCCGAATGCGCGGGTCGAGCGCATCGCCGGCGCCGGTCATATGTCGCCCTTCACCCATGCCGACGACGTCAACCGCCGCATCCTCGCCCATCTGAGTGCACAGGCGACGCCGCGAGCGATGGCGGCATAGGATGACCGTCAGCCGCCGGCGATGATCTCGCTCAAGCGCCGGCGCATCTCGCTGGCGTAGGCGGCACGGCCGAAGGCGCCCTGGGCATAGGCTTGGATCGCGCCGATGTCGCGGGCGAGCGCATCGGCCTCCATCGCGTGCACGCGGCGGATCGCCGCCTCGATCTCCTCGATCGAGCATGTCTCCAGGTAGATGCCGAGGCCGCCGGGCAGGTCGATGCCGGTGGTGCGCGAGAGGATCGGGTAGAGGCCGGCGGTCATGCAGGTGGCGCACGCGTTCGACATGCCTTCGGAGGCGCTGGGCGCGACGAAGGCGACCGAGCGGCGATGGATGCGCGCGAGCTCGGGCGAGTTGCCGCGCAGATGGCCGTGGAAGCGGATGCGCTTGTGGCGCAGCAGCTCGGACCCGTAGAGCGCAAGGAAGTCGGGTTCATCGAGCACGAGGCCGACGACGTTCAGCGTCCAGGTATCCTGGCGCGAGAAGATCTCGAGCAAGAGGTCGAGCCCCTTCAGCACCGCGCCATGGCCGAAATACCAAAGGAACTCGCGTTCCTTCGGCACCAGATCGGCGGCCGGCTTGATGTAGGCGAGCGGCGAGGCGCTGACGCGGATCGGCTCGATCTTGGCCCGGTAGCGTTCCGGGAAGGTCGAAAGCGTCTGCGCGTTGCCGATCAGGAGGCAGCGGTCGGCGGCCTCGATGCCGGCGAACATGCCCTCCTTGCCGACGGTGCGCTTCGCGGCGTAGGGGCCGGGCCGTCTTGCCTGCAAGGCGGCGATGCGCGCCGCCTCGGCCGCATCCTGGAAGTCGGGGCTCGAGCCGGTCAGCAGGCCGATCTTCACCGCCTCCTTCGGGATCGCCGCGGCGAGGCGCAGCAGCTCCGGCGGGCCGGTGAAGACAACGTCGTAGCGCTCCGGCTTGGCCGGCGCCGGCGCCTGGGTGTTGATGACGTGGAGGTCGTAGCCCAGCTCCAACAGGATGCGGCAGATCTCGCGCGACTCCCAATGGATGCTCGTCGTCCAGAAATGCTCATAACCGTCGTCGAAGACGACATGCTCGCGCAGGAAGGAGACCAGTGCCCATCTCTTGCGCGGCCGCTCAGGTGCGACGACGACGAGCAGCGCGCCCTCATTCGCGACATCGACACGGCCGATGCCGGGCCAGAGGAGCGAGCTGCGCGGCGAAGAATAGGCGCGGTAGCGCGCCGTGGTCATCGCCGCGAGATGCGGATCGGGATCGGGCGCCGCCGCGGCCGCCGCCTCATACGCTGCGACCGCCGCCTCCATGTCGCCCTTGGCCTCGGCGGTCCTGGCGCGCGCCTCGGCTTCGCGCGCGACCGCCAACCCTTCGGCCAACAGCGCTTCGAGCGCGGTCTTCGCCTCTCCCGATTCCGGCGTCAGCGCGAGCAGGGAGCAAAACGCTGCCATCGCCCCGGCACGATCGCCGGATCGCCGCCGCGCCTCTGCCTGCAGGCGATAGCGCTGCACCAGCACCGTGCGCAGGCGCACCAGCGCCGCCTCCTCCCCGACCCACGGCATCACTTGGGCAAGAAGCGCGCGCGCCTGGTCGAGCTGGTTCTGCCCGAGGTGATGCTCGATCGCGCCGGAAAAGAGACGTGCAGCCAGGGTCTGCGCGTTATGCCAATCGGCCTCGCTCGGCCAGCCGATGGCGAGGGTGCGGAGCGCACGCATCCCCGCTTGCGCCGGCTGCCCGCCTTGGGCCAGCGGACCGATCATGCGCGCCTCGGCGTCGAGCAGCTCGGCGCGCAAGCTGCCGAGATAGCCTTCGGCGAGAGGCTCCAGCGCCGCCTCGCCGATGCGCTGGCGCGCGAGACGCTTTAGGCGCTCCGCCGCCTCCGCGTGTCCGGGCGCGAGATGCAGCGCCTCGCCATAGGCGGCGGCGGCCAGGTCGATCGCGCCTTCGGCCTCGCGCGCGAGTCCCAAGCGGAACAGGCCGAGCGCCATCTGCGAAAGATTCTCGCGCGCGCCGCGATGCTCGGGATCGGCGGCGAGCGCCTTGCGGTAGCAGTCGGCGGCAGCACCGGCCTTGCCGGCGCGCTCCTCGAGGCAGCCGGCGAGATACCAGAGCTCGGCGCTCCGGGGCCAGGTCGAGGCGGCGAGGTAGAGCGCGCCTGCAGCCTCATCGAAACGCTCGGCCTTGAGGTGGATCAGCGCCTGCTGGAAGGCCTCGTAGACGCCGAGACGCACGGAAGCTCAGGCCGTCTCAGGCTTGACGCCGATGAAGTAGACCTGATCGCCGGTGCCCGAATGCTGGGTGAAACCGTGCGTCGTGATCACGCGGAAGAAGACGCCCTGGAAGCGCTGCAGGAAACCGTTGATCATCTTGCGGTCGACCTTGAGCGGATGCGCCGCGTCGTAGGTGCGCTCGGCTTCGACGATCACCTGCTCGTGGTCGTAGTAGCGGTCGTGGAACAGCACGAGGCCGCCGGGCCTCGTCATGTCCCAGATCTTCCGGAAGATCACCGGCACGTTGTAGCAGTGCTCGATGACGTTGAGCATGACAACGAGGTCGTAGCTCTCCTTCGGCTGGAACTGCTCGATCGGCAGCGCGATCAGCTCGGCCACGGGCACGACGTTGCCGTTGAGCGTCGTCAGCGTGCCTTCGCGATAGGCGCAGTGCGGATGCTTGAGGTAGCCCTCGGCCAGCGGGTCGAGCAGGGAGACGCGCTTCATCGTGCAGACCTGGCCGATGACGCGCATGTTGGTGAAGGGTACGCAGCCCAGCTCGATCGCGTTCTCGAAGGTGCGCCCCTGCAGCGCCGAGTAGCGGTCGTACATATAGGCGTGGTCGACGTTTCGATCCTCGTCCATATGGGCGCGGACGCTGAGCCAGTGATGCAGCTCGGCATCCTGCGCCAGCTTCCAGCGATCGACGGAGACGGTGCGGATGCCGGCGTCCCGCGTGAGATAGCGGCGGTCGTTGGTCTTCTCGATCAGCGCCTTCGCCGCCTCGCCGGAGATGGTCTCGAAGTCGCGGGTGACGTAGGTCCACTCGATCTCTGCCATGGGGCGAGAGTATCGGGTCTCGCTCCGGCTCCGTCCAGCCTCGCTTCCCTCGACATGGCCGTCCAGCGCTGCCAGTTTGCCTGCATGGAAACACCGGGTCCGATCGACATCCGGCTGATGCAGGGCCTGGCCCAGGAGGTGATGGCCCAGCGGCTGGATCTCGTGAACGGCGATGCGACCGTCGGCGAGCTGGCCTGGCTCTGGGCCAAGGACTACGACGCGCTCAGCCCGTTCTGGCGGCACCGGCTGTGGTTCGTCGACGGCCGGCTGGCGGCATGGGGCTGAGCCTATCTGCCCTATCGCATCCCGCGCAGCGACGGGAAGCTTCTCGAGTCCAAGGCGGCACGGCTGACCTGGCAGGTGCATCCGGACCGGCCGCAGATGCTGAGCGGCATCCTCGACTGGTACGACGAGGTCGCGGGCGATGTCGACCGCGAGCTGGCGGTGCAGTCCGCGGACGTCGAGGCGCTCGCCATCGTCGCCAAGCATGGCTACGCCTTCGATGCGGAGACCGGCTCGGACAACGGCTCCTGGGTGCAGTTCAACACGCGCGCTCTGGCCGAGGTGCCGGAGCCGGTGCTGCCGGCGGGGTTCCGGTTCCTGACCGCCGCGGAGGTCTCGCCGGCGGATGCGGTCAAGGCGCATCGCGACGCCTGGCACCCCTCCAGCTTCACCGAGGTGGCATTCGAGCGTGTCCGGCGTACCTGGCCCTATCGCGCCGATCTGCATGTGCTGGTCGCCGCACCGGACGGCACGCTGGCCGCGACCGCGATCATCTGGCTGGACGAGGCGACGCGAACCGCCGAATTCGAGCCCGTCGGCACACATCGCGACTTTCGGCGACAAGGATTGGGCACCGCGCTTCAGCTCCACGGCATGCACCGGGCAAAGGCCGCCGGCGCAACCCGTATGCTGGTCGCCTGCCTCGGTGCCCCCGCGCGCCTCGCCGCCCGCGCCCTGTATTTCGGCGTCGGCTTCCGCGAGCTGGGTCGCGACGTGCCGCAGATCAAGCAGGAGGGATGAGGCCGTCTTACCGCCGGCTGACGACCGGCGGTCTGGATCTCGGCGCGGCCTTGCCGATCCGCACGGCGGACTTAAGCGCGGCTTCGGCCTGCGCTGCGTCCTGCTCGCTGCGCGCATGGATCAGGCAGAAGGGGCGCGTCGTCCCGATCGCCTCGCCGAGGCCGGCGACCTCGGAGAGTCCGACTGCGTGATCGATGCCGTCGGTCGGAAGCCGTCGGCCGCCGCCGAGCGCGAGCACGACGCGGCCGACAGCGGCGACATCCATCTGCGTCACCACGCCCCTGCCGAGCTTAGCCGGCCGCACCACCGGCGCTTTCGGCAGATGCCTGTCCGGCCGCTCGACCAGATCGGCCGGGCCTCCCAGCGCCCTGACCATGCGCGCGAAGCGCTCCGCCGCGGCGCCGGAGTCGAGCGCACGCTTCACCTTGGCCGCGGGGTCGACGATGCCGCCGAGCTTCAGCATCTCGACCGCGAGCGTCTGCGTCACCGTGTCGAGGCGGGGCTCGCGGCGCTTGCCGGTGAGGTAGTCGATCGCCTCCCGCACTTCGAGCGCGTTGCCGGCGGTGTCGCCCAGCACTTGGTTCATGTCGGTGATCAGCGCGCGCGAATTCAGGCCCGCGGCGCGCGCGACCGAGACGATCGAGCTCGCGAGCCCCTTAGCCTCGGCGATCGAGGGCAGGAAGGCACCCGATCCCACCTTGACGTCCATGACCAGGCCGTCCGATCCCGCCGCGAGCTTCTTCGAAAGGATCGAGGCGGTGATCAGCGGCACCGACTCCACCGTCGCGGTCACATCGCGAAGCGCGTAGAGGCGGCGGTCGGCCGGCGCGATGTCGCCGGTCTGGCCGATGATGGCGCAGCCGACGCCGGAAACGGTCTTGCGGAAGAGCGCGATGTCCGGCTGGCTGGCATAGCCCGGGATCGAATCCATCTTGTCGAGCGTGCCGCCGGTGTGGCCGAGCGCACGGCCGGAGAGCATCGGCACGAACAGGCCGCACGCCGCGGCGATCGGCGCCAGCATCAGGCTGACCTTGTCGCCGACGCCGCCGGTCGAGTGCTTGTCGATCACCGGCCCCGGCAGCTTCCATGAAAGACTCCGGCCGGAATCGGCCATCGCCCGGGTCAGCGCCGCGGTCTCCCCGGGCTTCATGCCGACGAAATAGACCGCCATGGCGAAGGCGGCGATCTGGCCGTCCGAGATCGTGCCGTCGGTCAGGCCTTCGATCATGAAGCGGATGTCGCCGTCGGAGAGCGCGTAGCCGTCGCGCTTCCTGCGGACGATGTCCTGCGGAAACGGCCTCGCCATCAGCCGCCGGTCTCTTCGAGGAAGGCCGAGATCAGGTGGACGAGGCGCCTGGCGCCGCTGCGCCCCGCGGCGATCACCTCCTTGTGGTCGAGCGGCGCCTTGGAGAGGCCGGCGGCAAGGTTGGTGATGATCGACAGCCCGGCGCAGCGATATCCGGCATGGCGCGCGGCAATCACCTCCATCACGGTCGACATGCCGACGGCGTCGGCGCCGAGCCGGCGGAAGGCGCGGATCTCCGCCGGCGTCTCGTAGGAAGGGCCCGGCACGCTGAGATAGACGCCCTCCTCGATCGCGACCTTCGCCTTCTTCGCCGCCGCCTTCCAGGCACGGCGGAGCTTGGGGTCGTAGGCTTCCGTCATGTCGGGAAAGCGCGGGCCGACGCTGTCGTCGTTGGGTCCGGTCAGGGGGCTCTTGCCGGTCAGGTTGATCTGGTCGGCGATCGCCATCAGCGTGCCGGGCGGCCAATCGGCATGCAGCCCGCCCGCGGCATTGGTGACGACGAGCGTCTTCGCTCCCATCCGCCGGAAGAGGCGCAGCGGCGCAGTCATCGCATCCGTGCTGCTGCCTTCGTAGAGATGAACCCGGCCCTGCATCGCGGCGACCGGCACGCCGCCGAGCTTGCCCAGCACCAGCCGGCCGGCATGCCCAGAGATCGACGGACGCGGGAAGCCCGGAAGGTCCTTGTAGGGAATGGCAACGGCACCCTCGACCGCATCGGCGACGGGGCCCAGGCCGCTGCCGAGGATCAGCACGGCCCTGGGCTTGATTCTGAGCGCGCGCTTGGCAATCACCGCCGCCGCGTCCGCCTCGTCGGCGGGTCGACCGCCGAGATGATCGGGGCCGAAGGAGAGCGGCAGAAGCTTGCCGAGCGTCACCGTCCGCTTGACGGCGCCGTCGAGGCAGAGGCGGATCTTCACCTCATCGCCGGCGAATTCGCGCAAGCGCTGCCGGCAGCCGCCGCAGGGCGTGCAGAGCAGATTGCCGGTGCCGATCACCGCGACCTCGACGATGCGCGTCTCCCCCGCCGCGATCATCTGCGCGATCGCCGAGGTCTCGGCGCAATTGCCTTGCGGATAGGCTGCGTTCTCGACATTGGCACCGACATAGATGGCGCCGGAAGCGGCGCGGATGGCGCAGCCGACCTTGTACCTCGAGTAGGGCGCGTAGGCGCGCTCGCGGACGGCGCGCGCGGCGCGAAACAGATCCTGGCTCATCTTTCCTTCAGATACGGGATGCCGCTCGCCTTAGGCGCAACGGACTTGCCGACGAAGCCCGCCAGCAGCAGGACCGTGAGCACATAGGGCAGCGCCTGGATGAGCTGGACGGGGATCGCGCCGATGCCGGGAACGGGCACGCCCTGGAGGCGGATCTGCACGGCGTCGGCGAAGGCGAAGAGCAGGCAGGCGAGCAAGGTAGGCACGGGTTTCCACTTGCCGAAGATGAGCGCCGCGAGCGCGAGATAGCCCTTGCCCGCGGTCATGTCGCGAATGAAGCCGGCATTGTGGGCGGTCGAGAGATAGGCACCGGCGACGCCGCACAATAGCCCGGCGAGGATGAGCGCCCGATAGCGAAGCCGCGAAACCGAGACGCCGGCGGTGTCGACCGCTTCCGGATTCTCGCCGACCGCGCGCAGGCGCAGCCCGAAGGAGGTGCGATAGACGACGAAAGCAACGAGCGGAACCGCGACCGCCGCGGCATAGACCAGGATGTTGTGGCCGGAGATCACCTGCGCGTAGAGCGGGCCCAGCACCGGTACCTTGGCGACGGCTTGCGCGAAAGGCAGCTCGATCGGGCCGAAGCGCGCCTGCTGCGCCAGCATCGGCGTCTGCCCCGACTGCCGGAACCAGGCGTTGGCCAGCACCGGGCAGAGGCCCGCGACCATGATGTTGAGCGCCATGCCGGAGACGACCTGGTTGCCGTGATGGGTGATCGAGGCGAAGCCGTGGATCAGCGAAAGCGCGGTCGAGGCGGCGAGCGCAGCGAGCAGGCCCAGCCACGCCGATCCGGTGACCGCGGCCGTGGCGGCAGCCGCGAAGGCCGCACCCAGCATCTTTCCTTCGAGGCCGATATCGACGATGCCGGAGCGCTCGGCGAAGAGACCGGCCAGCGCCGCCAGCACCAGCGGCGTCGCCACGCGCAAGGTGGCGGAGGCCATGGTCGCGATGAGGAGAAGGGTGTCTTCCATCTCAGCGAGACTTGCCCTTGTGTCCCCTCTCCCGCTTCCCTTCGGAACCCTCTCCCGGCGAAGCCGGGGGAGGGCAGGGTGGGGGCCGCCCCGCATCGTGGGGCGGTGGCTGACGGACAAGCACCATATTGGCCATCCGCCCTCGCTCCGCTCGGGCCCCCACCCCAGCCCTCCCCCGGCTTCGCCGGGAGAGGGAGCACAAGGCGGAAGAGGGTTCCGGAAGAGCGGCGGTGGCGATGATCGTCTTCATCACGCCTTCGCCGGCAGCGGCTTGGCGAAGAGGCGTTCGAGCTGCGGGCGGAACAAATGCTCCAGCGCACCGCAGAACAGGATCACCAGGCCCTGGATGACGACGACCATCTCTTTCGAGAGCTGCGGCATCGAGAAGGCGAGCTCGGAGCCGCCCTGGTAGAGCGCGCCGAACAGGAGGGCAGCCAGGCAGATGCCGAAGGGATGGTTGCGCCCCATCAGCGCGACCGCGATGCCGACGAAGCCGACACCGCCGGTGAAGTTGAGCAGCAAGCGATGCTGCACGCCCATGATCTCGTTCAAGCCGACAAGGCCGGCTAGGCCTCCGGAGATCGCCATGGCGAGGATGATGTGGCGGTCCGGCGAGATGCCGGAATAGACCGCGGCGCGCTCGCTCTTGCCGACGACGCGCAGCTCGTATCCCAGATGCGTGTACCAGATGAACACCCAGACGGCGGCCGCCGCGATCAGCGCCACGAGGAAGGAGAGGTTGAGCGGCGACGCCGCGATCTCGATACCGACCGAGCCCAACATCTGCTTCGCCGTCGGCAGGAAGGTCGAGGGATCGAAGCCGCGCGATTCCGGCGATTGCTGGCCGGGGACGATCAGCACATAGACCATGATGTAGGTCATCAGCGCCGAGGCGATGAAGTTGAACATGATCGTGGTGATGACCACATGGCTGCCGCGCTTGGCCTGCAGCCAGCCCGGGACATAGGCCCAGCCGGCGCCGAAGGCGGCGCCGAAGACGATCGCCAGGAGGAAGATCAGCGGAAACGGCAGGATGCCGCCGAGCCAGAGACACGCGATGCCGACGCCCAAGCCCCCGATATAAGCCTGGCCCTCGCCGCCGATGTTGAACAGCCCGGCATGAAAGGCGACCGCGACCGCGAGCCCCGTGAAGATGAAGTTGGTCGTGTAGTAGAGCGTGTAGCCGATCGCCTCGCCATAGCCGAAGGAGCCGGTGACCAGCACCTCGAGCGCCTTGAGCGGGCTCTGGCCGACCGCGGCGACGACGATGCCGGAGACGATCAGCGCGGCGACAAGATTGACCAGCGGCACCAGCGCGAGGTCCACCCAGCGCGGCGCCTTGCCGAGGCCGGCGGTCATGGGTGGGCCTCGCCTCGAAGGCCCTCTCCCGTGCGAAGCACAGGAGAGGGTTCCGAAAGGAAGGCGTCGCGGAGCATCACGCCGCCTCCGCGATCCCGGCCATCATCAGGCCGAGCTGGCGTTCGGTGGCGGTTTCGGGCGAGACCTCGCCGATGATGCGGCCGTCGAACATGACGAGGATCCGGTCGGAGAGCGCCATGATCTCGTCGAGCTCGACCGAGACGACGAGGACCGCCTTACCCGCATCGCGCATGGCGATCAGGCGCTTGTGGATGAACTCGATGGCGCCGATGTCGACGCCCCTGGTCGGCTGGCCGACCAGAAGGAGATCCGGCGCGTGCTCCATCTCGCGTGCGACCACGAGCTTCTGCTGGTTGCCGCCGGAGAAGGAGAGCGCCTCGAGCAGCGGATTGTCGGGACGAACGTCGTAGCCCTTCATCCATTCGCCGCAGTAGTCGACCATGCGCGCGCGATCGAGCAGCCAGCCGCGGTGATATTGCGCCTCGTCCTGATGGCCGAGGATCGCGTTCTCGTAGGCGGCGAAGCCGGCGACCAGGCCCATCCGGTGGCGGTCCTCCGGCACATGGCCAAGGCCGAGCCGGCGGAGGATTCGTGCGGTCAGGCCCGGCCGGCGCGTCCCGACCTCGTTGCCCTTCAGGCGGATACGGCCGGAAGCGGCCGGGCGGATGCCGCCGAGGGCTTCGAGCAGCTCGGTCTGGCCATTGCCCGAGACGCCGGCGATACCGACGATCTCGCCGGCGCGGACATTGAAGGTGACGCCGCGCACGCGCGGCTTTCCCTGCTCGTCATTGACGTGCAGGTCCTCGACCTCGAGCACGACGGCGCCGGGAGCCGCCCGTGCCTTGTCGCCGCCGAGCTTGACCTTGCGGCCGACCATGAGCTCGGCGAGCTCTTCCTTGGAGGTGTTCTGCGTCGGGAGATCGGCGACGACGGCGCCGCGCCGCATGACGGTGACGCGGTCGGTCACATCCATGATCTCGCGGAGCTTATGCGTGATCAGGATGACGGTCTTGCCCTGGTCGCGCAGAACGCGCAGGAACTGGAAGAGCCTGTCCGCCTCCTGCGGCGTCAGCACGCCGGTCGGCTCGTCGAGGATCAGCGTCTCGGCACCGCGATAGAGCGCCTTCAGGATCTCGACCCGCTGCTGGATGCCGACCGGAAGATCCTCGACCAGCGCGTCGGGATCGACCTCGAGCCCGTAGTCGCGGCCGAGCCGCTCGAGCTCGGCCCGCGCCTTGTCGCGGCCCTCGGCGAGCAGTGTGCCGCCTTCGGCGCCGAGCAGCACGTTCTCCAGGATCGTGAAAGGCTCGACCAGCATGAAGTGCTGATGGACCATGCCGACGCCCAAGGCCAGCGCATCGGAGGGGCGATGGATGTCGGCCGCCTTGCCGTCGATAAGGATTTCGCCGCGGTCGGCGCGGTGATAGCCGTAGAGGATGTTCATCAGGGTCGACTTGCCGGCGCCGTTCTCGCCGACGATGCCGTGGATCGAGCCCTTGGCGACGCGGAGCGTCACATCGCGGTTGGCGTGAACCGGGCCGAACCACTTGTCGATACCGATGGCCTCGATCGCCCATCGCCCCCCTTGCGGGGGAGCGATGGCGCTATCGAGAGCAAGGGCCGCCGTCACTTCGCGGTGACGTCGGTTACCTTGATCTTGCCGGCGATGATGTCCGCCTTCGCCGCATCCAGCTTCGCACGCATGTCGGCGGTGACGAGCTTGTCGTTGTTGGCATCGAGCGCGTAGCCGACGCCGTCTTCCTTGAGGCCGAGCGACTGCACGCCCGGCTTCCAGGCGTTGGTCTGCGCCGACTTGAAGGCGTTGTAGACGGCGACGTCGACGCGCTTGATCATCGAGGTCAGGACCGAGCCCGGATGCAGATGGTTCTGGTTGGAGTCGACGCCGATCGAGAGCTTGCCGGCATCCTTCGCCGCCTGCAGCACGCCGAGACCGGTGGCGCCGGCGGCGGCGTAGATGACGTCGGCGCCGCTGGCGAACTGGCTGCGCGCGAGCTCGCCGCCCTTGGTCGGGTCGTTCCAGGCGGCCGGCGTCGTGCCGGTCATGTTCATCAGCACCTGGACCGACTTGTTCACATGCTGAGCGCCTTCCTCGTAGCCCTTGTGGAACTTGCGGATCAGCGGGATGTCCATGCCGCCGACGAATCCTACCTTGTTGGTCTTGGAGGCCATCGCCGCCGCCATGCCGACGAGGAACGAGCCTTCATGCTCGCGGAAGACGACCGACTGCACGTTCGGCCGGTCCACGACGGAGTCGATGATCACGAACTTGGTGTTGGGAAACTCCTTGGACACAGCCTCGAGCGTGGTGCCGAAGGCGAAGCCGATGCAGACGACGATCGAGGCGCCGGCGCCGCCGCCGCCCGTGCGCGCCATGCGCTGCATCGCCTGGGTGCGCTGCGCCTCGTTGGTGACCTCGAATTCGAGATAAGCGATCCCGGTCTCCTTCTTGAAGCGCTCGGCGCCGTTATAGGCGGCCTCGTTGAAGGATTTGTCGAACTTGCCGCCCATATCGAAGATGACGGCGGGCTTGAAATTCTGCGCTGCGGCCGGCAGCGCCAGGCCGGCGGCCATCAGGCCAGCGAGTGCTAGTCTACTGAACATGCGAAAGCCTCCCACGTTGACGTTTCAGCCGGTTAACCCGTCCGATTGTCGAGGATAGCGCCCGCGCCGGAATTCACAAACCTTTCACGCGGCGCTCCCGGTAGAACACATAGAGGCCACTGGCGACGATCACGGCGGCGCCGATCGCGGTCGGGAGGTCGGGAATCTCCCCGAAGAACAGGTAGCTGAGGATCGTCACCCACAGAAGCTGGGTATAGGCGAAGGGCGCCAGCGTCGTCGCCGGAGCCAGCGCGAAGGCGCGCACCAGGCAGAAGTGGCTGGCCGTGCCGCAGAAGCCGAGCAGGGTCAAAAGGCCGGCGTCGAAGAGATTCGGCGCCACCCAGAGGAAGGGCACCGGCAGGAATCCGAGAACGCAGCCGACAATGCTCGGATAGAGCAGCGAGGTGATCGGCGGGTCGGCGTCGCGGATCAGCCGCGTTACCACCTGGTAGACCGCGTACATCGCCGCCATCAGGATCGGGATCAAGAGCGGCCACTGGAACCCGCCGAAGCCCGGCCGGACGACGATCAGCACGCCCAAGAACCCGACGAAGATCGCGGTCCAACGCCGGACGCCGACCTTCTCGCCGAGGAAGGGGATCGAGAGTGCCGTCAGGAACAGGGGCGAGACGAAGCCGATCGCCGTCGCCGTCGGCAGCGGGATGTAATAGATCGCCGCCACGAACAGGACGGTCGAGGAGTAGAGCATCACGCCGCGCAGGATCTGCTGGCCCGGTCGGCGCGAGCGGAAAGCACTCTTTCCCCCGAGCCAGGGCAACAGCGCCAGGACGGCGAGGACGCCCGAGACGTAGCGGAACCACGCGACCTCGACCGCCGGGTATCCGGCCGATAGGTATTTGGAGATCGTGTCCTGGATGGCGAAGAGCGCGACCGCGGCGCACATGATGGCGATGCCGGCGGTCGGCCGGTCGCCGGAGGCGTGAGCGGTGTCGGCGTTGGTCATGGAAACTTTCGTACCCCCTTTCCCGCGCGCCGCGCGAGGAAGGTGTACGAGATACGCGATCTCGCGAGAGTTAGCTTCCGGGGAAGGCCCTTTGCACTAAGATTTTTCCTCGCCTCGGCGGGCTCCGGCCTGTACTTCTTTCTGCAACAGTCGAGCAGGTTTGAGGTACGGCCAGAGCCATGGCGCTTGGACGCTTGGAGCCGGATCGTCCCCGTCGGTCGACGCTCGGTCGCCTCTTTCGCCTGTTGCTGGCGGTGGCGGCGATGGGCGGGATCGGCCTGTTCGCTTTCCAGCTCGGCATCGAGGACGAGCGCAGCCGCCAGGGCCGGCTTGCCGATGAGACCGCCAGGCTCGCCGAAGCCAATCGGCAGCTCGCCGAGACCGGCCAGGCGATGCGCTCTCAGCTCCAGGCGGCGCAGACGCGGCTCAGGGACCTCGAGGCCGCGGTCGGCGCCACGCCCCGGATCTCGGCGGCGGCCAAGGACCTGATGCCGGCGATCGAAAAGAAGCTGGCCGAAGGCGCCGATCCGAAGCGACTGGCCGAGGCGCTGGCGGCGATCGACAAGCCCCGCGACTGCGAGGCGCCCGAGAGCAAGCGCTTCCTGGTCAAGACCGCGCTGACCGGCGACGGGCCCAATACTTCGGTCGGATTCTCGAACGGCATCGTCACCGTCTCGGGCCAGGGGGCGACGGCGAAGAACGCCGAGGGGCGGCCCGAAGCCTGGTTCGAGCCGAACGAGCCGGTCACCATCCGGTTCACCCAGATCGGCGGCAAGAGCGTCGAGACCGCCGGCAAGCTGCCGATCCACCACACGCTCAACCTCGGCCAGAGCGAGCACCGCTTCTCAGTGATGGCATCGGCACGCGGCTTCGTGCAGGTGACCTCGGAGCGCTGCAAAATTCCGTAAGGCGCGTCAGCTCAATCGCGCGCGAGCCGCGCCGCCAGCGCCTGAAAGCGCGGCACGCGATGCAGCGGCAGGAGGGGCGGATGCTGCAAGAGAAACGGCGCCGAGGCGCAGCGCATCTCGACGCAGCGTTCGAGCGCCGCCAGCGCCGGCTCGCGCTCGCCGATGGCCATCCACTGCAGCGCCGCCTCGTAAGGTGCGCCGACGCGATCGAGGAAGCGGTTCCACTCGGCCATCGCCGCAGCATAGCCGTCGCTATCGTGCAGCCGCGCCAGCCGGTCGCCGAGTTCGCCCGCACCGGCGAGCGCAAGCCAGATTCGCCTCGCCGCCATCGCCTCGTCGAAGCGCCCGAGCTGGTCGAGCAGGAGAAGGCGGAGGAGATGCGGTCGCGACGCCTTCGAATCGGTCGCCGCCGCCTCGTCGAGCGCCGTCAGCGCCGCCTCCGGCTGCCCCGCCATCCAGTGCACCGCGCCCAGATGCTCCAGCGACCGGAGCCGCCTCGGATCGAGCCGATGCGCCCGGCCGAGCACACTCATGGCCTCGACATGCCGGCCCATCGCAGCGAGGAACCAGCCATGGGCTTCCATCGCCTCGACCGAGTTCGGGTCGAGGGCGGCGGCACGATGATAGGCGGTCCCGGCGCTCTTCCAGTCCCAGGCATGAAAGAAGTCGAGGTCGCCGAGCACGAGGAGCGCTTCGGTATTGCGGTCATCGAGCGCGAGCGCGCGTGTTGCCGCCTCGCGCGCGCGGCGCCGGTCGTCTTCGCCGCGCGCCAGCCGCGTCAGGGCCGAAGCGAGCCCGGCGTAGGCGGCGGCATAGCCCGGATCGAGCTGGATGGCCTGGCGGAACATCGCAACCGCTTCGGGTGCAAGCTCGGGCTCGGCGAGATTTCCGCGGGCTTCGATCTGCAGCGCCCAGGCTTCGGCGAGGCGCGGCGCCGGCGTTTCGAGCGCCGCTTCGTCCTCGGCCCCGAAGCGCGGCACCAGCGATCGCGCTACGCGCGCCGCCAGCCCTTGCTGCAAGCGGAACGCGCCGGGCTCGGCCTCCTCGAACCGCTCGCTCCAACGGCGCTCGCTGTTGGCGACATGCGTCAGCGTCGCGGTGATGCTGAGGCGCCCGGCCTCGCGCCGGATCGCACCGTCGAGCACGTAGTCGGCCGGCGTGCGCTCGCGCGTCGGGCGTAGGACGAGCCGCGGCTGCGCGCCGAGCTGCCGGGTCAACGCGTCAGCGAGGCCGAGACCGAGATGGCTGCCGGGATCGGCGGCGAAGGGCCGTATCGCCAGGCTTGCCGGCGGCAGCCGACGCGCCTCCGCCTCCCAGCGCTGATCGAGATAGAGCGCGACCAAGCCGAGCGCGATCAGGAGCGGGATCGCCGCCAGCGCCGGCTTGACGAAGCGATGCCACCGGGGCGGCACCTGGCGCTCCGCCACCCACCAGGCCGGCGGCAGCAGCCTTACCGGAACGGCGAGGCGGTAGCCCGACGGCACGGTCTCAATGACGTCGCCCTCCAGCGTGCGATTGAGATGCGCGACCGCGGCTGAGAGCGCGCGATCGTCGGCGCGCGCATCGCCCCAGAGCTGGGCCAGCAAAGCCGCGCGCTCGACGGTGCCGCCGCGCGCCTCGAGCAGGCGGCGCAGGATCTCGGTGGCATTGCCCTCGACCGGCACAAGCCGGCCGTCCCGCGTCAGGCTCTGCCGAACGGTGTCGAAGACGAAGGGCCCGAAGGCATAGAGCGACATGCGCTCAATTCTCGCTTTCCCCGACCCCGCCGCAAGCGCTCACGCCGCCCGCGACTTACGCCGCCCGCGACTTACGCCGCCCGCGACTTACGCCGCCCGCTCGGCGCGGCCGGTGGCAGGCCTGACCCTGCCGCGAGCGAGAGCGAGCCAGCCGGGCACCAGCTCCTTCACCTGGAAGTGCCCCGGCGTGACCGGACCCGGCAGCGCAAGGCCAAGCGGATCGGCGGGAACGAAGCCGAAAGGCCGGTAGTAGTCGGGATCGCCGGAGACGAGGCAAAGCCCGTAGCCGCTCCGCGCCGCCTGGGTCAGGCCCTTGGCGACCAGCGCCTTGCCGATGCCCTGGCCCCGCAGCGCCGGTTCGACCGCAAGCGGCCCGAGCAGCACCGCATCGGCACCGCGCTCGATCTCCACGGGCCAGAAACGCAGGCTGCCGACGATGCTGCCGCGCTTGCGCGCGACCAGCGACAGCGCCGCGAGCGGTGCCCCAAGCCTGAGCTTGTAGACGGTGCGTTCCTGCCGGTTGGCGCCGAAGGCGTGATCGAGGAGGATTTCGATGGCGGCGCCGTCTTCGGGCCGCTCGGGCTTGAGCGCGCACATAATTCAGGTCCGTTCCAAACGAGAGACAAGAGAAGCCGGCCGACGCGGCATCTGCCTCGCATACGGGACCTCGGACGACAGCTAGATAAGGAGAGGCCGTGAGCGGAGACGACAGACGCCGCGCGCTAAAGCGCGTGGTCTTGTCGTCGTCGTGAAACGATCCTGAGCGGGCTCATGGCGCGCGCAATGTGCAGTGAACGCCGAAAGAATTCAAGAGGCGACTCGTGTCCTCTCCCTGCGCAGCAGGGGGAGGGTCAGGGAGGGGCGAGCGTAGCAAGGAGGAAAGTTCTAAGCGTCGAGATCCGACCTCGCTGCGCTCGCCCCCTCCCCACCCTCCCCCGCCTTCGGCGGGAGAGGGGGCAAGATTAGTTCGTCAGCGGCCCCGAAAAACTGTCGGGCGCGGGGTCGACGACGCGGCGCTGGCGGTCGCCGATCTCGAGGATGGCGTAGCCGCGTTCGCTGCGCCCGTCGGGTAGGAAGCGGAAGAGGCCGTCGGCGCCGGCAAAGCCGGTCGGCTGGGTCAGCGCGCGGCGGCTGAAATCGGGGCGGGCCTCGATCCGGGCGAGGGTTGCGGCGAGCGCGACCAGGTCGTAGGCGAGCGTCGCCAGGCGCGGCGGCCGTTTCTGATAGGTCTTCTCGAAGGCGGCCTCGAACTCGGCGCGCGCCTCGGGCGGCGGGGCGGCGAACCAGGCGCCGCGAAGGCTGGGCTCGGCCGCGAGCGTGGGGTCGTCCCACAGCACCGTGCCGAGAATCCGTACGTTCTTGGGATCGACGTCGTAGCTGGTCAGAAGCGGCGCTACCAGCTTCAGGCGGTCGCCGCCTTCCGGCAGCAGCAGCGCATCGAAGCCGAGATCGCCCTGGCCCTGGAGGCCATCGAGGCGGCGCAGCGCCTGGCGCGAGACCTCGTCGGTCTTGCCCTCGTATTGGCGCTTCTCACTGGCGAGCGCCAGCGAGCGGCGCTCGAAATCGGCAAGCCGCCTGAGCGTCGGGCCGAGATCGACGGAGCCGGGATCGTAGTTCTCCGTCCGCGTCACCTGGACACGGCGCGTACTCGCCGTCTTCCGCAGCTCGTCGGTGACGGTGTCGCCGAAGCCGCCCCGCGGTGCCAGCGCGGCGAAGCGGCGGGAGCCTTTGGCGGCCGCGTAGCTGACGATGCGCTCGATCTGCGGGCGCGGCAAGAAGCCGAAGACGAAGACGTTGTCGCCGGCGACCGACTGGTCGTTCGAGAAGCTGACGACGTTGATATTGGCGGATCGCGCGATCGGGCCGACGGCAGCAGCCTCGGCGCCGAAGAGGGGTCCTAAGATCAGGCGGGCGCCTTGGCCGATCGCCTTCTCTGCCGCCTCGACCGCGCCGCCCGGCGTGCCGCCGGTGTCGACGGGAAGCAGGGTGAAGCGCTCGTCGGCGGCATCGAAAAGGGCAAGCTCGGCCGCCTCCAGCATCTGCTGGCCGAGCTGCGCGTCGCGGCCGGAAAGCGGCAGCAGGATTGCCACCACCGGCGTATCGCTAGCCGGCGGCGGTGTCAGCACGATCGGCTGCTGCGGCAGCGGCGCCGCCGGCTGGGTCGGGACCGGCGGCGGCAGCGCCGGGGCGGGCGCCAGCAGCGGCTGCACCGGCTGCGGCCCGCCGGCGACCGGCGGGCGCGCTTGCGGCATCGCGAAAAGGTTCGGTAGGTTGCCGTCCGTAACGCAGCCCGCGAGCAGCATCGCGAGCCCGGCCATCGCCCCGCCCATCGTCAGGAGCCTTCGTCCCGACCATGACCTCGTCCCGGGCCGATGCCGCATCGTCACCTCCATCCGAGAGCGAGGGTAGCGAAGGGCTGCCCCCCGGTAAACTCGCGCGCCCGCTCGATGCCGGCCTCTACCTGGTGGCGACGCCGATCGGCAATGCCCGCGACATCACTCTGCGCGCGCTTGATGTCCTGAAGATGGCGGACATCGTCGCCTGCGAGGACACCCGTACGACCGGAAAGCTTCTGGCCATCCACGGCGTCCGCGCCTCGCTCCTTCCCTATCACGACCACAACGCCGAAAGGCAGCGGCCGTTGCTGCTGGAACGCCTGAAGAAGGGCGAGACGGTCGCGCTGGTCTCCGATGCCGGGACGCCGCTCGTCTCCGATCCAGGCTTTAAGCTGGTGAAGGAGGCGATCGCTGCCGGTCATCGGGTCTTCCCGGTGCCGGGCGCCTCGGCGATGCTGGCGGCGCTCAGCGTCGCCGGGCTGCCGACCGACCGCTTCGCGTTCCTGGGTTTTCCGCCGCCGAAAGCCGCGGCGCGGCGGCGCTGGCTCGGCGAGGCCGCGGCGTTTCCGGGCACACTTATATTTTATGAGTCGCCGCAGCGCCTGGCGGAGTCCTTGGCCGACGCCGCCGCCGCGCTCGGCGATCGTCCGGCCGCGGTCGCGCGCGAATTGACTAAACTGTTCGAGGAGACGCGGCGCGAAAGGCTCTCGGCGCTGGCAGCGCATTACGCGGAAGCCGGCCCGCCCAAGGGCGAGGTGGCGGTCGTGGTCGGGCCGCCGGAAGAGAAGGCCGCTTCCGCCGACGATCTCGACGCGATGCTGAAGGACGCGCTCGCGCGCGGCCTCGGCGTCAAGGATGCGGCAGCGGAGGCGGCGCTGCGTCTCGGCGTCGCGCGCAAGGAGGCGTACAGCCGTGCGCTGGCCCTCGCCAAGGAAGAGTGAGGACGGCAAGGCGCGGCGGAGCCGCGGCCGGCGGGCCGAGCTCGCCGCGCTGATCTCGCTGATGGCGCGCAGCTGGCGTCCGGTCGCGCGCAACTTGAAGACGCCGGTCGGCGAGATCGATCTGGTGATGCGGCGCGGCGGCGTGCTTGCCGTGATCGAGGTCAAGACGCGCACCGACTACGCCGATGCCGCGGCGTCGATCCTGCCGGCGCAGCAGGCACGCATCCAGCGCGCGACCGAATGGCTGCTCGCCCAGTGCCCCGACCTCGCGGCGCTCACCATCCGTTTCGATGCGGTCCTCGTGCTGCCGCGCCGCTAGCCGAAGCATCTGGCGGATGCGTATTTGCGGAACTAGCCGACGCTTTCGGGTCCCCTCTACCGCGCTCCTCGTGTCCCCTGCCCCGTCTGCTGCGCAGCCAGGAGAGGGTTCCGAAGTCAGTCCTTGTGCTCGACGGGCGCGGCGATGTTCACCCAGGCGTGCTTGCGGCGCTCGTTGACGGAGTGCTTCGGCGACGGGAAGTCGCGGTCGGCGAAGCAGCCGACGGCGACCGCGGTGACGTCGGGAAATTGGTCGAGGTGCCAATGGATCGTGGTGCCGCAGGAAGGACAGAAATCGAAGGTGACCTTGAAGCCCGAGTCGGCGATGCGCGTGTACCGGCGCGCGGGGCCTTCGGCTCTCACCTTCTCCTTGGGGAAGCGCGCGGAGACGCCGAAGACGCTGCCGGTGCGCTTCTGGCATTCGAGGCAGTGGCAGACCGACACGCGCACCGGCTCGCCCTCGCAGATCGCGCGGAGCTTGCCGCAGTGGCAGGATGCCACGCGCGTCATCCGCGGCGCTCCACCGGAGCCGTGATGTCGACCCAGGCGTGGCGGCGGCTGGCATTGTAGATCGAGCGCGCGGGATGGGGCGTGTAGCCCGGATCGGCGAAGGCGCCGACGGCGACCGCAATGCCGTCGGCATAGGCCGGCATCTGCCAACAGACCGTCGAGCCGCAATGCGGGTAGAAGCGGAAGCGGATCTCATTGCCCTCGTCGCCGATGCGCACATGCTCGGTCGACTCGCCTTCGATGCTCACCTTGTCGGCGGGATAGCGGGCGGCAACGCCGAAGACGCTGCCGGTGCGGCGCTGGCAGGCATGGCAGTGACAGACCGAGACGCGCGACGGCTCGCCCTCGCAGATGACGCGAAGCCGGCCGCAGGCGCAGGTGGCGGTGCGGGTGGCCATCGCCGAGAGACTACTCCCAACGCCGTCCCTGCCGCTAAAATGCCGCGATTCGCGCCGACGATCCTCGGACGGAGAGCATTCGAATGGCAGCCCCCGGCTTTCGCCCCTTTCTGATTACGGCCGCCACCGCCGCGCTGGCCGCCTGCTCGCCGCTCGAGCTCGGCGTCGGCGCCGGGGCAGCGACCGGCGTCGCCGCGGCGCAGGAGCGCGGCCTTGGCGGCGCCGCGCGCGATACCGCGCTTTCGGTGCAGATCCAGGAGCTGTGGTTCCGCACCAACTATGAGATGTTCGGAAGGCTCTCCTGCACCGTCTCCGAGCGCCGGGCACTGCTGACCGGCAAGGTCCAGGACCCCGAGATGCGGGTCGAGGCGGTCAAGCTCGCCTGGCAGGCCGAGGGCATCGCCGAGGTCATCAATGAGATCGAGGTGGTCAACACCTCCTCGCTTGTCGACTCCGCCCGCGACTACTGGATCACCGCCCAGCTCAGGGCGCAGATCACCTTCGACAAGGACGTGCATTCGATCAACTACTCGATCGACACGGTCAACGGCACGGTCTTCCTGATGGGCATCGCGCGCAGCCAGGCCGAGCACGACCGCGTCACCAACCACGCGCGGAACCTCGCCTATGTCCGACGCGTCGTCTCCTACGTGCGCGTCAGAGCCTGAGGCGAGCGCGCCTGTCATGACCGATGACGGCATCTGGTTCGCCGCTGCGGGCACCGAGCCCGACCTGTTCGAGGCGGCACTCCGGCTCGGGCGCTGCGATCATCCGGACATCGATCTCGCGCCCTATCGCGCGCATCTCGACCAGCTCGCCCGCGAGGCCCGCGCCAGCCGCGCCGACACGGCCACCGAGCGACTGGAAGCGCTGGTCGAGACGCTCGCCGGCCGTCACGGCTATGCCGGCGACGCCGCCCATTACGACGACCTCGCCAACGCCAACCTGATCGACGTGGTCGACCGCCGCCGCGGCCTGCCGGTGGCGCTCGGCATTCTCTATATCGGCACGGCGCGCGCCGCCGGCTGGCGCATGGAGGGCCTCGCCTTCCCGCATCACTTCCTGGCGCGGATCGAAGGCGGGCAGGAGCGCGCGATCCTCGATCCCTTCGCCGGCCAGGCGATCGCCGATGCCGCCGGGCTCCGCTCGATCCTCCGCCGGCTCGGCGGCGAGACGGCCGAGCTCAAGCCCGCGCACACCCGGCCCGCCTCGGATCGCGCCATCCTGCTGCGCCTGATCAACAACCAGCGCACGCGCCTGCTGTCCGCCGGCAACAACGAGGCGGCGCTCGCCGTGGTCGAGCGCATGCTGTGGCTGGCGCCGGCCGATCCGGGCCTGGTCGCCGAGGCGGCCGAGATCGAGGTCGGCCTCGGCCGCCTCGGCGGCGCCATCCGCCGGCTCGAGCGGCTGTCCGGCCAGGTCGCCGACGCCACCCTGCAGCAGCGCATCGCCGCCGACATCAAGAGGCTGCGGACGCGGCTGAACTAGCCGGATTAACGGACCGCCCGCCGAGCCTGTATAGTGGCGGCCGCGGACGATTGCGCATGCGTTTCCGGGGAGGGCCGCACGCATGCGGGTCGCTGCTCCGTGCCGTTCCTTGCATCTCATTCCTAAGAGGGCCCGATGAGCCTGGCCGTCGCCATCCAGATGGACCCGATCGAGCCGATCGACATCGACGCGGATTCGAGCTTCGTGCTGGCGCTCGAAGCGCAGCGCCGGGGCCATGGCCTCTATCACTACCTGCCGAAGAACTTGTTCATGAAGAACGGGCGCATCTACGCCAAGGCCCGGCCGCTCAAGGTCCGTCGCGAGAAGGGCAACCATTTCACCCTGGGCTCGCCCGAGACGCTCGACCTCGCGACCATGGACGTGGTCCTGCTGCGCCAGGACCCGCCCTTCGACATGGCCTACATCACCACCACGCATCTGCTCGAGCATGTGCATCCGAAGACGCTGGTGGTGAACGATCCCGTACATGTGCGGAATGCGCCAGAGAAGCTGTTCATCACGCATTTCGAGGGCGTGCTGCCGCCGACGCTGATCACCTCCGACAAGGGTGAGATCGAGGCGTTCCGCGCCGAGCATAAGAACATCATCCTGAAGCCGCTGTTCGGCAATGGCGGCGCGGGCGTTTTCCGCATCACGCCGGACGACGAGAACCTCTCATCCCTGCTCGAGATGTTCACGCTGATGTATCGCGAGCCGATCATCGTGCAGCGCTACCTGCCCGAGGTCCGCAAGGGCGACAAGCGCATCATCCTGGTCGACGGCGAGGCCAAGGGCGCGGTCCTGCGCGTGCCGCAGAAGGGCGAGGCGCGCGCCAACCTCCATGCCGGCGCCCAGGCGGTGAAGACGACGCTGACCCGGCGCGAGCGCGAGCTTTGCGAGAAGATCGGCCCGGCGCTCAAGTCGCGCGGCCTCATCTTCGTCGGCATCGACGTGATCGGCGACTACCTGACCGAGATCAACGTCACCTCGCCGACCGGGCTGCAGCAGATCGACCGCTTCGACGGCGTCAGCCTGGAAGCCGACATCTGGAGCGCGATCGAGGCGAAGCGCTCCGCATCGGGAGCATCGCGGCCGACGTGAGCGGGCCTGCCTAAAACCATGCCATCCGACCGATCCAGACGTTGACTTCGGGCTGCATTGATCGATCGCCGACTCGGAACGATCAGCCCAAAGAGGCCAACAGCTGTTCTCTCGACGATGTAACGCCTTCGTCCGACCCGGTTGCCCGCACCTCACCACTTCACATAGTCGGGGGCGCAGAAGAAGCCGCCCTGAAACCTGGTCTCGGGGCTTGCGGGATCCCGGAGGTCGCCGCCTTTGAGAATCTCGGCGGCGTAGTCCTCAGCGTTGTCCTCAGGCCGGTAAGCGACGTGCGGTGCGCCTGAATTATCCCACCACGAACGCGTATTGGCCGAGCAGCCATACATGATGGTGTATCCGAGACGCGGCGCATCGAGGCAGGCCTGCACGAGACGCCAGCTATCGGGATAGCTGAGCCAGGTCGAGAGATGGCGCGGCTCGGTCGGCTCCGGCAGCACCGAGCCGATGCGGAGACATGCGATGTCCATGCCGGCCTTCTCGGCATAGAGACAGGCCATGCCCTCGGCGAAGACTTTTGAAACGCCGTAGAGGGAGTCGGGCAGCGCCGAGGCGTCCTTGTCGAGGCTCGCCGTCACCGGGTGGTAGCCGACGGCATGGACCGAGCTGGCCAGAACGACGCGCTTTATGCCCGTCTGGCGCGCGGCTTCGAGCACGTTGCGCACCCCGACGATGTTCGAGGGGTGGATGATCTCCCACGACTCCTCGACGATGCAGGCGCCCATATGGACGATGGCGCTGCACCCGGTAGCCACCTTTTTCACCGCGTCGAAATCGGCGAGCTCGCCGAGCGCCACCTCCTCGCGCGGATCGAGCGGTGCCGGATTCTCGCGGTCGGAGAGGCGAAGCTGGCCGTAGCGATCGAGAAGACGAGGACGAAGGTACCGCGCGATTTTGCCGGCCGCGCCGGTCAAGAGGATCGGCTGGTCCAGCATCAGCGGCGCGGGATGGTACCGGCGAGCGCCGAGCGGCCGCGGCGGAGCAAGCCGCGGGACAGGAAGATGCCGGTGATCTCCTCGACGATCGCGGTGAAGCGCAGCGAGCGCCTTGCCTCAAGGCCGCGCGGGCGGGGAAGATCGATGTCGATCACGCGCTCGATCCTGCCGGGACGCGGCGACATGACGACGACGCGATCGGAGAGCAGCACGGCCTCGTCGATCGAATGGGTGATGAAGACCACGGTCTTCCGCGTCGAGAGCCAGAGCTCCTCGAGATCGACGCGCATCTGCTCGCGCGTCAAGGCGTCCAGCGCGCCGAAGGGCTCGTCCATCAGGAGCAGCGGCGGATCGTGGATCAGCGCGCGGCAAATCGCGGCGCGCTGCTGCATGCCGCCGGAAAGCTCGTAGGGATAGCGGTCGTGGAAGTCGCCGAGGCCGACCGCCTCGAGCAGGGCCTTGCCGCGCTCGGCATATTCGCTCGGATTCTGGCTGCGGAGCTCAACCTGCAGCAGCACATTGCCGAGGATCGAGCGCCAGTCGAGCAGCACCGGCTGCTGGAAGACGATGCCGAGATCGGTATAGGGCCCCTTGACCGCCTGGCCGTTGATCAGCACGCGGCCCTGGCTCGGCGAGAGCAGGCCCGAGATGATGCGCATGAGCGTCGACTTGCCGCATCCCGACGGGCCGACGACGGAGACGAATTCGCCGGCGGCGATCGAGAGGTCGATCCTCTCGATCGCGCGCGTCTCGGCGTCGCCGCGCCGGAACACCTGCGCCACGCCATCGACATGGATGGCGGAGGTGCCCGACACGGCGGCCACGTCAGCTTCCTTGCGGAGAGCCGTCATTGCGGGATGAAGTCGTTGGTGAAGAACGCGGTCGGCTGAAGGTTGGTCTGCAGGTCGCGATACTCCTTCAAGAGCTTGAGATTCGCATCCCAGTCCTGGACTGCATGATAGCCCGCGGGCTTACCCTTGGTGTTGGGCGTGTCCATGAGCGCGATCATGACCTTGAGCTGGCCGAGGCCATGGTCGGTATCGAAGTCGGACTTCACCTTCTTCAGCGACGGCATGACCTTCTCGGGATTGGCGCGCGCATATTCCCACGACTTCGAGGTGGCGCGGACGAAGCGCTTGACCAGATCCGGCTTCTCCTTGATCAGGTCGTTATGCGTGATCAGGCTGAAGCCGAGCAGGCTGACGCCGAGCTGGGCGAAGGTGGTCTGTTCGGTCTTGAAGCCTTTGGCCTGGATCACGAAGGGCTGATCGGAGACGCCGCCCAAGAGCGCATCCGCGCGGCCTTCCATGACCGCCAGCGGCTTCGCCGTCGGATCGACCTGGACCAGTGTCACCTTGGCGCGGTCAATCTTGTGGATGGCGAGCAGCGCCGGGAAGGTGGCGGTGGTCGAGTCGCCCGGCGTGGTGGCGATGCGCTTGCCTTCGAGATCCTTGACCGAGGTGATGCCCTTGCCGGCGAGCGAGATCACGCCGGCGTCGTTGACGTTGAGGATGGACGCGACCGAGCGGACCGGCACGTCCTTGGTGACCGCGACCATCATGGTCGAGGAATCGGCGAAGCCGAACATGTCGGTCTTGGCGCCGATCAGCTGGATGGTGACGCCCGAGCCGCGACCCTCGTGCAGGGTGACGTCGATGCCCTCGGCTTTGTAGTAGCCTTCCTGCGCCCCGTAGTAGAAGGGCGCCATCCAGCCGCTCAGGTACCAGTTGAGACGGAAGCCGACGGCTTCCTGCGCGGATACCGGCGACGCGAGAAGACTCCCGGCCGTGACCAGAAGTGCCGCAAGCATATTCGTGCGCTTCATGAGCCTCTCCTCCTTGTTATGAACCGAGCAGTTGCTGCTTCTCTGGCGCGTCCCGCTGCGAGACGTGCCGCGACACGACATTGCGCTCGACGAACTCGACCATGGCGTAGAGGATGATGCCGATCAGGCTGAGCCCGATGACCGTGGCGAAGACCATGCCGGTCTCAAGGTTGCCGTTGAACTCGAGTAGCATGTATCCGAGGCCTTTGTCCGAGGCGACGAACTCGGCGACGATCGCCGCCGTCGTCGCCAGGGTCGCCGCGACCTTCAGCCCGGTGAAAATCGCCGGCAGCGAATGCGGCAGGCGGATCTTGCGGAAGACCATGAGCTCGGAGGAGCCGGTCGAGCGCGCCAGATCGAGGATGTCGGTCGGCACCGACTTGAGGCCGGTGATCGAGCTGACCAGGATCGGGAAGAACGAGAGCAGGAACACCAGCAGCAGCTTCGGCATCATGCCGAAGCCGAACCAGACGATGAACAGGGGCGCGATCGCGATCTTCGGAATGATCTGGAGCGCGATCAGGATCGGAAAGATCATGCGCTCGATCGGCCGCGAATAGCTGACGAAGATGGCGAGCGGGATCGAGACGACGATGGCGATCAGGAAGCCCAGCACGATCTCGCTCGTCGTCGCAAAGGCGGCGTCGATCATGCGCGGATAGCGCTTCATCAGATCGGCCCAGATCGCGGTCGGCGGAGGAAGGATGTATTTCGGGATCTTGAAGACGTGCGCAGAGATCTCCCAGACCGTGAATAACACGGCGAAGCCGATGATGCCGTCGCGCCAGCCGCGCGTGATCGCCAGCAGCCGCTGCATGCGCCAGGTCATGCGAGCCTCCTGACCACTTCGGTTGCGTCCGCGAGCTCGCCGAGATTGGCAAAGAGCGTGACCAGCGCCTCGACATCCTCGGCAGGCAGCGGCGACGCCCGCAGCGCGACGCAAGAGCGGAACTTCCGAGCGATGTCGTCCCAGCTCATCGGGTCCTGCGGATCGCCGTAGCAGAACTGGAGAACCTGCTCGTGCACGCGCCCGTCATTGAGCGTGACGGCGACCTTGGCCGGACCGAGGCGGTTGTCGCCACCGAATTCCGGGTCGTCGACCTGCACGACGCGCTGGGCGAGCGCCAGCACCTGCGGGTCCTCGAGCCGGTCGGAAAGGTCCTGGATGGTGAGCTGACGGCGGGCCGCCATCGCCGCGATCAGATAGGGCGTCGCATGGCCGGCATTGTTGTAGTTGGTGGGCTTGCGCTGGCGGTCCGCCGGCTCGAAGCGCGTCGCCGCGTATCCAGCGACATGGGCGCGGATCTCGGCGATCTGCTCCGGCCTGACATCGTGATCGGTGACGATGCGGCGGATCGCATCGACATAGGAGCTGGCATAGCGCACGGTCGGCCAGGCCTTGAGTCCGATATCCGAGAGCGCCCAATCCTCGCCGAGCCCGATGAGCAGCGCGCCGCGGTCGTAGCTGCCGTCGAAATAGGCCTTGAACAACCCGAAGCGGCCGTCGAAGACATCGGGCACGCCGGTGATGCCGGCTTCCACCATCGACGCCGCCATCACCGCGGCCCGCGCCGAGAATCCGGCGATCATGCCGCGGATCATCGCGGCCTGGCCGGTCGGCGAGAACGCCTCCAGCGTGCCGGCGGATTCGAACAGGACGATGCCGAGCGCATCGCGCGTGCGGGCCGCATCGAGGTTGAGCACGCGGCAGCAGGCGGCCGTGGCGCCGAAGACGCCGAGCACGGAAGTGAGGAACCAGCGATCCATCGGCAGCGATTGCGGCCGGCGCGCCAGCGCGCGGCCGAGGCGGCAGATGATCTCGTTGCCGACCGCTACCGCAGTCATCAGCCGTTTGCCGTCGACCTTGCCGCTCTGCTCGGCCATGGCGAAGACCGCGGGCACGACGACGCCGCTCGGATGGGTCGAGCCTTCGTCATGGCCGTCGTCGAAATTGATGCCGCGCGCGCTGGCGCCGTTGGCCATCGCCGCCATCCAGGCCGGTGCCTTGGCACCACGGCCGATGATCGTTGCCTGCGCCGTACCGCCGGAGCTCAGCAGCAGCCGCGCCAGCCTGCCCTGCCCGGTGCCGCGCGCCGCGCCGGCCGAGGCGACGCCGAGCGTGTCCATGACCACGGCCTGCACCATGCGGTGCGCCGCAGGGCTCAGATCCTCATAGCGGATCTCGGCGGCGAAGCGCGCGAGCTCGATCGAGGCGTCGGGGGGTGCGGCGGCCGCCATGCGGGCTTCCCTCGTGCTCACACCGGCCGCCACAGGCTGGAGCGGATCTCGCCCATCTCGCGCTTGAGCTTGACGAAGCTCTTTGCGCCGTCGGTCGAGCGGTAGATCTCGCCGAGATTCGAGCAGACGAAGACCAGCCTCGGATCGAAGGGATGGGCGGCGACGGTCCAGAGCGTGCTGTTCGGCTCGTTCGGCAGCGCCACGTTGCTCCAGGTCTCGCCATGGTCATCCGAGCGGTAGACGCGGCCCCAGGAACCCGGCGGCCCGTCGCCATTGGTCAGGTACATGGTGCCGTCGGTGCCGGCGGTGACCGCGCGGAAATACTGGCGCGGCGTGTCGACGGCGACCGGGGCGAAGCTGTCGCCGTCATCCTCGCTCGCATGCAGTCCGCGATTGGTCGCGGCGAAAAGGCGGCGCGCATTGTTGCGATGGACCACGGCGATGCCGTGGATGTCGTCGCTGGGCAGACCCCTGTTGATGCGCGTCCAGGTCCTGCCGCGATCCTTCGAGCGCCAGATCGCGTCGATCTCGACGCTGGCCCAGACCAGATTTAAATCCTTGGGGTCGAAGACGATCTGGGTGATGCGCGAGATGACGTTGAACTCGCAGGTGACCGGGATGTCGAGCGCGAGCTTCACCCAGCACTTGCCGCCGTTCTCGCTGCGGTAGAGGCCGCCGGGGCTGACGCCGGCGATGATCAGGTCGGGGTCGTCGGGCGCATGCGCGACCTGCCAGATGTGCAGACCGTCCATCGGCGTGGCCAGGTGATGCCAGCGCTTGTCCGTCTCGCTCCAGCGGTTGAGGCCCCGATCAGTGGCGGCGAGCACGCTGTCCGGGCGGTCGGGGTGTGCGGCGAGGCCCCAGATGCGGGACTCGTTGTGCATGCCGTGCTCGCTGTTCGGCCGCGTCCAGGTCTCGCCGAGATCCTCGGTGAACCAGACCGACATGCCGACCGTGCCGACATAGAATTTTGGTTCGCGGATTCAAGTAGCCAGTGCATAATTTTATGGAAGGGCGAAGGGGTAACCTCTTGCACTCACGAGAGGTTACTGATGAGCCGATACCGGCGAGTTACCTATGAGGACCGCTGCCAGATTTATGCGCTGAGCCAGGACGGTGCCTGCCAAGAAGCTATTGCCAGGGTTTTGGGTTTAAGCCAAAGCACGGTCAGCCGAGAGCTGCGCCGCAATCGGGGTCAACGCGGCTATCGGTTCAAGCAGGCAGAAACAAAAGCTCAGGCGCGGCAGGCGATACGACATAAGCCCCGCAAGCTGACGGCGTCCGTGCGGCGCAAGGTCGAAGCGAAGTTGCGCCAGATGCGCTGGTCGCCCGAGCAGATCAGCGGCTGGTTACGCGAGCAGGGCATCGGGCTGAGCCATGAGCGC
>VGEN01000044.1 GCA_016869285.1 Alphaproteobacteria bacterium
GCCCATTTCGGGCTATTCTTGAAAGAGTGCGAGTGGCGCTTCAACACCAGTGACCCATCCAAGCAACTAACCCAGATCAAACAATGGGTTAAGCGTCATCTCAGGTAGTTATCTGGGACAGCCCCGATAATTTTTGTCACTACATTAATATGACCGCCTGTGCGGATCGCGTTCGATCCGGCCAAGCGGGCTAAGACCCTGGCTTAGCGCGGTCTCGACTTCGCGGATGCCGCCGAGGTGTTCGGCGGACCGGTCTTCGAGCAGGAAGATCGGCGTCGCGACTATGGCGAGGCGCGAATTATGTGTTTCGGCCGGCTTCGCGATCGCTTGGTCGTCGTCGGCTATGTCATCCGCGGCGGGACGCGACACGTCTTTACCATGAGGAAGGCCAATGCCCGGGAAGAAGCGAACTTTGGGAAGCGACCTGGCCAAAGTCGATGCCCACATCATCCAGCCTCACGAATATGACGAGTTGCCCGAGTGGACCGACGAGATGTTCGAGCGCGCCGACTTCTATATCAACGGCAAGCTGGTGCGGAAGGGCAAGGCCGGTCGGCCGCCCAAGGAGAAGCCGAAGCGCCAGGTGACGCTGCGGCTGGACCAGGACGTCATCGCCGGTCTGCGCGCCACCGGACCGGGCTGGCAGACGCGCGTGAACGAGACGCTGCGGCAGTCGCTCAAGCGCAAGCGCGCGTGATGATATTCGCAATTTGCCGCATCGCACGGTAAAGCTCTCGCCATGGCCGAACCCAAGCTGCCGCGTTTCGACACGCTGGCTCTTCATGCCGGGCAGAAGCCCGATCCCGCCACGGGCGCGCGGGCGCAGCCGATCTATCAGACGACCTCCTACGTCTTCCGCGATGTCGACCACGCGGCCTCGCTGTTCAATCTCGAGCGCGCCGGGCACATCTATTCGCGGATATCGAACCCGACGGTAGCGGCGCTGGAAGAGCGCATTGCCGCTCTCGAAGGCGGCGTCGGCGCGGTCTGCACCGCCTCAGGCCAGGCCGCGCTGCATCTGGCGATCGCGACGCTCATGGGCGCCGGCGGCCACATCGTCGCCTCGCGCTCGATCTATGGCGGCTCGCACAATATGTTCGTGCACACGCTGCCGCGCTTCGGCATCGCCGCGACCTTGGTCGATCCGCGCGATCACGATGCCTTCCGGAAGGCGATCCGGCCGGAGACGCGGCTCGTCTTCGGCGAGGTGCTGGGCAATCCGCGGCTCGAAGTGCTGAACATCCCGGTCGTTGCCGAGATCGCGCATGCGGCGGGCCTGCCGCTGATGCTGGACGCGACCTTCGCCACGCCTTTCCTGTGCCGGACCTTCGAGCATGGCTGCGACATCGTCATGCATTCGGCGACCAAATGGCTTGGCGGCCACGGCATCGCCATCGGCGGCGCGCTGGTCGATTCCGGGAAGTTCGACTGGGAGGGCGGCAAGTTCCCGACGCTGACCGAGCCCTATGCCGGCTATCACGGCCTCGACTTCGCCGAGGAGTTCGGGCCCGAGGCTTTCATCATGCGCGCGCGGGCCGAGGGGCTTCGCGACTTCGGCGCCTGCATGAGCCCGACCAATGCCTTCCACCTGCTGCAGGGTGTCGAGACGCTGCATCTGCGCATGGCGCGTCATGTCGAGACCGCCTTCAAAGCCGCACGCTTCCTGCAGTCGCATGAGGCCGTCGCCTGGGTCCTCTATCCGGGCCTCGAAACCCATCCCGACAACGCACTCGCCAAGCAGCTCTTGCCGAACGGCGCCGGCTCGATGATCGCCTTCGGCATCAAGGGCGGGCGGCCTAAGGGCCGCGCCTTCATCGAGCGCGTGAAGCTCTTCTCGCATCTCGCCAATGTCGGCGACGCCAAGTCGCTGGTGATCCATCCGGCCTCGACCACGCATCAGCAGATGAGCGCCGAGGAGCTCGATGCTGCCGGCGTCGGCGAGGATCTGATCCGGCTCTCGATCGGCCTCGAGGACCCCGAGGACATCCTCGAAGACTTGGATCAGGCGCTGAAAGCCTCGCAGAAAAGCTGATGGACCTCACCGTCGACGGACGCCGTGTCTTCGCCGGCACCGGCGGGCGCCCGCTGGAGCGGGACCGGCCGCTGGTCGTGCTGCTGCACGGCGCCGGCATGGATCACACCGTCTGGGTGCTGCAGGCGCGCTTCCTCGCCCATCACGGTTTTTCCGTGCTCGCGGTCGACATGCCGGCGCATGGCCGCTCGGAAGGCGACCCGTTGACGACGATCGAGGCGATGGCCGACTGGGTTGCCGATGCGATCGCCGCAACGGGCTTTCCGCGCGCCTCTCTCGTCGGCCACAGCATGGGCGCGGCGGTCGCGCTTTCGGCGGCGTCGCGCGCGCCCGACCGCGTCGAGCGGCTGGCGCTGCTCGGTGCCTCGATCGCCATGCCGGTGCATCCGGCACTGCTGGAATCCTCCAAGGCCGGCACGCTGCTCGCGCCGGAGCTGATGACGTTCTGGGGCCTCGGCCGTACCTCGCAGGTCGGCGGCCATCCGACGCCGGGTCTTTGGCTCACCGGCGCGGCGCGGCGGCTGATCCAAAAAGGCGTCGGCCCGGCGCTTGCCGCCGATCTGCATGCCTGCGCCGCCTGGAAAGGCGGGCCGGAGGCGGCGGCGAGGACGAAGGCACCGACGCTGGTCTTTGCCGGTGCCGAGGACCGCATGGTGCCGGCCTCCAAGTCGCGTGAGATGGCGAAGGCGATCGCCAGTGCCGACATCGTCACCATCCCGGCCTCCGGCCACATGATGATGCTGGAAGCGCCGGACGCGACCGTCAATGCGCTCAACCGCTTTCTCGGCGGCAGGCAGTAGTGTCGGAGGCGCAAGAGGCGCGCGCGGCCTATCGCCACTGGCTCGTCATTCCGACGCGCTGGATGGATAACGACGTCTACGGCCACGTCAACAACGTCGTCTACTATTCGTACTTCGACACGGCGATCAACGCCTACCTCATCGAGGCCGGCAAGCTCGACATCGAGAAAGGGCCGGTGATCGGGCTCTGCGTCGAGAGCCAATGCCGCTACTTCAAGCCGCTCGCCTTCCCCGACGTGATCGACGCAGGCCTGCGCGTCGGCCGACTCGGCTCGTCGAGCGTCCGCTACGAGGTCGGGCTCTTCCACCAAAAGGATGAAGCCCCGGCGGCGGCCGGGCACTTCGTGCATGTCTTCGTCGATCGCGAAAACCGCCGTCCGACGCCGATTCCCGAGCCGATGCGCAGCGCGCTCGCCCGACTCGTCACGTCGTGACCCAGCTTTTTGTTCTTGGCGTCCGACCCTAACCGCTCCATCCTTTGAGCCATGACGGCTGCCATCCTCACGCGCACCTATGACGAGGCGATGTCTCTGCTGGTCGAGTCCCGGAACTATCTGAGCTTCCGGCAGGCGGTCGATGCGCAGCGCCTCGAACCGATGGACCGGCTCAAGCTGACGCGGGAAGGCTACCGGCTGACCTCGCGCCTGACCCAGGTGATGGCCTGGCTGATGCTGCGCCGCGCGGTGATCGAGGGCGAGATCGAAGACGCGGAGGCGCGGCTGCCGGAGCGCCGGCTCGCCGGCCACGAGATATGCCTCGCCCGCGCCGACGATCTCGACGATGCCTTGCCGGCGGGCCTGGACGGGCTGCTCGAACGCAGCCGTCTCCTCTACGAGCGCGTCGCCCGTCTCGACCGGCTGCTCAGCTAGAAAAACCAAAGGCCCCCATCGAGGGGGCCTCCTAAAGACGCGGCTTTCGCCTTCAGCTACTTCTTGAGGCCGAGATTGGCGAAGCGCTTGTTGAACTTCGCGACCTGGCCGCCCGAGTCGATCATGCGGTGGACGCCGGTCCAGGCCGGGTGCGACTTCGAGTCGATCTCGAGCCGCATCACGTCGCCTTCCTTGCCCCAGGTCGAGCGGGTCTCGAACTCGGTGCCATCGGTCATCACGACCTTGATGGTGTGGTATTTCGGATGGATGTCGGCTTTCATGGCGGCGGCTCCTTGAAGCGCGGGCTTATAAAGGAGGGGGGCGTCCCTGGCAAGATCCGCCGGGCGCTCTGAAAACAAGTTATCTTGCAAAGGCTTGGGCGACACCGACGAGGCTCCGGCCGGGAACCTCAAGGAGAACGCCGCCGCCTCCTGACGATCAGGTCGGCGTGTGGCGGTTCAAGAACTCGTCGGGCAGGGCCATCAGCCGCAGGCCTTCGGTCCAGAGCAGATGGCACTCGATCGCGCGTTCCGGATAGATCAAGCGAAGGACGGCGCGATAGGCGGCCATCTGGCGGAGATAGAGCGGTGCCACCTTCGCCGGATCGGCGGGCGCCGGGCGGTTGGTCTTGTAGTCGATGACCATGACCTTGCCGGGAAGCGCCACCAGCCGGTCGACCTGACCGGAGACGACATGGCGGCCGACGACGCCGGTCACCGGCACTTCCGGCCGGCTCTCAAGCCCGAACAAGGGGCTGAGCGCTGGATCGTCGAGGATCGCCAGCGTCTCTGCGAGCAAGGCATCGGCCTCGCTCGCCGTCAGCCCTTGGCCCTTGCGGCCGAGCCAGCGCCGGCCGGCGGCGGCGCGCGAGGCCGGCGGCAATGCCGGCAGCGACTGCAGCAGGCGATGCACGAGCCGGCCGCGGCGGAAGCGCAGCGGGTCCTCGGCGAGCAACGGCGAGCGTGCCGGCGGCTCAGGGTCATCCGGCCGGCTCGGGGCCAGCGGCTTCGGCGGCGTCGGCTCGGGCGGCGTCGGCTGCGTCGCCCATCGAGGCAGCGGCGAAGTTTCGGCGACGGTCGTCGTCCGCGTGGATTCCGGAGGCACCGACTGCTTGCTCTCGAAGCGAAAGCCGGGCGAGGCGAAGGGTGGCACCGCCACGCTCAGCGTGCCGTCGAGATCCTTCAGGCCCGCTTCGACGAGCCGATACCAGCTTCCCTCGGTTGGCGCCTTCTGCGTCTGCCAGCCGCAGACATAGAGGCGATCTTCGGCGCGCGTCATCGCGACGTAGAGGAGCCGGCGCTGCTCCTCCTCGCGCCGCTGGCGGGCGGCGGCGCGGAGCCGCGCGGCGACGGCATCGGCATCCGCGGAGCGCGGGCACCAGACCGGCAGCCCGTTCTCGGCCCAGAAGATCTGGGTATCGTCGCGCGGCTGGCTCACCGTGTCGGGCAGGATCACGATCGGCGCCTGCAGCCCCTTGGCGCCGTGCACGGTCATGACGCGCACCTCGTCGCGCACGCCATGCTCGAGGTCGCGCCTTATGTCCTGGTCCGAGGCCTCGAGCCAGCGGAGAAAGCCCTCGAGCGAGGGTGGGTGGCCGCGCTCATAGGCGATTGCCGCGTTGAGAAACTCTTCGAGCGCATCCAGCGACTCCGGCCCGAGGCGCGCGCGAATCTTCTGACGTCCCCGCATCGGCCCCAGCACATGGGCGAACAGCGCGAAGGGCGGCATCAGGTCGACGCGCGCGAGCAGCCCGGCGATGAAATCATGTGCGCGGGCGAAGGCCGGGTCTTCGTCGCGCAGCAGCGCCAGGCGCCGCCATAGCGAGAGCCCGTCGCGTCCATAGGCGAGGCGGAAGAGCTGCTCCTCGTCGAGCCCGATCAGCGGGCTCTTCAGCACGGTTGCCATGGTCAAGTCGTCGGAGGGCAGCAGCAGCGCATGCCCGAGCGCGACCAGATCCATCACGGCGAGCTGTTCGGCGAGCAGGATGCGGTCGGCGCCGGCGACCGGCACGCCCTGCTGCTTGAGCGAGCGCACCAGCGCATCGAGGAATGGTCCGCGGCGGCGCACCAGCACCATGATGTCGCCGGGGCGGATCCTCCGTCCTTTCGACGCCAGCGCCTCCCCGGTCCAGCCGCGGATGCGGCGGGCGAGCAAGCCGGCGAGCTGCGTCTCCGGATCGTCGGTCGGGCGCTGCGTGACCGGCGGCGTCCACGGTGCGAAGGGATCGCGCTCGGCCGGCTCGATCAGCGGCCACAGCTCGACCAGCCCGCCGGCGCCGGCGCGATGCGCCCTGTGCTGGATGCGCGTGCTCTCCGGCGCGACGCCGGCCGACGCCTCGGGCCGGGCGAAGACGGCGTCGACGACGGACAGCACGGCCGGGGTCGAGCGGAACGAGGTTTCGAGATCGACCTGCAGCCAGCTCTTCTCCGCCGCGTCGACGCGAAGCGCGAAGTGCAGCTTCATGCGCTCGAACTCGCGCGGATCGGCGCGCTGGAACGAGAAGATCGACTGCTTGTGGTCGCCGACGGCGAAGACCGTGCGCCCGGTCGCGCGCGCGCCCTCGCCGGCGAAGAACTCCTCGGCCAGGCTGGCGATGACCTGCCACTGGTCGGGGTTGGTATCCTGCGCCTCGTCGATCAGGATGTGGTCGAGGCCGCCATCGAGCTTGAACAGCACCCAGGGCGCGACGCCTTCGGCGTTCAGGAGATCGCGGGTCTTCAGGATCAGATCGTCGTAGTCGAGCAGCGCGCGGCGCTGCTTGAGATCCTCATAGGTTTCGCCGATGGCGACGGCGAGCCGGACCAGCGCCGCGGTCGCGCGCGCCAGCCGATGCGCTTTGAGTCGCGCCTCCAGGCGGAGCAGACGCTCGGCTTCCTTTTGCATCGTCGTCTTGCAGAGCGGGTCATGGGATTCCGCGGCCTTGGTCGCAAGCGTTGTCCGGGTCGCCCCTTTCTCGGTGAGGAAGACGAGGCGGTAATCGTCATAGAGCACGAGGCGCCGATGGGGCTCGGCGAGGAAGCGCGCGAAGGCCGGGGCGCGCTTGCGGTCGCTGACACCACCCTTCTCCAGGACCCCGGCGGCGCGGCGGAGCGCGGCGAGATCGAGCGCCGAATCCTCGACCGCCTCGGCGATCATCTGCTCGGGCGTGACGCCGGGATCGGCGCCGTGATGGGCGAAGATGGCCGCGGCCGCGGCATCGGCGCTGCCGTGCTCGCCGAGCAGGCGCTTGAGCCGGCCGCGCTCGGCGGCAAGCGCGCGCAGCAGATCGTCGAAGCGTTCCTCCTGCGCGCGGTCGGTGACGACGCGCAGCGCCTGGGCCAGAGGGCCGCCGCGTTGGGCCTCGGCGAGCACGCGGTCGCGCGCCTCGGCCATCAGCTCCTCGGCCGTGCGTTCGTCGGCGGCCTCGAAATAGGGAACGATGCCGGCTTCGAGCGGGAAACGTCCGAGCAGGCTCTGGCAGAAGCCGTGCAGCGTCTGGATCTTCAGGCCGCCCGGCGCATCGATGGCGCGCGCGAAGAGGCGGCGCGCGCGCACCGTCTCCTCCTCTGTCGCCGGCTTCCCCAGAAGCTTCAGCAGATGATCGGAAAGCGTGGCGTCGTCGGCCGCGGCCCAGATGGCGAGCTCCGCCATCACGCGCGTCTTCATCTCCGCGGCTGCGGCCTTGGTGAAGGTGAGGCAGAGCAGCCGTTCCGGCCTCGCGCCGTCGACGAGCAGGAGGCGCAGCACGCGGTCGGAGAGCACCGAGGTCTTGCCCGACCCCGCCGACGCGCCGACCCACACCGAGGCCTCCGGATGCGAGGCAGCAAGCTGCTCAGGGGAGCGCGTGCGGGCGAGAGTGGTCACGACGAAAGAAGCCCCCTCCCTGACCTCCCCCGCCTTCGGCGGGAGAGGGGTCCGATCTCGTGCCCCCTCTCCCTGCGAAGCAGGGGGAGGGTGGGGGAGGGGGCCTCTTTCATCTGGCGCTCGACCATTCTTTCACGCGTGCGAGATGGTCGTAGTCACTGTAGCGCGGCCCGAAGAGCGGATCGGGGCGCGAGCGATAGGGCGTGCTCGGGTCGGCGAATTTCTCGATGAGGCGGCGAAGCCCGGCCTGCGCCTCGTCGATCAGCGTGCGGAGATCGCCATTGCCGAGCGGCTTGATCTCGCCGGGCGGATCGCCGCCGGAGAGCCGCCAGTATTCGAGGCGCGCGACCGGGCCGCGGTCGACGCGGTCGAAGCGGCCCTCTTCGGCGATCAGCGCCTCCAGCGGAAGCTGCGGCGACAGGCCGAGCCCGACATCGTCGTTCTTCGGCACCAGGCCGGTCTTGTAGTCGATGATCGCGAGCCCGCCGGTCTTCTGCCGGTCGATGCGGTCGGCGAGCGCCGTCAGCGTGAAGCCGTCGATGGCGATCTCGCCTCTGGTCTCGGTCGCGCTCGCCGCCAGCAGCGGCCGCCGCAACGCTTCCTCATCGAGGAACCAGCGCGCGATGCGCTCGAAGCGCGGCCACCAGAAAGTCTCGATGCCCGGCCGCGCCAGCGCCGCGCCGAAGGCTTCGCGGCCGATATCGAGCAGCCTGGCGAAGGCGTGCTCAGGCAGCGCGTCGGGATAGGCGGCGACGAAGCGATCGAGCGCGGCATGGATGAACCGGCCGCGCTCGGCCGCGCCGGGATCGGCATCGACCGGATCGAGCCGCTTCAGGCCCAGCACGCGCCGCGCATAGACGGCGTAGGGATCGCGCATCAGGCGTTCGATCTCGGTGACCGGAAGCCGCGTCGGCCGCGCTTCGGCCGGCGGTCGCGGTTCCGGCGGCGCGGTCGGCCGCACGGGTCCGTCCGGCGCGTCGAGCGCGTCGATCCAGCCGCGCATCGCGGCGGTGCCCGATCCGAGCCGGTCGGCGCCTTCCGTGCCGAGCACGACATCGAGCCGCAGCAGCCAGCGCGAGGCGACGGTCGGCGTGCCTTCGACGCGCTCGGCGCGGGTCAGCACGACGCGGGGGGCCGAGGCAAGCTCGACGAAGTCATGCGCCGAAAGCCCGATGCGGCGTTCGGGCGAGGGCAGGCCGAAGCCCGCACGCATCGGCCGCGACAGCCACGGATCGGCGGCGGGATCGGCGGGCCAGGTGCCCTCGTTGAGGCCGCCGAGCACGACGACATCGGCGGTCTGCAGCCGCGCTTCCAGCGGTCCCAGGATTGCCAGGCGCGGATGCTGGCCGCGCAGCGGGCGGACGACGAGCCCGTCGGTCAGCGCCGCGTAGAGTCCCGGATAGGCAGCTCCGCGCAGCGGCGGAAACGCATCGGATGCCAGGTCGATCTCGGCCAGCGCCTCCGACAGCGCCTCGCCGGCCTCGCCCTGCCAGAGCCGGTCTGGGCCTTGCTCCGCCTCGCTCGCCGCCAGCGCCTCGGCGGCGGCGAGATGCCCATGCAGAAGCTGCGCCAGCGTCGTCTCGCCCGAAGCGAGCGTATCGATCAGCGGCGCCAGGCGAGCCCCGAGATCGCGGACGAAGGCGGCGAGGTGGCCGCGCTCCTCGGCATCGCGGAGCCCGCCGATCGCCGCCAGCAACCCGTCGATGCCCGGCGCCGGCCGCGGGCCGCGCAGCACCGCGCGTTCGAGCGCGCGCGCATATTCGCGGAAAAGCTGCGGCTCGCGCCCGCAGGCGGCGAGCGGATGCTTGAGGAGCGCCAGCAGCTCGACCGGCGCCAGCTTCGTCTCGGCCGCGGCGAGCAGGAGACGCAGGAAAGTGCCGGGCGGCGAGGCGGCGAGCGGCTGGCCGCCGGAATCGTCGACGGCGATGTCCCAGCGCGCCATCTCGGCGGCGACGCGGCGGCCGAGGCTGCGGTCGGGCGTCACCAGCATGGCGCGGCGGCCCGGCTCCTCCAGCGCCTCGCGTAGCGCCAGCGCGATCGCGCGCGCCTCCGCCTCGGCCGTCGGCAGGTCGAGGCGCCGGATGTCGCCGATCGATGCCGCCGGCGCCGCCTCGCCGTGCCAGGCATCGGTCGTTGCCGCCGGTTTCAGCGCGTGCTGGAGGAAGGCGGCGCGCGGCTCGGGCGCACCCTCGACCGGCCATGTCGCGACCCGGTCGCGCCCGACCTCGAGATGGGCGAGCAGGCGGAACAGCGTGTGCTGCGGATGCGTCGGCTCCTCGCCGATCGCCGCCCAGGTCGCCTCGTCGGCGAGGCGGTCGAGGCCGGGCAGCACCAGCTCGCCCTGGGGCAATCCCGCGACCACCTTCATCAGCTCGGCCGTGGCGCGGATGCTGCCCGTAGACCCGGCGACAATCACCGGCGTTGCCGGCGGCGCCTTTCGCCATGCCTCGGCCTGCAGCGCCATCAGCTTGCGGCGGCGATCGGCCGGATCGAGCAGGCCTTCGGCGGCGAGGATCGCGGGCCAGGCCTCGGAGACGATCTCGAGGAAGCGGAGCGTGATCTGCCAGTGCTGCGCCAGATCCGGCGGCACGAGGCTGGGCAGGTCGGCGAAGGAAAGACCCTCGGTGTGGACCTGATCCAGCAGCCGCGCCAGCTCGCGCGCCAGCCTTGCGGCGTGATCGGGCGTGCGCTCTTCCGACTGCTTCAGGATGAGCTGCGTCAGCAGAAGCTGGCGCCGCGGTTCCTCGATCGCCGGGGCCAGGTCGAGCGACTCGGCGATACCCAGCTCGCCGGCGGCGCCGAGATCGAGCTCGGCCGCGTCGACATCGCCGAGCGGCACCATGCGGGGCAGCAGCATCGCCGCACCGCCGCCATGGCGCAGGAAGGCCTCCGACAGCGCCCGCGCCGCGCGCCGCGTCGGCAAGAGGATCTGCGCATCGGCCAGATGCAACGGATCGCCGATGCGCGCCAGCAGCCCCTTGGCCAGCGCATCGAGGAAGGGCACGCCCGGCGGGATGGTCGCGAGCCTCACGGCGCCAGCCCCTTCAGCCGCTCGGTCCACGACGCCCCGCCCGCGATCGTGACCACGCGCTCCTCGTCCGTCGCGCCGAAAGCGAGATGGATGTCGAGCCGATCCGCCGGCAGCAGCGCGCCCAGCCGTTCCGGCCACTCGATCAGCGAGATCGCCTCGGCGAAGGCATCCTCGATATCGAGCTCATGCGCATCCTTGGGCCTGGCCAGCCGGTAGAGATCGAAATGCCAGACCGGCACCGGCGCAAGATCGTAGGTCTGCACCAGCGTGAAGGTCGGCGACGGCACCTCGGCAGGCCCGCCTAACGCCTGGATGACGGCGCGCGCGAAGAAAGTCTTGCCGGTGCCGAGCTCGCCGGACAGCGCGACGACATCGCCGGCGCGGAGAAGCGGCGCGAGGCGGGCGGCGAGGACTGATGTCTTCGCGGGAGCTGAAAGGGCGAGTACGGTCACAGAAGAGTCTTACGCCGGCCTCTGGCTGGTCTCAATCGACGGTCGGAAGCCGACGTCTCCGCTCGGCTTCTTAGGCGGCGGAGCTCCTTGCCACAGCCGCTTGCTATCGCGCAGCGAGCGCGAGCGCGGCGGGGCTGAGCGGGCCTTTCGCGACCGCGGCGATCGCGGTTTCGAGCTGGTCCAAGGTCGAGGTGCCGGCGAGCACGGTCGAGAGCGTGTCGCCGGCAATCGCGAAGCGGAGCGCCGCCTCGATCAGGCTCGCGGCGTGGCCCTCGCGGATCAGCGCATCGAAGCGGTGCGCGTTCCTCACATCGGTGGCGTAGTCGGGGCCTGAGGCGATCGGCGGCACGCTGGGAACGCCGGTCGGGTGCCGCGCCTCGCTGCCGCTCAAGGCGCCGCCGGCGAAGACGCGGATGCCGATGCGGCCCATGCCGGCCTCGCGCGCCTTGGTCGCGAGGCTCTTGAAGTCCTGCGCCGGCAGGTCCGCCGGCACCGGCAGCGCCGCGCTCGGGTTCAACAGGTTGAAGCAGATCTGCGCGGTGTCGAAGACCTTCGCCTCGACCACGCGATGCAGCATCCCGGTGTCGCCGAGCGCGGTGATGCCGGCGAAGCGGATCTTTCCCTTCCGCTTGAGCCTGTCGAGCGCCGGCGCGACCTCGTCGATCACCAGGCGCGCGTCGAGCGGCCGGTCGTCGCCGGACGCGGCGATGCGGTTGTGAAGCTGCAGCAGATCGACGGTCTCGCGCTGCAGGCGCTTCAGGCTCTGATCCAGCGAGCGCTCGACGGCGCCAGCGACATCGCCCTTGTCCTCGGGTCTCAGCGTGAACTTGCTTGCGAGGAAGAGGCTCGGCTTGAGCGACTTGAGCACGCGCCCGACATTGGTCTCACTGGCGCCGTTGCCGTAGGAAGGCGCGGTGTCGAAGAAGGTGATGCCGGCCTCGAGCGCACGCGCGAAGGCGCGCTCCTGGTCGGCCGGGTCGCCCTTCACCATCATCCCGCCGACCGCGCCGCAGCCGAAGCCCAGCACCGAAACCTCGACGCCGGTCCGGCCGAGGGTGCGCCTCTGCATGGGGAGACTCCTTTTCGCCGAAGCGTAGTTGAAAACCCTCCCTCGTGCGAAGCGCAGGGGAGGGGAGGGTGGGGGCCGAGCGAAAGCGAGGATCTGCGCGACGTCGCTTCGCTCCGCCCCCACCCCGCCCTCCCCCACCTTCGGCGGGGGAGGGAGCCGAAAGAGCGAGGGAGGGAGCCGACAAGGTGCGAGAGAGGGAGCACGACTACGCCGCCGCGGCCTTCGCGTGGAGCGCGGAGAGGGAGTCAACGGCGCCGCGGCCCGGCGCCTGTTCCGCCGGGCCGGCGGGCGTCTTGACCCGGTTTTCCGATCCGATAGGGTTTTCCGATCAGAGGTTAGGGCGCCGGAAGAGCGCTCAGCCCTGCAACAGGAGGAAAGCCCCATGTTCGATCCGCGTACCGTTCGTCGGCTCGCTGCCGGCGTCGCGCTTGCCGCGCTCGTCGCCTCGCCGGCGCTTGCCCAGAGCACGCTCAAATTCGCCCCGCATGCCGACCTCAAGGTGGTCGATCCGATCACCAACACCGCGGCGATCACGCTGCTCCATTCCTACATGATCTTCGACACGCTCTATGCGTTCGACGAGAAATACCAGGCGCAGCCGCAGATGGTGCAGAGCCACACGGTTTCCGCCGACGGCCTCACCTACACCTTCAAGCTCCGCCCCGGCCTCAAATTCCATGACGGCTCGGCCGTCACCGCCAAGGACGCGGTCGCCTCGGTCAAGCGCTGGGCGGCGCGCGATTCCAACGGCCGCGCGATGAACGCCGCCGGCGCCACCGTCGCCGCGGTCGACGACCAGACCTTCACGATCACGCTGAAGGAGAAATGGGGCCTCATCCTCGACTCCCTCGCCAAGCTCAGCGCCAACGTCGCCGTGATCATGCGCGAGAAGGAGGCCTCGACCGATCCGAACACCCCGATCACCGAGACGATCGGCTCCGGCCCCTTCACCTTCGAGAAGGCCGAATGGGTGCCGGGCTCGAAGGTCGTCTACAAGAAGAACGCCGCCTATGTGCCGCGCAACGATCCCGCCAACATGTATTCGGGCGGCAAGACCGTGAAGGTCGACCGCGTCGAATGGCTGTACCTGCCGGATTCCAACACCGCCGCGGCGGCACTCAATGCGGGCGAGATCGACATCTACGAGAATCCGACCCTCGACCTGCTGCCGGTCCTGAGGCGCAACAAGGACATCGTCATTGCCAACCACAATCCGAGCGGCTGGATCAGCTATATCCGCCCGAACCACCTGCACCCGCCCTTCAACAACGTGAAGGCGCGGCAGGCGCTGGCGCATCTGGTCAACCAGGAAGACTACATGCGCGTCGCCGTCTCCAGCGATCCTTCCAACTGGAAGGTGTGCTGGGCGTGGATGTCCTGCGGCTCGCCGATGGAGAGCGAGGCCGGCGCCGAGGCCTACAAGAAGCCCGACATCGAGAAGGCGAAGCGGCTGCTCGCCGAGGCCGGCTACAAGGGCGAGAAGATCACCGTCTTCCAGGCGACCGACATCCAGGACCTCCGCGACATCGCCGCGGTGACCAACGACAATCTGCGCAAGATCGGCGTCAATCTCGACATCCAGACCAACGACTGGGCGACGCTGGCCTCGCGCCGCGGCAAGAAGGAGCCGCCGAGCGAAGGCGGCTGGAACATCTTCCATACCCGCTCTCTCGGCGTGGAGTTCGCGAGCGCGCTCACCAACTTCGCCATGGCGGCGCCCTGCGACGGCCGCGGCTGGTTCGGCTGGAACTGCGACGAGCAGACCGAGAAGCTGCGCAAGGAGTGGGCGGCCGAGCCGGACCTTGCCAAGCGCAAGGCCATCGGCGTCGAGCTGCAGAAGCGTGCGGTGGAAACGCTGCCCTATATCCCGGTCGGGCAGAGCTTCCCGCCGATCGCCTATCGCAGCAGCGTCACCGGCCTCCTGAAGACCCCGATCCAGGTCCTCTGGAACGCCGAGAAGAAGTAGGACCGAGACTCGCCCCCCACCCTAACCCTCCCCCACGCTCCGCGGGGGGAGGGGACCCGAGTTCGTAGCCCTCCCCCTTGATGGGGGAGGGTGGGGTGGGGGTGACGTTTGACACTCGCACTACGCCATGTCCTCGCTCGACATCCGCTCCTTCTCTGCCACGCCGACCGAGGCGGACGAGAAGTTCCATGCCGCCTGCCGCAAGGCCGGCGTCGCGCCGGTCGTCTTCACCCATCCGCTGAAGGGGCCGGAGGGCGAGGCGCTGGCGACGACGATCGCGCTCCTCGGCCCGCATGAAGCCAGGACCGCGATGATGGTCGTCTCGGGCACGCATGGCATCGAGGGCTATGCCGGCGGCGGCGTCATGGTGCAGCTCCTGAACGACGCGTCCGCGATCAGGCTGCCGAGGGACACAGCGGTCCTCTTCGTCCACCAGATCAACCCCTGGGGTCTCGCCTGGAACCGCCGCGAGAACGAGGAGAACGTCGATCTCTTCCGCAACCTGCTCTATTGCGACCCGCCCTATGCGGAGAATCCCGGCTTCGATGCGCTTGCGGACGCGCTGGCGCCGGCGGCGTGGTCGGGCCCGGTGCGCGAAGCCGCCGACCGCACGCTCGCCAGCTTCGTGCAGCGGAACGGCGAGCGCGAGCTCACCCGCATCATGCGCCTCGGCCAGCACAAGCATCCGAAGAGCCTCACATATCACGGTTGCGGCCCGACCTGGTCGAAGCGCGTCGTCGACCGCGTCATCGATGGCTGGCTCAGCCGGGCCTCGACCGTGGCGACGCTCGACATCCACACCGGCTACGGCCCGCCTGGCGAGGGGCTCATCATGAGCTACGACCAGGAAGGCTCGCCGGGCCTAGCCTGGCTCCGCGACTGGTTCGGCGAGGTGCATGTCTGCGGCCACGACCCGCTGATCCCGGTCCATGCGCGCTGGCCCTACGACATCGTCGCCGACCGTGTGCCCGGTGCGAAGGTCCGCACCGTCGCGCTCGAATACGGCACGGCCGAGGTCGATGTCCTCGACTTCGATCTCGTGCGCGAGAACAACTTTCATCACCTCTACGGCGACCCGCTGTCGCCGGCGGGCCGCGCCGTCCAGGAGCGGTTTCGCGCCCGCTTCTATGTCGAGACCGACGCCTGGAAGGCCAAGGTTCTGAAGCGCGGCGTCGAGGTTTTCGGTCTCACGCTGGCAGGACTCGGGCGGTGGGCGGCGGCGTAGAGGATGGTTGCCACTCTCCGCCCTCATCGCCATGTTGAGGGCCTCATCCCCAGCCCGCGCGAGCCTCAATGCCTGATCGTCCCACCACGGATGTCGCCATCGTCGGCGCCGGTCCCGTCGGCCTCTTCGCCGTTTTCGAATGCGGGATGGTCAAGGTCCGTGCACATGTGATCGACGCCCTCGACATGATCGGCGGGCAGTGCGCCGCGCTCTATCCGGAGAAGCCGATCTTCGACATCCCCGGCCATCCGCGGATCGACGCCGAGGAGCTGATCCGCAAGCTCGCCGAGCAGGCAGCGCCTTTCAAGCCGACCTATACGCTGGGCCAGCAGGTGACATCGCTCACGCGCAGCGACGGCGCATTCCGGCTCGGCACCTCGGGCGGCATGGAGATCCGGGCGAAGGCGGTGATCGTCGCCGCCGGTGTCGGCGCCTTCGGCCCTAACCGCCCGCCGCTCGCCGGCATCGAGGCCTTCGAGGGCAAGAGCGTCCACTACCTGGTGAAGAAGCGCGAGGATTTCCGCGGCAAGCGCATCGTCATCGCCGGCGGCGGCGACTCGGCCGTCGACTGGGCCCTGTCGCTCTCCGAGGTCGCGGCGAAAGTCATGGTCGTGCACCGCCGGCCGAAATTCCGCGCCGCGCCCGAGAGCGAGGCGCGATTGAAGGCGCTCGCCGACGCAGGCCGCATCGAGCTGGTCGTGCCCTATCAGCTGAAGGCGCTCGACGGCGCCGGCGGGCAGGTGAGCAAGATCGTCGTCGCCACGCTCGACGGCAAGGAGCGCGCGCTCGATTGCGACGCGCTGCTGCCGTTCTTCGGGCTCTCGATGAATCTCGGCCCGATCGCCGAGTGGGGCCTCGCGCTGCAGAAGGGCCAGATCGAGGTCCAGCCCTCGACCTGCGAGACCAGCGAAGCCGGCATCTTCGCCATCGGCGATGTCGCCCACTATCCGGGCAAGCTCAAGCTGATCCTCTCCGGCTTCGCCGAGGCGGCGGCGGCGGCGCATGCGATCCGCGCGATCGTCTATCCGGGCGAGGTCTTCCACTTCGAGTACTCGACGACGCAGGGCGTGCCCGCGGCCTGATGCCGGGCCAGGGGCTTGCGGTCCCATGCGCTACCGCCTATCTTCTGTACAAAATATGTACAGAAGCTTGCCATGGCCCAGGTGAACCTGCACACGACACCCGAATTCGAAGAGGCGCTTTCCGCGCTGATGAAAGCCCGAAAGCTCAAGAGCAAGTCGGAAGCGATCCGGCTCGCGGTTCAGGAGGCGGCGGCTCCCTTTCGAGCGCCAAGGAAGCGCGACTTGTCGGCGTTGATCGGCTTCGTCGACCGGCTGCCGGGCGGTCGTAGGACGAACAAGAACTCTGCCGAACTTATGGCGGAGATCGACGACGAGATGGAAGCCAAGCTGCGTCGCCTCGGCTCCCGAAAGTGATCGTCGATACGTCGATCATCGTGGCGTTGTCGTTGAACGAGCCGACCGTCGAGTGGATCAGGAGCGCGCTCGATGAGGCCGACAATGAAGCCCTGCGTATGTCGTGGGTGAATGTTGCCGAGGTCTCGATGATTCTCGGACGGCCGCATCCGCTCTCGGTTGACGCGCTGGAGCCGCTTCTGGACGGGCTCGGCGTCGAGATACTTCAAGCCGATCACGATGTCGTTCGCATGGCGACGACCGCTCGATTCCGTTTTCCACTGAATTTCGGCGACTGCTTCGCCTACGCCCATGCAAAGCTGCGCGACGAGGCGTTGCTGACGCTGGATGACGATTTCCTCAAGACCGATCTCGAACGCCTGCTGCACCCGAGGCGACGGCGCTGAGCCCTATGCCGCCGGCAAAGTGAGCTCGACCGCGGTGCCGGTGCCGGGCTCGGAGTCGAGCTCGACCCGGCCGCCATGAAGCTCGATCAGGCGGCGGACCAGCGCAAGGCCGAGACCGGCGCCGGCCTGACCCTGGACCGCGGCGCCGCGCACGAAGGGCTCGAAGATCTGCACCTGTCGCTCGCGCTCGATGCCGATACCGGTGTCGGCGACGCGGAAGACGATGTTGGCCGGCTCGCGCCGGGCGGAGATCAGGACATGCCCGCCGCGCGGCGTGAACTTGGCCGAGTTGGAGATGAGATTCAGCAGCACCTGCTTCAGCCGCACCTCGTCGACGCGCATGATCCCGATGTTTGCCGCGCAGTCGACCGAGAGCGTAAGGCCGCGGCCGCGGATCGTCTCGTTGCTCATGTCGGCAACCTGGTGCACGAGGCTCGCGATGTCGGTGTCGACGCGATTCAGCGCGAGATAGCCGGCCTCGATCGAGGAAAGGTCGAGAATGTCGTTGATCAACGTCACCAGCCGGTCGGAGGCCGTGATGATGGCGCGTGCATGGTCGAGCTGGCGATCGTTCAACGAACCGAAATACTGGTCGGTCAGGACCTGAGCGAAGCCGACGATGGCGTTCAGCGGCGTGCGGAGCTCGTAGGAGACGTTGGCGATGAACTCGGTCTTGAGCCGGTCCGCGGTCTCTAGCGCCTCGTTGCGATCGCGGAGCGCGCGCTCGACGCGGAGCGAGTCCGTCACATCCTGGTAGATCAGCAGCGTCGCACCGTCGGGCAGCGCGACGCGGGCGAAGTCGAGCACGCTGCCATCGAGGCGCTCGACGCGGCCCGAGGCGGTCTCGCGCGTGCCCTCGGCGAGCTCGAGGCCGGCAAGCCCCGCGCTCTCCGGCAGCAGCTCGCCGATGCGCCGCGAAACCTCGTTAAGGTGCGGCTTCTGCGCCAGGAAGGCGTCGTCGAGCTTCCACAGGCGCGCAAAGGAGGGGTTCGAAATCTGCAGGCGCCCGTCGCCGGTGAAGGCGGCGATCGCTTCGCCAAGGCTGTCGAGCGTCTCGCGCTGGACTGCGATCAGCGTGTTGTAGGAGCGCTCGACGGCGACGCGGTCGGAGACGTCGTCGAAGGCGAAGAGCAGGCCGCCCTGCGGATGCGGCGACACGGTCTGGCGGATGGTCCGCCCGTCGGGAAGGTGGAGGAACTCCTCGACCGGGTCGATAAGCCCGGTGAAGAGCTGCGTCCACTGCTTCTTGGCCTGGGCGAAGTCGGCATATTCGGGCAGGCGCCGGCGGTGGCGCAGAAGCTCGATCACGGCCGAGAAGTCCGGCTCGGTCGCGAGCCATCGGCGGTCGAGCTGCCAGAGCTCGACGAAGGCGGTGTTGAAGAGGCGAAGCCGCTTGTCGCGGCCGTAGATCGCGATCGCGGTTGTCAGCTTCTGCAGAAGCTCGCCATGGGCGGAGACGTGGCGGGCGAGCTCGTCCTGGGTTTCCGCGAGCTGGGTCACGTCGCGGGCGTGGCCGATCACGGCGCCGTCGGGCCCCGGCGACTCGACGATCTCGATCAGGCGGCGGCGGCCATCGATGACGACGCTGGCGCTCTCCGTCTGCTCGCTGCCCGAGCGCTGGACGCGCTGAGCAAGCCCGCGTCCGACGCGATCGGCCGGTCCGCCGTCGTCGACGAGACCCTCGGCCGCCTTGTTGCGGTAGGCGAGATCGAGGCTGCCGGGCCGGCGATACCAGGCCGGCATCGGTAGGCGGTCGAGCATGGTCTCGCGCGCATCGAGGCTCGACTGCATGCGCGCACGCTCCTCCGCCGTACGTTCGGCGGCGGTGACGTCGCGAAGCCAGGCGAAGCAGCTGGCGCCGTTCGGATCGGCCGAGCGCCCGGCAATGACGCGCCAGATGCGGCCGTCGCTGTCGCGGACGCGACGGTCGACGCCGAGGCCCTCGGTCGCGATGCGGCGGAAGGTGTCGGCCAGCTCGGTACGGTCGGGCTCGAGCAGCCGCGCGAGAAAGGGGCCGGCGCCCGCCTGCTCGTCCGCCCTTATCTGTCGGGCGAGCGACGGCGAGATCCGGGCATCGGCGGGGTCGGATGTCCATCGCAGGAGACCGTCAGGCGCTTCGGCGACGGCGCGCGCGAGCCCCGCCGCTTCGAGCCCGGCGGCGCGCGCCTGACGCCGGGCGCGGCGGGCGATGGCGGCGAGCGCCGCCACCGCCGCAGCGAGGGCCCCTAGGAGCAGGATCTCGAAGGGGCCGCCGGTCAACCAGGCCTCGGCTCAGTAGCGATAGGTGTCAGGCTTGAAAGGGCCCGCATTGCTGACGCCGAGATACTCAGCCTGCTTCTCCGTGAGCTTGGTCAGCTTGGCGCCGACCTTGGCAAGATGCAGCGCTGCCACTTTCTCGTCCAGGTGCTTCGGCAGCACATAGACCTGCTTGGCGTACTTGCCCGGGTTGGACCATAGCTCGATCTGCGCCAGCACCTGATTGGTGAAGGAGGCGCTCATCACGAAGCTCGGATGGCCGGTGGCGCAGCCGAGGTTTACGAGGCGGCCCTTGGCCAGCACGATCAGGCGCTTGCCGTCGGGGAAGACGACCTCGTCGACCTGCGGCTTGACCTCTTCCCACTTGTAGTTCTGCAGCGCCGCGATCTGGATCTCGGAATCGAAATGGCCGATGTTGCAGACGATGGCACGGTCCTTCATCGCCCGCATGTGGTCGAGCGTGATCACGTCGACCGAGCCGGTGGCGGTGACGAAGATGTCGCCGGACGAAGCGACCTCCTCCATCGGCAGGACCTGGTAGCCTTCCATCGCCGCCTGCAGCGCGCAGATCGGATCGATCTCGGTGACGACGACGCGGGCGCCGCCGGCGCGCAAGGACGCAGCCGAGCCCTTGCCGACATCGCCATAGCCGCAGACGACCGCGACCTTGCCCGAGAGCATGACGTCGGTGGCACGACGGATGCCGTCGACCAGGCTCTCGCGGCAGCCATAGAGGTTGTCGAACTTCGACTTGGTCACGGAGTCGTTGACGTTGAAGGCGGGCACCCGGAGCGTGCCCTTCTCCGCCATTTCCTTGAGGCGACGGACGCCTGTCGTCGTCTCCTCGGAAATGCCGCGAACGTCCTTCATGAGTTCGGGATACTTCTCGTGCATGACCAGGGTGAGGTCGCCGCCGTCATCCAGAATCATGTTCGGCTTCCAGCCGTTCGGGCCGTGGATGGTCTGCTCGATGCACCACCAGTATTCCTCTTCGGTCTCGCCCTTCCAGGCAAAGACAGGGATGCCGGCAGCGGCGATCGCCGCCGCGGCCTGATCCTGGGTCGAGAAGATATTGCACGACGACCAGCGGATCTCGGCGCCGAGCGCGATCAGGGTCTCGATCAGGACCGCAGTCTGGATCGTCATATGCAGCGAGCCTACGATACGGGCGCCCTTGAGCGGCTTCTTCGGACCGTAATCGGCGCGGGTCGCCATCAGGCCCGGCATCTCGGTCTCGGCGATCCGGATCTCCTTGCGGCCCCAATCGGCCAGAGAGATGTCTTTCACCTTGTAGTCAGGCGTGGCGGCCTTCTTGGCGGCAGTCATGAGCGATCCTTCTTCGGCAGGTCCAAAATGAGGGGGCGGGCAATCGGCTGCCCGCGATAGGGATATAAAGACATCCTTATATGGTAATCTGTCAAGCGCTATTACGCCGCGATCGGCTCCGGGCGCGGTCCTGCTAGGGTCGGACGCCGATTCCGGAGAGACCCGCGCCGATGAAAAGTACCGATCGAGCCTGGGTGCGCCGGAAGCGAAGCCTGGCCGGTGCCGCCTGGCGCTGGGCTTGCGCCTTGAGCGGCGTCCTCCTCGCGGTCGTCACGGTACGCAGCCTTGTCGTGCAGCCCTTCACGATTCCGTCGGAGTCGATGCTGCCGACCCTCATGGTCGGTGACTATGTCGCGGTCAGCAAATTTCCCTACGGCTATAGCCGCTTCTCTTTTCCCTTCGGACTGTCGATCTTCTCCGGACGTGTTCTGCAGGCGGAGCCGCGACGCGGCGACATCGTCGTCTTTCGTGCGCCGCGCAACGAAGCGGTCGTCTTCGTCAAGCGTGTCGTCGGGCTTCCGGGGGATCGCGTGCAGATGCGGGAAGGACGCCTCTACATCGACGGCTCGGTCGTGAGCCGCAGCGGGCCGATCCGTGTCGACCTCCCTCCTGCCACGCTGCAGGGGCTGCTTCTCTACACGGAGACCCTCCCAGAAGGGCGCTCATACCGGATCGTGGAGGTCTCCGACGCCGAAGGCTTAGACGACACGCCCGAACATGCCGTGCCGGAGGGCCACTATTTTGTGCTTGGCGACAATCGCGACTACTCCGCCGACAGCCGGATCGCTTCTGCCATTGGCATGGTCCCGGCCGCCAACGTGATTGGCCGCGCCGACTGGTTGTTCTTCTCGACGGACGGGACGGCGCGTCTCTGGCAGGTGTGGCGGTGGCCATGGGCGACCCGATTCGAGCGCTTGTTTCGGCGCGTGCCCTGATGCTCAGCTGTCCTTGCCCCGCGACCGGAGACGCCGTCGTCCGCCGTGTCCGTCATGACGACGCGCGGCTCGTCGCTGGCCGGCCTGGCGTGGCGATCCTGGCGGAGGCGAAGCTGCTCTGATCGTAGACGCGGCGAATGCCCTCGAGATCCATGGGAGAAAGCGGCCCGGCCTCCGAGGCGCGGACGTTCTCCTCGACCTCCTCGGGCTTCAGCATGCCGGGGATGATCGTGCCGATCTCGGGATATGAGAGGCAGAAGCGGAGCGCGACCAGCGCCGGGCTCTGCCTGTCGCGTTCGGCGATCGCGCGCGTGAAGCTGCGGCCAGCCTCGACCCATTCCCCGATCCGCTCGCGCGGCCAGTTGGCACGATGATCGCCTTGGCCGAACTGGATGTTCGCATCGAGGGCGCCGCTCAGAAAACCGAAGGCGAGCGGCGTGCGCCCGATGACACCGGTATCGGTTTCTCGCGCGAGCTCGAACAAGCCAGACTCGAGCGCGCGCTGGTCGGCGAGATTGAAGTTCACTTGCACGATCGGGAAGGCGAATTCGCGGATCGCCATCACCGCTTCGGCCGGCGCCTTGGTCGAGATGCCGTAGGCGCGAGTCTTCCCGAGCCGCACGAGGTCGCGCAACGTCTCGACGATCCCGGGGTCCGCGCGCAGATTCTCAATCGTGGGGTTGTGGAGCTGCAGAAGATCGATGCGCTCGCGCTTCAGGCGCTTGAGCGAGCGGTCGACCGCGGCTCGGATGCCGGCCGGCGAAAAATCGGGCGACTTGGAGAAATCCTCGTGCCCGGCCTTGGTCGCAATGACGATGTCGTCGCGCTTGCCGAAGGCCTGGCCGAGCAGGCTCTCGGAATGACCATTGCCATAGGCCTCGGCGGTATCGAAGAAGGTGATGCCGCGCTCGGCGGCGCGATGGAGCGCGGCGAGCGAGGTGGCATCGTCGGTCTTGCCATAGGAGGCGCCGGGAACCATGCCGCCGATGCCCCAGCAGCCGAAGCCGATCTCCGAGACGACCAGGCCGGTGCGGCCAAGGAGGCGGGTGCGCATGGCGCGCGACCATAGTCCGGCAGGGGGCTCGCCGCTAGGCCCGATGGTAGGGATGCCCGGCCCAGATCCGTTCGGCGCGGTAGAGCTGCTCGGCCAGCAGACCGCGGACGAGGAGATGCGGCCAGGTCATGGCGCCGAGGCAGAGGAGAAGCCGCGCGCGCATGCGCACCCCCTCGGCAAGCCCGTCGGCGCCGCCGATGACGAAGGTCGCCGTCGCCGCGCCGCCGTCGCGCCATTGCGCGAGCGTCTTCGCAAAGTTTTCGGAGGTGAGGGATTTGCCACGCTCATCGAGCGCGACGATGACGGCGTCGTCGGGGACGGATTTGAGCAGAAGCTCGGCTTCGCGCTCCTTGAGGCCGGGGCCGGGGCGCTTCGACTCCACTTCTATCAGGCGAGTCGGCGTCACCAGCCGCTCGGAATATGCTTCCCACAGCGCGCGTTCTGGTCCCGCACGCGCGTGGCCGACAGCGACGACCAGGAAGCGCATCTTTAGCTCATGCGGTAGCGGCGAGCCCGGATGCCGTTTCCGCCGGCAGCTCCATGCCCCACATCTTCTCAAGGGCGTACTGCTTGCGGATCTCGGGGCGGAAGAGATGGACGATGACATCGCCGCCATCGATCAGCACCCAATCGCCCACGGACTTGCCCTCGATCCTGACCTTGGTCGAGCCGGCAGCCTTGAGCTTTTCTTCGAGATGCTGGGTCATGGCGCCGAGGTGCCGCGCGTTTCGGCCCGAGGCGATGATCATGTAGTCGGCGTATGAAGCCTTGCCATTCAAATCGATGACGACCGGCTCCATCGCCTGATCGTCGTCGAGTACCGTTTCGACCGCCTTGAGCATCCGCTCGGTGACGGTCGGGGTCTTCTTGCGTCGTGCTATGTCAGGGTCCTCCATCGTGTGACCGAGGGCGGCCTGACTTGGAATTCTAGTTTCGTCGCGACCCCCGGCCGTTGAGTGCCCGCCCTTGCTTCTTCCCCCTCGACCTCGCGCGGCGGATCTCCGTCGCAGAAGCCTGATGAAGGGGCGTCGGCAGGAACGCCCAGGCCGGCGGGGCTTTCGCGGCCAAGCCGTGCGCCGTTCCGGGACTTACCCGGGAATGGCGGTACCGCTTGGCAGCCTTGCCGGCCAACGCCTTCATAACATAAGAACCTCGCGCGAACACCGCAATGGCAACCAGGTGAAAGATCCGTGACCATTGCCGCCAGCGCACGACCTGCGAAAGGTTGTCCGCGCCCATGAGCCAGACGAAGCGCGTCGAGGGAAAGTGGCGACGAAGCGCGGCCAGCGTGTCGACGGTGTAGCGCGTGCCGAGCCGCGCCTCGACGGCGCTGACACGGATGCGCGGATGGCGACGGGCAACCGCATGGGCGCCCTGCAGGCGCTCCGGCAGCGAGGCCATGTCCTTGATCGGCTTCAACGGATTCTGCGGCGAGACCAGCCACCAGACATAGTCGAGCCCGAGCCGCTGAAGGGCGAGCTTGCTGATATGCAGATGCCCCTCATGCGCCGGGTTGAAGGACCCGCCGAGAAGACCGATGCGGAGCCGGCGCATCGGAGATGCCGGGCCTCTGCATCACCCCCCACCCCATCCCTCCCCCGCAAGGGGGGAGGGGGTACAAGCATCGCGCTTCGTACCCCCTCCCCCCTTGCGGGGGAGGTATGGGGTGGGGGGTGATGCCGGGCTGAATGCCATCCGCTAGGGCCGCGTCTGCCCGTCGCCGCGGACGACGTATTTCCAGCTCGTCAGATGCTCGGCGCCGACCGGGCCGCGGGCGTGCAGCTTGCCGGTCGAGATGCCGATCTCGGCGCCGAAACCGAACTCGCCGCCATCGGCAAACTGGGTGGAGGCGTTCCACAGCACGATCGCCGAGTCGATACGCGAAAGGAACCGTTCGGCGGTCGCCTTGTCCTCGGTGACGATCGCATCCGTGTGCTGAGAGCCGTAGCGGCGGATGTGGTCGATCGCCTCCTCGACGCCGCCGACGATGCGGACCGCGAGGATCGCATCCAGATACTCGGTCGACCAGTCGGCTTCTGTTGCGAGCTTGGCGCGCGGATCGAGCGCGCGGGTCTCGGCGCAGCCGCGGATCTCGCAGCCGGCGGCGATCAGGTCGTCGAGGATGGGTGTCAGGTGCGTTGCGGCACAGCACCGGTCGATCAGCAGCGTCTCGGTCGCGCCGCAGACGCCGGTTCGCCGCATCTTGGCATTGAGCGAGACCTGGCGTGCCATGGCGAGATCGGCAGCGCCATCCACGTAGGTATGACAGAGCCCGTCGAGATGCGCGATCACCGGCACACGGCTTTCGGCCTGCACGCGCGCGATCAGCGACTTGCCGCCGCGCGGCACGATCACGTCGATGATGTCCGGCATGGTCAGCATGGCGCCGACGGCGGCGCGATCCGTCGTCGGCACGAGCTGGATGGAAGCCTCCGGCAGGCCGGCCGCGCTCAAGCCCTCGACGAGACAGGCCGCGATCGCGCTCGCCGAATGGAAGCTCTCGGAGCCGGCGCGCAGGATCGCGGCGTTGCCGGACTTGAGGCACAACGCTCCTGCATCCGCGGTCACGTTCGGGCGGGACTCGAAGATGATGCCGATGACGCCCAAGGGTACGCGCACGCGCTCGAAGCGAAGACCGTTCGGCTGCGTCCATGCCTTGTCGACCTGGCCGACCGGATCGGGCAGCGCCGCGACCTCCTCGACACTCCGTGCGATCGACTCGACGCGCTTCGCATCGAGTGCCAGACGATCGAGAAAGGCCGATGTCGTGCCAGCCGCGGTCGCTTCCGCGACATCGCGCGCATTGACCTCGAGGATCTTGGCGGCGGACTTGCGGATCGCGGCGGCGGCGGCCTTCAGCGCCGCGTTCTTGGTGTCCGATGCGGCGAGCGCCAGCTCTGCGGCGGCTGCACGGGCGTCGCGGCCGAGCCGCTGCATCGTCGCGCCGAGCTCGTCGCGCTCGCTCAGGCGCGCGGTCACGACTGCTCCAGCACCAGGTCGTCGCGATGAATCATCTCGTCGCGACCACGGTAGCCCAGGATGGTTTCGATGTCGCCGCTCTTATGACCCTTGATCCGCTTCGCGTCCTCGGCTGAATAGGCAGAAAGGCCGCGCGCCAGCACGGCACCGTCGGCATCGCGCACCTCGACCGGATCGCCGCGCTCGAAGCGGCCGCCGATCTCGGTGATGCCGGCAGGCAGCAGGCTCTTGCCGCGGCCGAGCGCGCGTGCCGCGCCGGCGTCGACCTTGACCCAGCCGACCGGCTTGACCGAGCCTGCGATCCAGCGCTTGCGCGCCGTCTTCGGCTGCGTGTCCGGCTTGAACCAGGTGCATTTGGCGCCGTTCGCGAGCGCAGCCAGCGGGTGCATCCGCTTGCCGTCGGCGATCGCCATGCGGCAGCCGGCACCTTGCGCGATCTTGGCGGCGGCGATCTTGGTCACCATGCCGCCCGAGGAGTGTCCGGGTGGCGCCTCGCCGGCCATCGCCTCGACCTCGCCGGTGACGCGGACGACCTCGTCGATATGTGCCGCCGACCGATCCTTGCGCGGATCGGCGGTGTAGAGCCCGTCGATGTCGGAGAGCAGCACCAGCGTATCGGCCGAGATCATCTGCGCCACGCGCGCGGCAAGCCGGTCGTTGTCGCCGAAGCGGATCTCGGATGTTGCCACCGTGTCGTTCTCGTTGATCACCGGAACGGCGCCGAGCGCGAGCAAGGTCGAGATCGTCGCGCGCGCGTTCAGGTGCCGGCGGCGCTCCTCGGTATCCTCGAGCGTGACGAGCACCTGCGCGCAGGTGATCTGATGAAGCGCCAACGCCTCTTGCCAGGCGTGGGCGAGCCGGATCTGGCCCGTGGCGGCGGCGGCCTGCTTCTGCTCGAGCGCAAGCGCGCCGGGCGGCAGTCCCAGGTGCCGGCGTCCGAGCGCGATCGCGCCGGACGACACGATCGCCACTTCGACGCCGTCGCGCTTGAGCTCGGCGACGTCCTCGGCCAGCGCCGCGAGCCAGGCGCGCTTCAGCGTCCCGGCCTCCTGCTCGACCAGCAGCGCCGAGCCGATCTTGACGACGAGGCGTTTGGAGGTGGCGAGCTTCATGAAGAAGCCCCCTCCCTAACCCTCCCCCTGCTTCGCAGGGAGAGGGGACACGAGTTCTCGCGCTCCTCGTGCTCCCTCTCCCGCCAAAGGCGGGGGAGGGTGGGGAGGGGGCCTCTTGTTTTCACGCCGCGCTCTCTTGCGCCTCGGCGCGCTTGGCGGCGATCTCCGCCCACAGGGCTTCGAGCGCCGCATCGACGCCGATGCCGGCGGCACCGGAAAGCGCCAGCACCTTGACCTTGGCGCCCTTGCGCCGGGCGGCGCGCTTCAAGGCTGAGAGCTTCGTCTTCACCGTCTCCGCATCGAGCGCGTCGACCTTGTTCAAGCCGACGACCTCCGGCTTCTCGGCCAGGCCCGCGCCATAGGCCTTGAGCTCCGCCCGGATCGTCTTGTAGGCGGCGACCGGATCTTCCTCGGTGCCGTCGAGGAGATGCAGGATCACGTTGCAGCGCTCGACATGGCCTAAGAAGCGATCGCCGAGGCCGGCGCCCTCATGCGCGCCTTCGATCAGGCCGGGCAGATCGGCGATGACGAACTCGCGTGCATCGCGCGCGCCGCCGAGGCGCACGACGCCGAGCTGCGGGACGAGCGTGGTGAAGGGATAGTCGGCGATCTTCGGCCGGGCGCGACTGACAGCGGCCAGGAAGGTCGATTTGCCTGCGTTCGGCAAGCCGACCAGCCCGGCATCGGCGATCAGCTTGAGGCGCAGCCACACCCAGCGCTCCTCTCCGGGCCAGCCCTGATCGGCACGGCGCGGCGCGCGGTTGGTCGAGGATTTGTAGTGGAGATTGCCGAAGCCGCCGTCGCCGCCCTTCAGCAGGCGCTCGCGCTGGCCGGGCTTGGTCAGGTCGAGCAGCACGTCGCCCGACTCGTCGTCGATGACCTGCGTGCCGGCCGGGACCTTGAGGATCACGTCCTCGCCATCGGCGCCGGTCTTCTGGCGGCCTTCGCCGTGATTGCCTTTCCGCGCCTTGAAGTGCTGCTGGTAGCGGTAGTCGATCAGCGTGTTGAGGCCGTCGACGCATTCGAAGATCACGTCGCCGCCGCGTCCGCCGTCGCCGCCGTCGGGGCCGCCGAACTCGATGAACTTCTCGCGCCGAAACGAGCAGGCACCGGCGCCGCCATCGCCGCTCTTCAGGAAGACCTTCGCTTCGTCGAGAAACTTCATCGGGGCACGCGTGCCTCAAATGCAAACGGGGGAATGGCGAACCATTCCCCCGTCGAACTCAAGGAACGGTTCGGTGGGCTCAGGCGCTCGGCGGCACCACGGCGATGTAGGTGCGTTTGCCGCTCTTCTCCTCGAACTTCACCTGGCCGTCGACCAGCGCGAACAGCGTGTGATCGCGGCCCATGCCGACATTGGTGCCGGGGTGGTAGGTGGTGCCGCGCTGACGGACCAGGATGTTGCCGGCGAGCACGTTCTCGCCGCCGAATTTCTTGACGCCGAGGCGGCGGCCTTCGGAATCGCGGCCGTTGCGCGAGCTGCCGCCGGCTTTCTTGTGTGCCATTTCTTCTCTCCTGCCTTAGGCGGCGACGATGTCGGTGATCTTGACCACCGTCAGGTCCTGGCGATGGCCGTTCTTGCGGCGCGAGGACTTGCGGCGGCGCTTCTTGAAGACGATCAGCTTCTCGCCGCGGGTGTGCTCGACCACGGTCGCCAGCACCTTGGCGCCGGCGACGACCGGCTTGCCGAGCTTCACATCGGCGCCGGCGCCGACCGCGAGCACCTGGTCGAATTCGACCTTGGCGCCGGCCTCGCCCGCGAGCTTCTCGATGGTGACGGTCTCGTCCTTGGCGACCTTGTACTGCTTGCCGCCGGTCTTGATCACTGCGTACATGGGCTTCGTCCTTGCGGCGGCAGCGAAATCGCCGGCCGCCAATAACTCTACGCTCGCGGGACGGGGTCCGCCCGCGGACGGCGGATAATAGCCAGGGTTGGCTTCAAGTCAACGACAGACCCGGTGCGGCCTAACTCTTTGAGTAGACTAAAGAATTAGCTCTCGACGAGGCAGTGGCGGAGGGGACGAACCCGAAATCCAACGGTCTCTGGGCATGCCGGCCGCCTGTGAAAGTCCCGCGCCGGTGAGACAAAATTCACCCTCTTCGACGGATCAACCCCATGAATGTCCCTTGTTTGCT
>VGEN01000045.1 GCA_016869285.1 Alphaproteobacteria bacterium
CCCAATCAGATCAGGGCCGAACATAAGGCTCTTGCATCCGAAGCCGCCACGGAGTTCAAATTGGCAGCGTAACCGGCGCAGCGAACTGTCTCATAACCGTGCCCCGGTACACAACGAGCAAGAAGCGTCTAGGGGCCGGGAGCGTCATGGCGACAGTCGATATCCGCAGCGTGCATAAAGCCTTCGGTCCGACGAAGGTTATTCACGGGGTCGACATCTCGATCGCAGATGAGGAATTCGTCGTGCTCGTCGGCCCTTCCGGCTGCGGCAAATCTACGCTGCTGCGCATGATCGCCGGCCTCGAGCAGATCACCGACGGCCAGATCTCGATCGGCGGCAAGGTCGTGAATGACGTCGCGCCGAAGGACCGGGACATCGCCATGGTGTTCCAGAACTACGCGCTCTATCCGCACATGACGGTTTACGACAACATGGCCTTCAGCCTGAAGCTGCGAAAGGCCGAGAAGTCGCTGATCGACCAGCGCGTGCGCCAGGCCGCCGACATCCTCGGCCTCAACCCTTATCTCGAGCGCTATCCGCGCCAGCTCTCGGGCGGCCAGCGCCAGCGCGTCGCCATGGGCCGCGCAATCGTGCGCGACCCGCAGGTGTTCCTGTTCGACGAGCCGCTCTCGAACCTCGATGCCAAGCTCCGCGTGCAGATGCGCACCGAGATCAAGGCGCTGCACCAGCGGCTCAAGACCACCTCGATCTACGTCACGCACGACCAGGTCGAGGCCATGACCATGGCCGACCGCATCGTCGTCATGCATGACGGCATTGTCGAGCAGGTAGGATCTCCCCTCGATCTCTACGATCACCCGGCCAACATCTTCGTTGCAGGCTTCATTGGCTCGCCGGCGATGAATTTCTACCCGGGCACGCTCAGGCGGAACGGCGGCATCTGGGTCGAGGCGGAAGACGGCACCAAGCTTCCCGCCCCCGGCAACGTCGGCGGCTCCGACGGCCAGAAGGTCGTCTACGGGGTGCGCCCCGAGCATCTGGCACTGGCCGGCGGCTCTAACGGTGTCGAGGCGAGGGTCGAGGTGGTCGAGCCGACCGGCGCCGACACTCTCGTCTTCTCCAAGATCGCCGGCGTACACACTTGCGCCGTTTTCGCCGAGCGTCACGACTTCCGGCCGGGCCAGGGAATCCGCCTGCAGCCGAGGCTCGATGTCGTGCATCTCTTCGACGCGGCGTCGGGGCAGCATCTCTAGCGCACAAGTACCACGATCAAGGAGGGAACCATGTCTGACTTCACAAGGCGCGACGTCGTGAAAGCCGGCGTCGGAATCGCCGCCGCCTCGGCTCTCGGCGGTCCCGCCCTCGCGCAGGCGCCGGAGTGGAAGATTCAGCCCGAGAAGGGTGCCAGCCTCCGCATCATGCGGCCGGCGAAGTTCGTTCAGGGAGACGAGACGCTGTTTCTCGAGAACACGGCCAAGTACGAGAAGATGACGGGCGTGAAGGTCCGCGTCGACTCCGAGGGCTGGGAAGACCTGGTGCCGAAGTCCGCGGTTGCCGCCAATGTCGGCAAGGGACCTGATGTCGTTTATGGCTGGCACGACAACGCGCACCAGTTCCCCGACAAGCTTGCGAATCTCAACGACGTCGCCAACTACCTCGGCGCCAAGTACGGCGGCTGGTACGACCTGGCGCAGAAATACGGCAAGCGCGGCAACAACTGGATCTCGATCCCGCTTGGTGCGGCCGGCGCCAAGATCGTCTGGCGCAAGAGCATGGTCCAAGCCGCCGGCTTCAATGACGTGCCGAAAGACTATCCCGGCTTCCTCAAGCTCTGCCAGGCGCTCAAGGCCAAGGGCACACCTTGCGGCTTCGCGCTCGGCAATGCCGTCGGCGACGGCAATGGCTGGACCCACTGGGTCCTCTGGGGCCACGGCGCCAGGATGGTCAACGAGAAGGACCAGGTCACGCTGAACAGCCCGGAGACCATCGCCGCGCTTGAATACGCCAAGCAGCTCTACGACACCTTCATTCCGGGCACGCTGTCCTGGCTCGATCCGTCGAACAACAAGGCCTTCCTCGACGGTCAGATCTCGCTGACCGCAAACGGCATCTCGGTCTACTACGCCGCCAAGACCGCCACCGACCCGAAGATCAAGGAGCTGACCGCCGATATCGAGCACGCCCAGTTCCCGGTCGGTCCGGTCGGCAGGCCGACCGAGTCCTGCACCATGGTTCCGGCCATGGTGTTCCGCTACTCGAAGTTCCCGAATGCGGCCAAGGACTACATCCGCTTCATGATGGAGAAGGAGCAGTACGAGCCCTGGCTCGAAGCCTCGATCGGCTATTGGGGCCACCCGCTCCGCTACTACGAGAACAACAAGATCTGGACCGTCGACCCCAAGCACACGCCGTTCAACGCGGTCGTCAAGAACTCGCTGTGGCTGGGCTATGCCGGATCGTTGGGATATGCCTCGGCCGGCGCGCTCGCCGACTACATCGTCGTCACCATGTTCGCCTCGGTCTGCTCCGGCGCCAAGTCGCCGAAAGACGCCGCGGCGGAAGCGCATAAGCGCGCCGAGCGCTACTACAAGATCTGATCCGCGGTAGAAGGCTCAGGGGCGCGAGGCAACCTCGCGCCCCCCTTCCGCCTCGGTAGAGACCGATGACCACAGCCGCGATCAACCGGACGGGCAGCCTCGTGCGGAAACCGCTTGTCGAGTTTCTCGACAACCGGAACGTCCTTTCCGTCCTCTGCATGATCCCGGCTGCAGCCCTGCTGCTGACCTTCCTCACATACCCGTTGGGCCTCGGCGTCTGGCTCGGCTTCACCGACACCAAGATCGGCCGTGCCGGACTCTTCATCGGCCTAGAGAACTATGTCTCGCTGTTCGATGACGGCGTCTTCTGGCTCGTGGTCTTCAACACGCTGCTCTACACCACCGTCGCCACGGTGCTGAAATTCGGGCTCGGCCTCTACCTTGCCCTCCTTCTCAACAACCACCTGCCGTTCAAGGCGATCCTGCGCGCGATCATCCTCTTGCCATGGATCGTGCCGACGGTGCTCTCGGCTATCGCCTTCTGGTGGATCTACGACGCGCAGTTCTCGATCCTCTCCTACATGCTCGAGAAGATGGGGCTGATCGATCAGTACATCGACTTCCTCGGCAAACCCAACAACGCGCGCGCCTCGCTGATCGCCGCCAATGTCTGGCGCGGCATTCCATTTGTCGCGATTTGCCTGCTCGCCGGCCTACAGACGATCTCGCCCTCGCTCTACGAGGCAGCCGCCCTGGACGGCGCCACCTCGTGGCAGCGCTTCCGGCATGTAACCGTGCCGATGCTGATGCCGATCCTCTCGATTGTGCTGACCTTCTCGGTCCTGTTCACCTTCACCGATTTCCAGCTGATATACGCGATCACGCGAGGCGGCCCGGTCAACTCGACGCATCTGATGGCGACGCTCGCCTTCCAGCGCGCCATCCCCGGCGGCCAGCTCGGAGAGGGTGCCGCGATCGCGACCGCCATGATCCCGTTCCTGGTGGCGGCGACGCTGTCGAGCTATTTCGGCCTGCAACGCCGCAAGTGGCAGCAAGGCGAGCGCGATGACTGAGACGACAATCGACCGCGCCGCGACGCCGCGGGCCGCCGACTCGACCGGCATGGCCTATCTCGCGACGCTGCCTCGGCGCGTGGTGACAATCTACACGCCGCTCGCCGTGTTCATGGTCGTGCTGTTGTTCCCCTTCTATTGGATGGCCGTCACGACCTTCAAGCCGAACGACGAGCTCTACAACTTCAAGGCCAACAACCCGTTCTGGATCAGGAGCCCGACGCTCGCCAATGTCGAGAAGCTGCTGTTCAACACCAACTACCCAGAATGGCTCCTCAACACGATGACGGTCGCGATCGTCGCGACCTGCCTTGCGATCTTCGCCAGCGTGCTGGCCGCCTATGCGATCCAGCGGCTGCGCTTTAAAGGTGCGCAGACGATCGGGCTCATGATCTTTCTCGCCTACCTTGTGCCGCCGAGCATCCTCTTCATCCCGCTCGCGACCATGGTCTACGGCATGGGCCTCTACGACTCGAACTGGGCCTTAATCCTCACCTACCCGACCTTTCTGATCCCGTTCTGCACCTGGCTGATGATGGGCTACTTCAAGTCTATCCCCTACGAGCTCGAAGAGTGCGCGCTGATCGACGGTGCGACGCGTCTGCAGATTCTCTGGCGCATCACGCTGCCCTTGGCTGTACCCGGCCTGATCTCGGCCGGCATCTTCGCCTTCACGCTGTCCTGGAACGAGTTCATCTACGCGCTTGCCTTCATCTCCTCGTCCGAGAACAAGACGGTCCCGGTCGGCGTCTTGACCCAGCTCGTCGAGGGCGACGTCTATCACTGGGGTGCCTTGATGGCAGGCGCGCTCTTCGGCTCGCTCCCGGTCGCGATTCTCTATTCCTTTTTCGTCGAGTACTACGTCTCGAGCCTTACCGGCGCGGTGAAAGAGTAGAGGTTTCCGGGACTCGACGGTGTCAGGGTCCACTCGATCGTGGACCGGCCTTTCAGTCCCTCGATGCGGGCCTCAATCAAGGTGATCGCCAAGCGCATCCGTACTGCCCGCCGGCCGACTGGGAAGAGAGCAAATTGACCGCGAGTGCGTCCGCCGCGTAGCCTACCAGTCGGACGGTTCCCGCAAGGGATCAAAGGGAACGCGGCAAGGGCTATCGCCCCGATCCGCGGCTGCCCCCGCAACTGTGAGCGGCGAGTCCTCCATCATCATGCCACTGGGATCGACCCGGGAAGGCGATGGAGGGCAAGGAGCCGCGAGCCAGGAAACCTGCCGTCCGCCGTGGTCACTGTGCGAAACCGTCGGGCGGGGTGCCCTGACAGTAGCAAGCCGGTCAGGACGATCCTCCCGGCAAGCGCATTCGCGGTGACGTGCCACAGCTCACCGCGAGGATTCCATGTCTCGTTCCTTTTGCCGCAGAACGCTGCTTGCTGCCCTGACGGCAGTCGCCGCCTTTGCCGCGCCATCCGCCGCCCAACCAACCAAAGTGACCGACGTCATCGGCCGCGAGGTCACCGTCGCGCTTCCCGCCAAGCGCATCATGCTCGGCTTCTACTTCGAGGATTTCCTCGCCGTCGGCGGGCCAGAGGCGATGAACCGTGTCGTCGGCATCTCCAAGGCAGCATGGAAGGACTGGCGCCCGCAGAACTGGGAAGTCCACCTCGCCAAGCGACCGTCGCTCGATCAGCTCGCCGATGTCGGGGAGGTCGAGGTCAGCACCTTCTCGGTCGAGAAGGTGATCGCGCTCAAGCCCGATCTCGTCATCCTCGCCGACTGGCAGGCGAAGGGTATCGGTGCCGACCTCGAGCGCCTGGTCCGGCTCGGCATCCCCGTCGTTGTCACCGACTACCACACGCCCGACCTCGCCAAGCACTCCGCGAGCACGAGACTCTTCGGCAAGCTTCTCGGCACCGAGAAGCGCGCCGAGGCGATCGTCAAGGAGCAGGAGGACACAGTCGGCCTGATCCGCGAGCGCGTCGCCAGAAGCGGACGCCCGCGGCCGAAGATCTACATCGAGCTCGGCAACAAGGGCCCTGCCGAGCAGGGCGTCAGCTATGGCGACTATATGTGGGGCGCCATGGCCAATGATGCCGGCGGCGCCAACATCACGCGCCAGGTGGTCAAGACCTGGGCGCCGGTCTCGCCCGAGCAGGTGCTCGCGGCGAAGCCTGAGGTGATCCTGATCGCCGGATCGGAGTGGCGGAAGCATGCGACCGCGCAGCTCATGGGCGAAGGAGTCGGCGCCGACGAGGCGAGGGCCCGTCTCAACGGCTTCCTCAAGCGGCCGGGCTGGGCCGATCTGCCGGCGGTCAAGGAAGGCCGCGTGCATGCCGTCTACCACGGGGCGTCGCGGACCATCCCGCAACATGCGGCGCTTCAGCACGTCGCCAAGATTCTCTACCCGGATCTGTTCGCCGATCTCGATCCGGAGACCACCTATCGGAACTTCTACAGGAAATACATGCCGATCGTGCCGGAGGGCACCTTCATGCTGAACCTGACGCCGGGCAAAGTATGACCAATCCCGCTGTCGACCTCGTCATTGCCATGCACCGGCGCATAGAGCGCCGGCGCATGGTGGCACTTCTCGGCCTCCTCCTGCTGCTCGGCGGGCTGATGGTGCTCGACATTGCGACCGGGCCCGCGCTGCTCCCTATCTCCGACGTGCTGGCGACGCTTGCCGGACCGGCCGAGGCCGACATGACGCTGCGCGCCATCGTCTGGGACCTCCGCCTGCCCATGGCCTTGATGGCGCTCACCGTCGGCGTCGCCCTCGGCACCAGCGGCGCCACCATGCAGACCCTGCTCGACAACCCGCTGGCGAGCCCCTACACGCTCGGCCTCGCTGCGGCCGCGGGCTTCGGTGCCGCCCTCTGCATCCAGAACGGCGGCTGGGGCCTCAACCCCAGCTTCATCGTACCGTTCTGCGCCTTCGTCATGGCCTGCCTCGCTGCGGCCACGATCTACGGCGTCGGCAACATTCGCGGCATGGGCACCGACACCATGGTGCTCGCCGGGATCGCGCTCCTCTTCATGTTCCACTCGCTGCAGTCGCTACTGCAGTTCCGAGCCACGCCCGAGGTCGGCCAGCAGATCGTGTTCTGGCTCTTCGGCAGCCTTGCCAAGGCGACCTGGACCAGCGTCCAGATCACCGCCCTCGCCTGCCTGATCGCGGTGCCGCTCCTGATGAGGGAGGCGTGGAAGATGACGGCGCTTCGCCTGGGCGAGCAGAGGGCACGCGCGCTCGGTGTCAACATCGTCTGGCTCCGGTTCGTCACCATCGCGCTGATCTCGTTCATGACTGCGACCGCGATCAGCTTCGTCGGCACCATCGGCTTCATCGGGCTCGTCGCCCCCCACCTATCGCGCCTTCTGGTCGGCGAGGACCAGCGTTTCCTGCTGCCCCTGTCGGGGCTGGTCGGCGCGCTCCTTCTCTCGGCAGCGTCGGTGATCTCGAAGATCCTGATGCCGGGTGTGCTGGTGCCGGTCGGCATCGTCACCGCCGTGGTCGGCGTGCCTTTCTTCATGCACCTGATCCTCTCGCGCCGGAGGCTCGCACTCTGATGCTGCAGGTGCGCGACCTCACGCTGGCCCATGGCGACCTCAAGGTGGTCGAGCGGCTGTCTCTATCCTTCCGCAACGGCGAGCTGACTGCGCTGGTCGGCCCCAACGGCGCCGGAAAGTCGACCTTGCTTCGCGCCCTGTTCGGCGACCATCGCGCGAGCTCGGGCGAGATCCTGCTCGACGGTGAGCGCCTGACGCCGGCCTCTCACCGCGCCTGGCAAAGCGCGATCAGCTACATGCCGCAGGAGAACCGCGGCCGCATGGGCCTCTCGGCGATGGAGACGGTGCTGCTGGGCTCGCTCGGCCGGCTCACGCTCCATGTGCCCGAGGACGAGCTCCGCCGCGCCGCCATCGCGCTCGACCAGTTCGGGCTCGCCGAGATCTCTCACCGCTCGCTCGACGAGCTCAGCGGCGGGCAGAAGCAGCTCGTCTTCTTCGCCCAGGCGCTGCTCCGCGATCCGCGCGTCATGCTGCTCGACGAGCCGGTCAGCGCCCTCGACCTCCGCCACCAGCATCTGCTGATGGACGATGTCCGCCGCCTCTGCCGCGAGCGGAGCATGATCACGGTCGTCGTGCTGCACGACCTCAACCTGGCGGTACGTTTCGCCGACCGGCTGGTCATGCTGTGCCCGGACATGACCTGCGTCGACGGAACCCCGGCTCAGGTGCTGGACCAGGCGCTGCTCGGCCGGGTCTACGGCGTCGACACCCGAGTCAGCCTCGACGAGGACGGCCATCCCTGGGTCCAGGTGCGCGGCGCGACGCGTTGATCAGGCCGTGCCGTAGGAGCTCGCCAGCACCACCAGATAGCCGTCCGGATCGCGAATCCAGACCTCGCGGTGCCTTGCATTGGGATTGACGAGCGGACCGTCGACGATCGTCGCCGACATCGCGTGGGCGCGCTCGACCGCCGCATCGAAGGCTTCGGTCTCGAACCAGAGCAGCACGCCGTTGCCGTAGGGCCTTCCCCCAGGATCACCCATGTGCGGATGCTCGTGCGCATCCCAGCTATGGAGCTGCAGCAGGAGCGTGCCGTCGGCGCCGATGAGCTGCTCGTACTCCCTGCCGCCATGTCCGCTGCGGCAGGCCAGCAGCCGCTGATACCAGCGGCTGCTGGCCTCGACGTCGGAGACGACGATCATGGTCTGCGGCTTCATCAGTAGGTCGCGCGGCCGCCGGTGATGTCGAAGACCGCGCCGGTCGAGAAGGAGCAGTCCTCCGAGGAGAGCCAAGCGGCCATAGCCGCGATCTCGTCGACCTCGACGAAGCGGCCCATCGGGATGCGCGAGAGCATGTAGTCGATATGCTCCTGCTTCATCTGCTTGAAGATGTCGGTCTTGGCTGCCGCCGGCGTGATGCAGTTCACCAGCACGCCGACCTGAGCCAGCTCCTTACCCAGCGACTTGGTGAGCGCGATCAACCCGGCCTTGGAGGCGCTGTAATGCGACGCGTTGGGATTGCCTTCCTTGCCAGCGACCGAGGCAATGTTGACGATGCGGCCGTACTTCCGCTGCACCATCCCCGGCACGACGGCGCGCGCGCAGAGGAAGGGACCGATCAGGTTGACATCGACGACCTGGCGCCAGACTTTCGGATCGAGTTCCCAGGTCTTGCCGTTGCCGCCGGTGATGCCGGCATTGTTGACCAGGATCGAGACCGGCCCGAGCGCCGCCTCGGTCCCCTTAACGGCCGCCTCGATCGAAGCGAGATCGGTGACATCGGCCTTGCGCGTGTCGACCTTGCCCTTCCTCGACAGGGCCGCGGCCGCCGTCCCCATCGCGTCGGGATCGACATCCCAGAGCGCTACGGAGGCGCCGGAAGCAAGGAAGCGTTCGGCGATGGCGTAGCCGATACCGCGAGCGCCGCCGGTGATGGCCGCGATGCGGCCCTTGAGGTCGATCTGGTTCATGAATGATCCTGGGTGGAAGAGGACTTCAGGATTTCGAAAATCGTGAAGCCGATCAAGGCGTCAGCCGTAAGGCGAGGAATGCCGGCCGCGATTGCGCGGCCGGCGCACGGACCCGGTTCGCAGGCGCAATGTTTGTCTCGCTTCTTTCCTTCGAGATCGGCTAGCCTTTGGCAGCGCCCCGGGGGCGCTCGGCATCCCTTTCCCTTCCGGTATGCCCGTCAGGATATTCTTAACGGCCAGAAACGCCACATAACCGGCTGATCCCGCTCCCTGGATCGCCTTCGGAGGAACGTGCTTGATAGCTAGCAAGACGTCAAAAACCAAGAAGACTGCGCGCCCCACCCGCGCCGAGGCCGAGGATGCGGTCCGCATCCTGCTGCGTTGGACCGGGGACGATCCGGACCGCGAGGGTCTTCACGACACCCCGGCACGCGTTTGCCGCGCCTATGAACACTACGGCTCCGGCTACGGCGCGGACCCCGAAGAGATCCTGTCCCGCACCTTCTCCGAGACCGAAGGCTACGACGAGATGGTCGTGCTCCGGGACATCCGCCTTGAGAGCCATTGCGAGCATCACCTGGCGCCGATCGTCGGCAAGGTTCATGTCGCCTACCTGCCGCAAAAGCGAGTGGTCGGCATCTCCAAGCTCGCCCGCGTCGTCGACGCCTATGCCAAGCGCCTGCAAATCCAGGAGAAGCTGACCGCCCAGATCGCTGCCGCGATCGAGACGGCCCTGAGACCGCGCGGCGTTGCCGTCGTCATCGAGGCGATCCACCACTGCATGACCACGCGCGGCGTCCACAAGCCGGGCACCTCGATGGTCACCAGCAAGATGACCGGCGCCTTTCGCGACGACCCGTCGACGCGACGCGAGTTCCTCTCGCTGATCGGCTCGGTCCAGCACACCTCGCGCGAGTAGCGCTACCGATCGTCGGCCGCCGGCAGGATATAGCTGTTGAGTAGCCCGAGCGGGACGGTCCGCTGCAGATAGCTGCCGTAGAGGCCGGCGTGGATGACCGCGACCAGGTCGAGCGACGGGACGACGACCAGGCGCTGCCCGCCATAACCGAGGCCGGCGACGAGCGGTACGTCGCCCTTCTTGTTTAGATAGGTGTTCCAGAGCCAGAACTGGTAGCCATAGGCGAACCGGCCCGGCGTCGAGCTGGTCGAGATCTGGCGCGAGGTCGCAGCCTCGATCCACGCCGCCGGCACGATCTCTTTTCCGTCCCACTGCCCGCGCGCCAGCACGAGCTGGCCGATCTTGGCGAGATCCCGCGGACGCATCCGGAGTCCGCCTTCGGCCATCGGGTCGCCGGTGTGGCGATGCCGGGCCCATTCGACATCGCTGATGCCGAGCGGATCGAAGAGATGCTTCTGGACCAGCGCGTCGATGCCTTCGCCGGTCCTCTTCTTGAGGATCGCGCCGATCAACGCGGCTGAGGCTCCGCTATAGACGAATTCCTCGCCGGGCACGCTGACCACGGGCAGTGCGAGGGCAAAGCGATAGGGATCGGCCGCCTGCATCATCAGCACCTGCGAGTTGATGACGGTCCGATAGTCGCTGTTTTCGTCCCACTCCAGACCTTGCGACATGGTCAGCAGATGGCGAAGCGTGATCCGGTCCTTCTCCGGCGTGCGCAGATCGGCGTATTCCGGAAAGAATGAGAATACCGGCTCGTCGACGCCCGTAACCCAGCCGCGATCGATGGCGATGCCCAGCATCAGCGCGGTGATGCTCTTGGTGACCGACCAGATCTCGTGGCGGGTCTCGGCATCGAAAGCCACGACCTGCTTCGGCTCGTTGATCACCGGCATGTTCTCGCCGGTGAAGTAGCGCTCGAACACCAGCTTTCCCTGCCGGACGACAATGACGGCGTGGAGGTTGGTTTCGCTGTTCTTCACGAAGATCGGCACCAGCCGGCAGAGCCTGTCGCCATCCATGCCGACGCTCTCCGGCGCCGCGACCGGCCAATTGTCGGGACCGGCCGACGGCGGAACGCATTGCGCCCATGCCGGCCCGAGCGTGAGAGCCAGAGAAAGGATCGAGGCCGCAATGAGACGCACGATGAAGCCCCCTCGCTCAGAAGAACACGTTGACGACGACGATCGCGACCAGGATGGCACCGCCGAGGCAGGCGAGGAACAGGTTCCAGGGGCCGACATGCGAGCGGGTGTTCGGCTGGAACGAGATGGCGCGGCCGAGGTCGAGGTTAGTCTGCACGCGCCGGTTCAACTCCTCCCGAGCACGGGCGGCCTGGGCCGCACGGGCCGGGTCGTCGCTCACGACGTCTTGCCGCCGGCGGCCTGCACCAATCCCAGGATGCCGCCGGGGTTGAGGCTGTCGACCATCGCGGTCGGGATCAGGATGGTGGCGCCGCGATCCTTGGTCGTCTCGTAGATGATGTTCATGGCCCGGAGCTGGAGCGCAGCCGGGTCCTTGCCATAGGTCTCGGCGGCCTCGAGGAATTTCTGCGCCACCTCCTTTTCGGCATCGCCAAGGATGAGGCGGGCGGCCTTCTCGCGCTCGGCCTGGGCCTGCATGCTCATGGCGTTCTGAAGGCCCGCCGGAATGGTCACGTCACGGATCTCGACCGAGATGGCGGATACGCCCCATTCGGCGATCTTGCGGCCGATTTCGTCCTTGAGGCGGTCATCGAGCTTGCGCCGCTCCGACATGAGCGTGGTCAGCACTGACGCGCCGATCACCTCGCGCAGCGTCGTCTGCGAGACGCGCGCGATGGCGCCGGAATAGTCGGCGATCTCGAGCGCCGCCTTCTCGACGTCATGCACCTGCCAGAAGACGATGGCATCGACATTGACCGGGACAGTGTCCTTGGTCAGCGCCTGCTCGGCGAAGAAGTCGCTGGTGTGGATGCGCTGGTCGATACGCACGGTGATCTGGTCGATGAAGGGAACGATCCAGAAGTAACCCGGCCCGCGAATGCCCTTGAGCTGGCCGAGACGCAGCACGACGGCGCGTTCCCACTGATCGGCGATCATCAGCGAGCGCGGGACCAGAAGACCGGCGACGACGAGCACCGCCGTCACGACATACGGCCACGCCTCGGCCCGGCTGTATCCGAGCCTCGCGGCGCCTGCGGCCAGCGCCAGCATGATGCCGGACAGCACCGCGGCCGGTTGGTTGGCGTTCCGCGGAAACAATGGCAATGCCATGTCAGCCTCCTTTCGACAGTTTCAGGATACGGCGCGCAACCATTGCCGGCTCGATGCCATGCGAGCGCGCCTCGGCGATGGCTCGGAGCGAGAGACCCTCGATCAGGTGCGCGCGGTCGTCGGGATCGGTTTTCGGCGGGGCGGCGGCAACGTAGGTGCCCTTGGCGCGCTTGATGACGATGGCGCCCTGGCGTTCGAGCTCGCCATAGGCGTGACGGACGGTGTTGAGATCGACCTTCAGCGCGACCGCAACCTGGCGCATGGTCGGCATCTGTTCGCCGGGCTTGAGACGACCCTCGCCGATGGCGCTCAGCAGCTGGTCGCGAAGCTGGACGTAGATCGGTACGCCGGTGGACTCCAGCCGCAAACGGTCGAGCAGCAACTGCTGGTCTGTATGCATGTTATACTACAGAAATGCTGATAGCCTCCAGATTCAAGCCCCGGCGGTTGACCGACCTCCGCCCGCCTCTACACTCGCGCGCCCATGAGCGCCCCGATCTTCGCCCCGGACTTCAAGGAGACCCCGTATTGGTGGGAGGCGGCCGACCCGGCCGCGGCCTCGCCGCCGGAAACGCCGCCGGTGCCGGACCGCACCGATGTCGCCATCATCGGCGGCGGCTATGCCGGGCTCTCCTGCGCGCTCGAGCTTGCGCGCCGCAACATCGCCTGCGTCGTCTTCGATGCCGAGCCCATCGGCTTCGGTGCCTCGTCGCGCAACGCCGGGATGGTCTCGGGCGGCATCAATGTCGGCAAGGGCGTCGACCTGACCGCTACCTATGGCGCCGAACGTGCCAAGGCGATGATCGACGAAGCGGGCCAGGCTTACGGCCATGTCGAGCAGATCCTCGAGCGCGAGGGCATCGACGCCAAATATCAGCGCTTCGGCCGCTTCGTCGGCGCGCATAGCCGCCAGCAATTCGGCGTGCTCGAGCGCCGCGCGGCCTGGCTTGCCGAGACCTCGGGACAGTCCGTCGAGGTGATCCCCGAGCCACGGCAGCGCGAGGAGGTCGGCACCGACTTCTATCGCGGCGGTATCGTCGTCAACCGTGCCGGCGGGCTGCATCCGGCGCTCTTCGTACGCGGCCTCGCCGAAGCCGCAGAGCGCGCCGGCGCCAAGCTGATCGGGCATACGCGGGTAGAGGCCATCTCGGGCGGCCCCGGGCGGTTCCTGCTCGGCACGCCGAGAGGCAACATCGAGGCACGCGAGGTGATGATTGCGACCAACGGCTACACCGGCGCGGTTACGCCCTGGATTCGCCGCCGCCTGATCCCGGTCGCCAGCTTCATCGTCGCCACCGAAGAGCTGCCAGAGAAGACCGTCGCCGAGCTGATTCCGAAGAAGCGGGTGATCGCCGACACCAAGCGCATCCTCTACTATTTCCGCCTCTCGCCCGACGGACGCCGCCTTCTCTTCGGCGGCCGCGCGCGCTTCACCCAGGTCGGCGCCAGGACCAGCGCGCCGATCCTGCACCGTTTCATGACCAGTGTGTTCCCGCAGCTCGCCGAGACCAAGCTCACCCATGCCTGGACCGGCAATGTCGCCTTCGCCTTCGACTTCATGCCGCATCTCGGCACGCATGAAGGCATGCATTACGCGGTCGCCTGCAACGGCTCGGGCGTGATCATGCAGACCTGGCTCGGCCATCAGGTGGCGCTCAAGATCGCCGGCGGCACCAATCGCGCCTCCGCCTATGACGGGCTCGGCTTCCCGACGCGCCCGCTCTACAGCGGACGCCCCTGGTTCCTGCCGGCCATCGGAGCCTGGTATCGCTGGCGCGATCGGATCGATCGCTGGCTCGACTGAAAGATTGACCTACCCCCATCCGCTGGTATGTTGCGCGCGGAATCGAACTAGTGATGGGGAGTCGCTATGGCGCGCGCGGTCCTCGCGCTCTGCATGCTGGCGGCACTCGCCGCCTGCGCCTCGCGCCCGCCCCCTCCAACTGCCGCCGCGCCGCCGCCACCCCCTGGCTATCTCGCCTGCCAACAGGGGTTGAGCAGCGCAGGTGTCCTGTTCGAAGCGGTGCTGCCGATGCAAACCCGTGAGGGATGCGGCTTCAGCGAAGGCGTGAAGGTCACGGCGGTTCCTTCGCCGCTCAACCAGCCGGCCGTTCTGTCATGCCCGACGGCGCTCGCCCTGGTGCGCTTCGATCTCGATGTGGTGCAGCCGGCGGCGATGCAGCATTTCGGCATGCGGGTCACCAAAATTCATCATGTCGGCGGCTACAGCTGTCGCGGTATCGCGGGTACGCGGAAGTGGAGCCAGCACGCCTTCGGCAACGCCATCGACGTGATCGCTTTCGACCTTTCCGACGGCACGCGCATCCTGGTCAGCCGCGACTGGCGCGCGCGGGGAGCCCGCGCCAATTTCCTGCACGACGTCGCCCGCGGCGCCTGTCAGGTGTTCCGCGTTGTGCTGACCCCCGCCTATGACAGGGCGCATCACGACCACTTCCACCTCGACACCGGACCCGAGCGCCTCTGCGGGATCTAGGCCTCCAGAACCTCGATCTCCTTGGTCATCGTGGCGCCGCTGCGCACGAACATCACCGAGGCGGAGCAGTACTTCTCGTGGGAGAGCGCGACCGCGCGCTCGACCTTCTCGCGCGAGAGGCCTTTGCCGGTCACCTTGTACTTCACATGCACGCCGGTGAAGACCTTGGGCTCCTCGGTCGCGCGGGAGGCTTCGGCCTCGACCTCGCAGCCGGTGACATTCTCGCGTCCCTTCTCGAGAATATGGACGACGTCGAAGGCGGTGCACCCCGCCATGCCGACCAGCAGGAACTCCATCGGCCGGACGCCGAGATTGCGCCCGCCGGCTTCCGGCGCTCCATCCATGACCACAGCATGACCGCTGCCGGACTCGCCAAGGAACGCCCGTCCCTCGATCCACTTAGCGCGCGCCTTCATCAAAGACCTCCAGAAGATTCCGGGGGCCTCTCTAGCACAGTCAGGCGGCTTCTGCGGGCTCAGGCCCGACATAGCGCGAAAGCGGCCGGATCAGGCGGCCGTCCCGTGCCTGCTCCAACGCATGCGCGACCCAGCCAACGACACGGCCGACCGCGAAGATCGCCGTGAAGGCCGACCGCGGGATGCCGAGCGCCTCCAGCAGCAAAGCCGTATAGAACTCGACATTGGTATCGAGCCGGCGTCCGGGCTTGACGCGGGCAAGGATCGCGATCGCCTCCCTCTCGACCTCCTCGGCAAAGGCGAGCCGGCCAGCGTCGCGCGACAGGGTCCTGACCACGCCCTTGAGCACGTCCGCGCGCGGATCGCGGACCTTGTAGACGCGGTGGCCGAAGCCCATCAGCCGCTCGCCGGCGACGAGCCTCGCCTCCAGCCAGGGCCCAATGTTCGCGCGATCGCCGATCTCGTCCAGCATGTCGAGCACCGGACCCGGAGCACCGCCATGCAGCGGTCCCTGAAGGGCCGCCAGCGCTGCCACCACCGAAGGCCCGACGCCGACCTGGGTCGAGGCGACGACGCGCGCGGTAAAGATGGAGGCATTGAGTCCGTGGTCGCTGACGGTCGTGATGTAGGCGTCCAGCGCGGCGACCTCCGCCGGAGATGCCGGCGTTCCACGCAGCATCCTCAGAAGATCAGCCGCCGTCGCCAATGACGGATCGGGCGCAGTCGCGGCCTGCCCCTCATTCTGCCGCAATAGCGCTGCCAGGAAGACCGGCGCGGCGCCGGCTAGCACGAAAGCGGGATGCAGGCCCTCGACTTCCGGCAGGGTCGCGAGCGCGGCGCGCAGACCAGGGACCGGCTCCAGGCCCGCGCCGGCCGAGGTCGCGCGCCCGACGCGCGCAAAGGCAGCGATCCGTGCCGCGCCGAGCATCGCCACGACACGCGCGCGATCGAGACCATCGGCGACAAAGCCGTCCCACAGACGGGCGGTTGCACCTTCAAAGCCTTCGCGCGAGGCCAGAACCTCGACCGGAAGGCCGCGGATCACCAACCGCCCCGCTTCGCCATCGACATCGCTGAGGATGGTGTCGGCCGCGACAATGCCATCGAGCCCGGACTTGCCTGCCATGACCGCTCTCCCTGCTGAACCAAGTCAGCGTCACTGCCCTAACGCTTATTGTCAATATTGATTAAGCTGTTAAGTTATGGGATGCCATCGCCCTACCTGACCGCCGCTGAGGCCGCCAACTGGCTCGGCATCAAGCCGGCCTCGCTCTATGTCTATGTCAGCCGCGGGTTGCTGCGCTCCGAGCCCGGCGACGGCCGCAGCCGCCGCTATCGCCGCGACGACATCGACCGGCTGATGGCAAGGCGCGACGGCGCCGAGGGCGCTCTCGACTTCGGTGCGCCGGTCCTCGATTCCGCTCTGACGCGGATTGCCGAAGGCCGCTTCGCCTATCGCGGTAGGGACGCGATCAAGCTCGCCTTGCGCGCCTCGCTCGAGGATGTCGCCTGCCTGCTCTGGGGCACGCGGGCGGACATCGCCTTTGCACCTCGAAATGTGCCGGCTCCCCCGCCCAGGTCCGCATCCTCCAACGCGACGGCTCGCTTGCAGGCAACGCTGCCGCTTGCCGGATCAGCCGATCCCGGCGCCACCGCACGCGAACCGAAAGCGCGTGCGGCGGCTGCCGGTCGCGTTCTCCGTCTCGTCGCTGCAACGCTCGTCGGCAAGAAGCCGAGCGCCGTCGCCTGCGATGCCCTCCTCGCCGAAAGCTGGAAACTCGATCGTATAGGCGCGTCGCTCGTCCGCTCGGCGCTCGTCCTCTGCGCCGATCACGAGCTCAACCCTTCCTCATTCGTCGCCCGCTGCGTCGCCTCGACCGGCGCCTCGCTCTACGATGCCGTCACCGCCGGCCTCGCCGCCCTCCAGGGGCCGCTCCACGGCGGCGCTTCGCGGCGGGCCGAGGCCTGGCTCCGCGAGTTCGACGGCGTCGACGACATCGTCATGGAGATCGCCGAACGCGCCCGTCGCGGCGAGCGCTTCCCCGGAACCGGCCACCCGCTCTACCCGATGGGCGATCCGCGCGGACGCTTCCTGTTCGACGCGCTTGCCAAGACCTTCCCGCACGACGCCGGGCAGAAGCGTGTGCGTCAGATCGCCGATGCGGTCGCAACCCAGACCGGCACTCCCGCCAATATCGACTTCGCGCTAGCGGCTCTCGCCCGCGTGCTAAAGCTTCCGGCTGACGCCCCGATGCAAATCTTCACCCTGGGCCGCACGGTCGGCTGGCTTGCCCATGCGCTCGAGCAGCAGGACAGCGGCCGCTTGATCCGCCCGCGCGCCCGCTATACTGGGCCGGTCTAAAGCGCTCCCAGCTCCTTCGACAGCCGCGCCAGCATTTCGAGGCCGAAGGGCGTCGGTGCCTGGCTCGGCTGGCGCGCATGGACCTCGGCGATGCCGAGGCGGCGCGCCGTCAGGCGCTTGCCGTAGCAGAGGAAGTTCTCGATCGACGACATCAGGAAGGTGATCAGCGGCAGGATCGAGCGATAGAGCCTTTCCGCTTCCGCCTCGTCGCCGCGCTTCATCGCTTCGTAGACCTTGACCTGCACGTCATGGCATTCGGGTGCCGGGATCATGCCGACGCAGCCGGCGCGGAGGTTGTCTGTCAGCTCCAGCCCGCCGCGGCCGTTGAAGACGCGGAAGACGCCATCGGTGTCTTCGATCAGGCTGCGGATCGCGTTTGCCGGTGCCTCGCCCTTCAGGAGCGAGACGTTCGGGTGATTGCGGTTGAGCGTCTTGAGGCCGGCATTCGAGAGCCCGATGCCGATGTACTGCGCGGCGTTCTGGATCGCGACCGGCAGCTCCGACTTGTCGGCGACGGCGCCGAAGAAGCGGAGATACTCGATCTCTGCGAGGCCGGCGACCGGCGGCGGCTGCAGGATCACCCACGAGGCGCCGGCCGATTTCGCTGTCCTGATCATCTCGACCTGACCCGCGACGCTCGGCTCGCCGATCGTCACGGCGAGCGGCAGCCGGCCGGCGACGTCCTCGCCTACCCACTCGACGAGCTGGCGGCGTTCCTGTGTCTGCAGCTTACCCACCTCGGTCGCGAGTCCCATGACGGCAAGGCCATGCGCGCCATGCCGAAGGCAGCCTTCAATCTGGTTGCGCATCAGCGATCGGTCGATGCGACCGGTTGAATCGAAGAATGCGTAAAGGATCGGATAAATGCCATTAAACATTGATTTTTAACCCTTTTCCTTCACATGGCGGCTTGTTCGCAGGAACGTCACTGCGATAGGCTGGTTTTATCGGGGAGAATGCGGCCCCAGGCGAGAACCTTCGACAAAACGCGGTCGGCACGAGGGGATGGAGTTCAGACGCAGCCGTCGCCGGTGGCTCCGCGTCGCCGGCATCGCCATCATCGCCGGCGTGCTCGGGCTCCATGCCTGGGGAACCATTGCGGGCTTCCAACAGAGGCTGGCGACCGCGGCTGAGCACGCGGCCGTCGGCGCGCTCGTCATTGAAGAGCGTGTGCAGCGCGTTCTCGAGGCAGGAGATGCGCTCGATCTCGGTCGCATCGAGCCGGTCATGGCGGAGCTTGCCGGGGTCGCGGGATGGGCTGCGCTTTTAAGCCAAGACGGCGAGGTCATCGCCGCGCTGCCCCCGCGGTCGCCAACGACCTGGCTCACCAGGCCGCTCTCCGGAATGCAGCCCCAGATGCCGATGAGCGCGTTCAATGTCGAGCGCGAGGACGGAACTTCCTACATCGTCCACTACCAGCCGGTCGTTGGCTGGCCGCTCATCGCCGTCGTCGCCGTCTCGCGCGCCGAGGTCGTGCATGCCTGGTGGCCGAGCTTCATGGCGAGTGCCATCTTCGCTCTCCTGGTCGCCACCGGCATCGCCACCCTCAACGAGATGCTGATCCGCGAGATACGGCACCGTCAAGCGAGCGAGGGCCGGTTCCGCGACTTCGCGGAATCGACCTCGGATTGGCTCTGGGAGCAGGGGGCGGACCTTCGCTTCACCTATGTCTCTCCGCACGCGGAGGCGCATGGCGGCGGATCGGCCACCGACGAGCTCGGCAAAACTCGGCGCGAGACGCAGCCTCTCGTCTCGGAGGCGCTTCTTTCGGCGCATGAAGACGACCTGCTGCAGCGGCGGCCTTTCCGCAATTTCACCTATGCCCGTATCGATTCCTCCGCCAAGCGGCGTCATATCTCGGTCAGCGGCCGCCCGTTCTTCGACGAGGACGGCGGCTTTCAGGGATATCGCGGCACGGGCCGCGACATCACTGCCGAGATCGAAGCCTGGGACATCGCCGCCCGCGCTCAGTCGAAGCTCGACCAGCAGCGCCATCTGCTGCAGGCGATCATCGACACGGTGCCGGCGGCGATCAGCGTCAAGGACCGCGAGCTTCGCTATCTCCTGGTCAACGAGGCGCTGAAGAGCCGTGTTCTCCTGCTGTCGAAGGAGCCGGGAGGGCAGGTTCTCGGCCGCCGCGCAACGCAGGTCTTTGGCGAATCCTTCGGCAGCCGCGACGAGGCGATCGACCGGCGCGTTCTCGAGACCGGCAAGGCAGTCCCCTTCCACGAGATCCACGCGGCCGACCACGATGGGGTCGAGCGCGCCTATCTGACGACGCGACTGCCGCTCAGGATCGACGACAGCGGCCAGCTCTCGATCCTCTCGGTCGCGATCGACGTGACCGAGCAACGGCAGGCCGAAAGCCGGCTCAACGACGCGATCGAGGCGATCAATGCGGGCTTCGCCATGTTTGATGCCTCGGACCGGCTGGTCGCCTGGAACCGCCGCTATGCCGATCTGTGGTCGGCCTCGGCCGATGCCGCCATTCCGGACGGGCGTGAACGTATCCAGCGCCTGCTCCGCCGCGGCATCCTGTTCGAGGAACTTGTGCGCGGCCTCGCGGATTCCGGTGCCCACCGGGCCTCCGGCGTGACCGACCCCGAGGCCTGGGTCGGAGGGAGCATCGCCGCGCATGAGATGCCGGGCACGCCGATCGAGCTTCGCATCGAGAACTCCTGGATCCGCGTCAGCAACCATCGCACCGAGGATGGCGGCTATGTGACGCTAATGACCGACATCACGCAGCTCAAGCAGCGCGGCGCCGAGCTCGCAGCGCAGTCCAGCCTGCTGCGCGCGACACTGGAGAGCCTGGGCGAGGGCGTCGCAGTGGTCGACTTCTCCGGCCGCTTCCTCGCCTGGAACCGGCAGTACGTGCAGCTCACGGGTCTGCCGGTGACTTTCAGCGGCGGCACGTTCGCCGACGCCGTTGCCGAGCAGGCGCGTGCCGGCGAGATCGAATCCGAGACCGCCGCCTCGACGCTTGAAGGCTGGCGCCGAGCGATCGCGACGCGCGAGCCTGTCCATGTCGAGCGCCAGCGCGAGGACGGCACGCATGTCGAGCTGCTGGGTCTTCCGGTCGCGGGCATCGGCCATGTGATCGTCGTCCGCGATGTCACCAAGGAACGCCGGACCATGCTTCAGCTCCAGGAAGCGCGCGACCGCGCGGAGTCCTCAAACCGGGCCAAGTCCGCCTTCCTTGCCAATATGAGCCACGAGCTCCGCACGCCGCTGAACGCCATCCTGGGATTCTCCGAGGTGATGGAGCAGCAGCTCCTGGGCCCGATCGGCAACAACCGCTATGTGACCTACGCGGCCGATATCCGGTGGTCGGGCAACCACCTGCTGCAGCTGATCAACGACGTACTCGACCTCTCCAAGATCGAGGCCGGGCGGGCCGACCTGATCGAGGAAATCCTCGACGTGCCGAGCCTGGCGCGCGACTGCATCCGCCTGCTCGACGAGCGCGCGCGAGAGGCCGGTGTGGCGTGGCGCGAGGTGATCCCGATCCGGATGCCGGCGCTTAAGGCCGATGCCCGCGGCGTCCGCCAGATCCTGCTCAACCTGCTGACCAATGCGGTCAAGTTCACGCCCGCCGGCGGCACCGTCATTTTCGAGGCGGCGATCGAGAAGGATGGCGAACTGGCGCTCACGGTCGCCGATACCGGCACCGGCATTCCGGAATCCGAGATCGTCCACATCTTCGAGCCGTTTCGCTATCGCTCGAACGCGCTGGTCAGCCGCGCCAAGGAGGGCACCGGCCTCGGGTTGTCGATCTGCAAACGGTTGATCGAGATGCATGGCGGCACGATCGAGCTCCGGAGCCGCCTCGACCGCGGCACCACGGTCACCGTCCGCTTCTCCGCGAGCCGGGTGGTCGAGCCGGTCAGCCTCTGATCTGGCGCCAGGCGGCGACGAAGGCTCTGGCGCTCGATCCGACGTCCGACGCGCTCGCGCCTGGCCGATACAGCGCCGACCCGAGTCCGAAGCCATCGGCGCCTGCTGCGACGAACGGCGCCATGCTCGCCGGAGCGATCCCGCCGACGGGAAACACCGGCACCGATTTCGGCAGCACCGCTCTCATCGCTTTCAGGACCGGCGGCGGGTTGGCCTCCGCCGGAAACAGCTTCAGCGCGTCGGCGCCGGCATTGAGCGAAGCGAACGCCTCGCTCGGCGTGGCGAAGCCAGGCATCGCAACGAGCCCGCGCGACTTCGCCCGCTTGACCACATCGACATCCGTGTGCGGCATCACGATCAGCGTGCCGCCGGCATCGGCGACCCCATCGACATCGCTCGTCCTGAGCACCGTGCCGGCACCAATCACCGCTCGCCCGGCCAGCGCCCTGGTGAGCCGCCGGATCGACTCCAGCGGCTCCGGCGAGTTCAACGGCACCTCGATCAGCCGGAAGCCCTCCGCCACCAGCGCCTCGCCGATCGCCACCGCCTCCTCTGGCTTCACGCCGCGGAGGATCGCGACCAGCGGCAGCACCGCCATGGCGTCGGAGAGGCTCCTCATCTCGATCGTCATCCTCATTTCGAATGATGCGGGCGCCGGCGCGTCGTCGCCTGCTCGCGGAGGATCTGACCCTAGCAGGCGGGCGCCTAGCTGCCGACTGTACACGCCTCCTTGTTCCCGCTCCGCTAGCATGATCCGATGCTGCAACCACTTTCGGGGGAGAGCGATGCCGGCATTCAAAATCGGCCTGACCATGGCAGGCGCGATCTCGGCCGGAGCCTATACGGCCGGTATCTTCGACATGCTCATGGAGGCGCTGGACGAGTGGGAGAAGGCGAAGACGAACGCCGGCAGCCCCGATGTTCCCAGGCACGAAGCCGTAATCTCGGTGATCACGGGTGCGTCCGCCGGCGGCATCACTGGCGCGCTCGGACTTGCCGCGCTGGCCGATGCTTCTGCTGGAGGTTCGATACCGCAGGTCCATACCTATCCGGAGGTCGGACCGGTCACGACCACTCTTCCCCGGCTCTACAGCGGCTGGGTGGTGCAGCCGCGCTTCGTCTCCATCGGCCCTCATCAGCTTCTGGGCACCGCCGACCTCGCCAACGCGCCGCCGATCCGATCGCTGCTGGACACGACGATCCTCTCCTGGATCGTCGACGAATCCTTGCTCGGCATCACGGCAATCAGACCACCCAGGCCCTACATCGCCAAGGATGTTCACCTCTACTTCACCCACACCAATCTGCGCGGCGTGCCCTACGAGATCGGCTTCGGCGCCGGCGGCCCGGGGCAACCCGGCTACCCGATGCTCTGGCATGCCGACCACGTCCATTATCGCGTCGCCGGGGTCGGCAGCGCGACCTTCTCCAGCCCTTGGGCGGATGCCGATCCCGCCCGCGATCTCGATGTGACAACCCTGAGCAACCTCACAGCGCTCAGCCCGCCGTGGCGCGCCTTCGGCGAGGCCGCACTCGGCAGCGGCGCCTTTCCCGTCGGCCTCAGCGCCCGCATCATCGAAGGCCCGACCGTGCGCGACTACACGGATCGCCAGTGGCCGATCGACCGTTGCGTCAATCTCGGTACGAAGCCGAGGCTCTTCCGCCTCGACCCGAGCTTTCCGCAGCCGCTCGCCGGTGATCCGAACGCTCCGGTCCCGTATGTCACGGTCGATGGCGGCACCATCGACAATGAGCCATTCGAGCTTGCGCGCCGCGCGCTGATGGCGAACCCGCCCGACAAGAATCCGCGCGAGGGCGCGAAGAGCGACCGGGCGGTGGTCCTGATCGACCCGTTCCCGGAACCCCCGATCTACGACGCGGTCGGCAACCTCGACAACGCGCTGACCACGGTCATCGGAAAGCTGCTGCCGGCCCTGAAGAACCAGAGCCGGTTCAAGCTGCAGGAGCTCGTCGACGCGCTCGACGAGTCCGTCTATACGCGCTTCCTCATCGCTCCCCGGCGCCGAACGGGACCGAACGCGCCGGTGGAGGAGTTCGGCATCGCGTGCGGTCTGCTCGGCGGCTTCGGCGGGTTCCTGAAGGAGGAGTTCCGCGCCCACGACTATCAACTCGGCCGCCTCAACGGGTGGCTGTTCCTCAAGCGGCACTTCGCGCTGCCGGATGTCCCGCCGCCGGACGGACCGAATTCGATCGTCGCCGCGGGATACGGCAGCCCTCACCGTCCGACACTCGATCACCTCGTCGTCCGGCCGGACCCGCCGACTGCGGCCGCGCCTCTGCACTATCCGATCATCCCGCTCGTCGGCCGAGCGGAGCAGCAGCCGCAGGCGCCGATCTGGCCCAGAGCGAACTGGGCCGATCTCGAGGAGATGATCGTCGAGGTGAAGAAGCGCGCCGAAGGCCTGTTCGGCAAGCGGAAGGAGGAGCAGATCCCCTCCCGCCTGTTCCGGCTGCTGGCGTCCCTCGCCTGGTGGGCCTATGGCGAGGGCAAGATCGGCGACTACGTCCGTTGGACGGTCGTGCGCGACCTCATCCGCCGCGACCAGCTTTCCGGGCCTACACCGGAGAGCGATGGCGTTGCCTGGCCTGCCGGGCTGTCGAGCACCGAGCGGAAGGTATTGGCGGCCCTGGCACACCCGTCCTTCGAGCTGCGCACGGCCGCCGGCATCGGCAGAGAAACCGGCGTTTCCCGCACCGAGGTCGAACTCGTGCTGTCGAACCACAGTCGACTGGTCTGGGAAGGGCGGAAATCCGAGGACGGCGCCCAGACCTTCACCCTGAAGGAGCGCAAGCCGAGCTGGTGGACGCAGCTGCCGATCCTCCGCCAAGGCAAGGAATGGTTCGTGACCGGCGCGCCGGCGATCGGCTGAGGAGACGACCATGGAAATCGGCAACGCCCTGAATGTCGTGATCAGCCTCCTCTTCGTGTACCTCCTCCTCAGCCTGCTGACCTCGGCGTTCCAGGAGATGGTCGCCGGCATCGGGAACAGTCGCGGCCGCGGGCTTTGCGCAACGGTCGACAGGCTGCTGGGTCAATCGGCCGGCAAGGCCTTCGTTGCGCGGTTCTTTGCGCATCCGTTGATCGCCGGTCTCGTCGATCCCGGCGTCAGATGGTTGCGCTGGCTCCGCTGGCTCTTCCCTTCCCTCGGCGACCGGCTCCCTTCCTACATCGCCCCCGAAACCTTTTCGCAGGCGGTGCTCGACGTCCTGCGCCAGGATGGCGCCTTTCGCGGCGCCGGCATGCATCCCGCCCTTGCCGCGCTGTGGCGCGATGCCGGCCAGGACCTCGGCGTGTTCCGCGAGAAGGTCAAGGTGTGGTTCCAAGGCGGCGCCGACGTGCAGACCGGCGTCCACAAGCGCGCCACGCAACGGCGGCTGCTGGTCTACGGCTTCGTCATCGCGGCCGCGTTGAACATCGACACGATCAGCATCACGACGCATCTCTGGACAGCGCGGGCGACACAGGAGGTCGCCGACCTCGCGGCCAAGGCCATTGCCTACCGCGAGAGAAATCCACAACTTCCGGGTTCGGTCGAGGCGAAGGAGCTGCTTGCCGGGCTCGAAGAGCTGAAGCTTCCGATCGGCTGGGACACGAAGTCACCGCGCGCCGTTCTTCAAAGGGTCGTCTGCGTGTTCGTCGGGAGCGACAAGGAGAGAGCCCACCGCTGCGGTCAGCCCGACGCGGCCGGCCCGGTACCGGCCGACCTCGCTCGTCTGCACGGTTGGCTGCTCACCGCACTCGCGATCTCGGTCGGCGCACAATTCTGGTTCGACACGCTCGGCAGGATCATCGGGCTGCGCGCCGCGGGGCCGAAACCGGAAGCCGTGCCGAAACCGACTCCGGCGGCCTCGGGCTCGACCGGGCCGTGACCGCTACTGGAATGCATGCCCTTGCGCGTCCTCGTCGAGCGGCCAGATCGGGCGGCGGAGCTTAGTGAAGGTGGACTTGCGCGGATCGCCCGGGTAGGGGCCGCCGCAATCGACGTAGAGGATCTCGGCCGCGAACCTGGCGAAGGCGTCGTAGAAGTGGTTGCTCGACTTCACGATGACGACTTTCTTCTTCGTCGGGTCGATGCCGACGGCGGTAAAGAGCGAGGGATCGAAGGTCTGCGAGCGGCTGGTCTTCAAGACCACCTCGATGCCATGGACGCGGATCGCGACCGCATCGCCCAGAGGCACGGTCGAGCCGCGGAAGGTCTGGCTCGCATTCGGCGCGCATTTCAGCACCTCGACCTCGGCGTCGATCGGCTCGCCGCCATCGGGCGTGCACTTACCTCCGAAGCGAAGCGCGAGCTTGGCACCCGGCCCTGCCGCCATGCAGAAGCGAACGGCGATCGGATCCCAGAGCGCACCGAGGCACGCGTCGGTGAAGCCGCGGTCGATCAGCCCTTTCAGCAGGAAGGTTCCGTCGCCGGCGACGCCGCCGCCCGGATTGTCCCAGCGGTCGGCGAGCACGACCGGCCCCTTCGGCGCCTTGATCGCGTGATCCAGCGCTTCATCGGTCTTGTAGTGGGGGGCTGCGCCGCTGACGCGGAAGCCGTTGACCTCATCGCCGAGCGCCTTCGCGAGCTTGGCGCCGGAATCGGGGCGGCCATCGGTCACCACGATCACCTTGGTTCCCATCTCCGGTACATCGGCGGCGTTGAAACCGTGAGCGATGGTGATCGAGAGAATGCCGTCGTGGCCTTCCATCGCCTTGATCTTGTCGACGAAGCTGCGGCCCGGCTCGCGGCTGGTCATGAAGGCCGAGACCGAACGGCAGTCATAGACGCTCATCACCGGCCTCACCTCGCCGCGCGCAGCGCGAAGACAGATCGACAGCAGCTCCTCGGCGCGCTCGGCGAAGTCGATATGCGGAAACTCCTTGAAGGCGATCAACACATTCGCGCCGGTCGTCATCTCCTTGGTGATGTGGCAATGCATATCGAGCTCGGCGCCGATAATCGCCTTCGGCCCGACGATCGCGCGGCAGCGCTGGATCAGGTCGCCCTCGCAATCGTCATAGCCATGCGCGACCATGGCGCCATGCAGCCCGAGCAATACGATGTCGACCGGCATCGCCGCCTTGAGCTGTCCCAGGATCTCGTCGCGCAAGCCTTCGTAGACGCCGCGGTTGACCAGCCCGGCCGGGTCGGCCCAGGCCGATGTGCCCTCGATGAAGGTGAAGCCGTCCTGGCGCGCGCGCCGTTTGGCGATCGCGACCGGCGCTGTGCACAGCGTCGGCTCTGGCGGATGCTCGCCGGGCCTGGCCAGCATGCCTTCCTCGAACATGCCGAGATCGGTCGGGATCGGCGCGAAGGTGTTGGTTTCGGTCGCCAGCGCCGCGGCGAAGACACGCATGAAGGCCTCCGGAAAAGGAGCGCCCAAGCTCCGGTCAGAGCCCGGCCTTGTCCAGGATCTCCTTGACCACCGCGGAACATTCGAAGTGGTCCTGGGCGAGCTTGCGCGCGGCCTTGCGATGGATCTCGTAATCGCCATCGATCGCGGCCAGCGCGGCGATCGCCTGATCGTGGTCGGCGAAGGCGAAGAGCCCCTTGCCGGTCGGGATCGTCCGTTCGAAGCCGGACGACTGCATGATCACCGGGCGGCCGCTGGCGAGGTAGCAGACGCTGCGGTCCGAGAACCAACCCGAGTTGGTGCGGACATAGATGTCCTTGGCCACGGTCAGCTCGCCGCGCGAGCGGCGCACGAAATCGGCGTAGGACTCCATCGTCTCGGACTGCTCGGCGCCGTCGAGCACCCGCCAGCCGGCCTCCTCCACCTGCTTGTTGACCGACGGATCGGGCGTGATCAGCGCCAGCTCGAACCTGCGCCCGCTCCGCTTCGGCAGGTCGAGGAACTTGAGGAAGTTTGTGTGCTTCGACCACTGATAGGACTGGCCCTGCCAGCGGACGTTCTTGCCCTTGTTCTGCCAGGTCGCGACCGAGGTGTAGGCCTCCGGCGCCGGGTGGTCGTCGAAGGGCCAGAGTTCGAGGTCGACCGGCGGGCGGGTCGGATTCCAAGGGCGCGTGCCGGCGGGGATCAGGCAGTCGGGCTGCCCGATGTTCTGGCCGTAAGTGAACAGATGCGTGTGCGCATCGACGAACTCGGTCGAATAGGCGTTGGCCTGGGCGATCTTGATCTGCTCGTAGCCGGGATCGGTGTCGATCAGGATGCGGACCGGACAGGCCATATGCTCCTCGCGGAGCTTGGTCGAGCCGCAGAGATTGATCAGCGCATCGGCCTTGCCGTAGAGCGCCATCATCTGCTCGCGTCCGATGCCGACCCAGGCGCCTTCCTTGACCGGGTCCCAGTAGCCCCAACGATCGCCCAAGCCCAGCCGCTCCATCATCCGGGCGACATAGGCGATGTTGTAGGTTGAGTCCCAAACAAGCTGGTTCTCCTTGGGCGAATACGGGTTCACCCCGTTGTCCTCGACATACCAGACGTCATGGCCGAGGCGCCGAAACGCGGAGAGGTACTGGGTCGCCTGCCAGGCGATGCCGGCGAGCGGCATCTGGCCGACGAAGTGATGGACGAGGACAGTCTTCTTCGCGCTCACGGGAGGTTGCTTCGCTTCAGGAGACGGCGACCATGGCCATCGCACTCTTGCCGGTCAAGGGGATGGCGCCCGGTTAGGTTTCATTGCCATAGCCCCGCGCCAGCCTGCGGCCGCCGGATGCCCGCGTATCGGGGGGCGCCGGCGCACGCCGAGGCCCGTCCCACTCTGCTCGATCTCGCTCTTATCTACAGATGCGGATCGCGCAATATTACATCTTTATATTGTCGAATGTGCGACCGACTGAAAGGTCCTAACCACGATTTTCGGTATCCAGGTAAAGTGGCACGTCGTCAAATGAGAGGGCCCGCGCGGCTGGTCTGACGGCCGCCACGCAGGGGCCGCTTTCGGAGGGGGATGAAATGAAGGGGCTGTCCCAGATAACTCGGTTATGGAGTTATCATGGGACGGATACGACGGAGCCGATTGAGGGTCTCGAAGCAGGATCGCC
>VGEN01000046.1 GCA_016869285.1 Alphaproteobacteria bacterium
GCACATCGATGCTTTCATCCAAACCTACAACCAGAACGCCAAGCCGTTCGTCTGGACCAAGACAAACGTCCATCAACGCCGCTTCAAAGACCGACGTATCAGCCAATTGTGATTCCGGGTACTAGCCCGCCTTATTCACAGCGATCATGAATAGCTGATTTTTCGCGGCAATTGAGAATCGAGGCTGCCACGGTTTCAAAGGCTTGCGATATCAGCCATGTGAGCGCCCACTTGGTTTTCTTGAGAATAGCTAAAATCATCGTGAATAAGCTCGGCTAGCTAGATAAGGACTGGCTATGTCCGAGTCCAAATGGACCCTGCAGGACGCCAAGAACAAGTTCTCGGCGGTGGTCGATGCGGCGGTGAGAGGCACGCCCCAGCATGTCACACGACGCGGCATGCCCGCCGTCGTCGTCGTCTCGGCCGAGGAGTTCGAGCGGCTGCGTGAAGCGAAGGAGCGCAGGCTGACCTTCAAGGAGCACCTGTTGGCGATGCCGAAGGGCGACATCGAGTTCGAGCGGGCGGAACTCGAAGGGCGCGAGGTCGACTTCGAACGATAATGTTTCTCCTCGATACCGTTGCCCTATCGGAGCTGAACAAAGTTCGCCCAAACGGCGGCTTTGCGACTTGGTTCGATACGACCGACACGGAGGACCTGTTCGTCAGTGTCGTTACCCTCGGGGAAATAGAGCGAGGGATTGAGCGGCAGCGCCGACTTGTGCCCGGTTTTGTGCGGCGGCTTGAGAACTGGCGCGACCGTGCGATTCTCGCATACGGCGATCGCGTCCTGGCGGTCACGATTGAGATTGCGCAGACCTGGGGGCGGCTGGGCGAGCGCAAAGGGCACATGAATACGGATCTTCTCATTGCCGCGACCGCGCTTGTCCACGACCTCGCCGTGGTGACTCGGAACGTCCGTCGCTTCGACGGCACCGGGGCGAAGATCCTCAATCCTTTCGAGGGTTAAGCTCCATGCGAAAGACGCGCCGAAAAGCCTTGCCGGGGCGGGCGAAATCGCTATAGTCCCGGCGTCATTCCCGGTTATGGCCCGGGCTTGTCGTATCAGAGTGATGAGATCGATGAAGCAGGTGGGCCGCGGCCCACCTTTTTGTTTGGGCCGCGTTCGCCGCCGCCGATCGATCCGAGTTGGGATCTAGAGGAACGCCTTTGTCCGAACGCCACGACGAACAGGTCGGGACTGCTGTCGAGCGCATCGAGCGCCTGCTGGCGCCGTCGCTGGAGGCGATGGGCTACGAGGTCGTTCGCATCCTGATCATGGGCAGGCACAAGCCGACGCTCCAGATCATGGCCGAGCGCAAAGACGACCGGGCGATGACGGTCGAGGATTGCGCCGATATCAGCCGTCAGGTTTCGGCCGTGCTCGATGTTGAGGATCCGATCAGCTCGAGCTACACGCTCGAAGTAAGCTCGCCCGGGCTCGACCGGCCGCTGACGCGGCCCAAGGATTTTCAGCGCTTCGCCGGCCATGAGGCGCGGCTCGAGATCCGGTTCCCGATCGAGGGACGGCGGAAATTCACCGGCAAGCTGCTCGGTATCGAGGGTGAGGTGGTGAAGCTGAAGCATGAGTCGGGCGAGGTGGCGCTGCCCTACGCCCAGATCCAGAAGGCGCGGCTCGTCCTGACCGACGAGCTCCTGCGCCAGGCGCAGAAACACTGAACGGACGTGACGATGGATACCGGACTGGCACTCAACAGATTGGAGCTTCTGCAGGTCGCCGACGCGGTTGCCCGCGAAAAGGCGATCGAGCGCGATGAGGTTCTGGAAGCCATGGAGATGGCGATCCAGAAGGCGGGTCGCTCCAAATACGGCCACGAGCACGATATCCGCGCCCAGATCGACCGGCAGACCGGCGACATCAACCTGATGCGCTTCCGTCAGGTGGTCGAGACGATCGACAACGAGGCCGTGCAGATCACCGTCGAAGACGCCAAGAGGGTCCATCCGGACCCGAAGGTCGGCGATTATGTCGTCGACACGCTGCCGCCGATCGATTTCGGCCGCATCGCCGCGCAGACGGCGAAGCAGGTGATCGTCCAGAAGGTCCGCGACGCCGAGCGCCAGCGTCAGTTCAAGGAATACAAGGACCGCACCGGCGAGATCGTCAACGGCCTGGTCAAGCGCGTCGAGTTCGGCAATGTCACCGTCGATCTCGGCCGCGCCGAGGCGATCCTGCGTCGCGACGAGCTCCTGCCGCGCGAGAGCTTCCGTACCGGCGACCGTGTCCGCGCCTACATCTACGACGTCCGCCAGGAGACGCGCGGGCCGCAGATCTTCCTCTCGCGCACGCACCCGCAGTTCATGGCGAAGCTCTTCGCCCAGGAAGTGCCCGAGATCTACGACGGCATCATCGAGATCAAGTCGGTCGCCCGCGACCCGGGCAGCCGCGCCAAGATCGCGGTCATCAGCCACGACTCCTCGATCGACCCGGTCGGCGCCTGCGTCGGCATGCGCGGCTCGCGCGTGCAGGCGGTCGTGCAGGAGCTGCAGGGAGAGAAGATCGACATCATCCCGTGGTCGCCCGATACCGCCACATTCGTCGTCAACGCGCTGGCTCCGGCCGAGGTCGCCAAGGTCGTGCTCGACGAAGAGGCTGGCCGCATCGAGGTGATCGTTCCCGACGACCAGCTCTCGCTTGCCATCGGCCGCCGCGGCCAGAATGTGCGCCTGGCCTCGATGCTGACCGGCTGGGACATCGACATCCTGACCGAGGCCGAGGAGTCGGAGCGCCGCACCGAGGAGATGCGACGGCTCTCGTCCAGGTTCATGGAAGCCCTCGACATCGACGACGTCATCGCCCATCTGCTCGTGACCGAAGGCTTCACCTCGGTCGAGGATGTGGCCTTCGTGCCGCTCGACGACCTGCTCTCGATCGAGGGTTTCGACCGCGACGTGGCGAGCGAGCTGCGCGAGCGCGCGCGCGCCTACATCGCCGAGCGCAACGAGAAGCTGACGCAGCAGCGCAAGGATCTCGGCGTCGCCGACGAGGTGGCGGCGCTGGAGGGCCTGACGCCGGAGCACCTGGTGGCGCTGGGCGAGAAGGGCGTGAAGACCTTGGACGACCTTGGCGACCTCGCCTCGGACGAGCTGATCGAGATCGTCGGCAAGGACGAGATGAACGAGGACCAGGCGAACGAGATCATCATGGCGGCGCGTGCGCATTGGTTCGAAGGCGAAGGCAAGGAGGGGGCGGGCGGCGGTGCCGGCTCGTCCGCGCACGCCTGAGGGCGAAGCCGGTCCCGAGAGGCGCTGCCTCGCGAGCGGCCGGGTCGCGGCGAAGGGGAGCCTGATCCGCCTGGTCGTCGATCCCGACGGCAAGGCGGTGCCGGATCTGGATGCGAAGCTTCCAGGTCGCGGGCACTACCTGGCGCCCGAGCGTCCGGTGGTCGAGCGGGCGGAGGCGAAGGGGTTGATCCGCCGGGCGACCGGCGCCGAGGTCGAGCCGGGACTGGCCGACCGACTGGAGGCGCTTCTGGTCCGGCGGTTGGTCGAGCGGATCGGGCTTGCCCGCAAGGCAGGCCAGGCCGTGGCGGGTTTCGAGAAGGTGCGCGAGCACCTGAAGGCGGGCGGCACCGAGGGTGCCGTGCTGCTGGAAGCGAGCGACGGCGCCGCCGACGGGCGGGCGAAGCTCGTGCCGCTGGCGCCGGGTGCGGCGGTGGTCGATTGCCTGAACGCGAGCGAGCTCGCGCAGGCCTTCGGCCGCGAGCATACGGTGCACGGCTTCGTGGCCAGGGGTGCGTTCGCCGAACGCATCAGGCTCGAGGCCGAGCGGCTTAGGGGATTGCGGAAGCGTTGAGGACGTTGAGAGCGTGACGGAAAGCGAAGGCCCGATGACGGCGACCGACGAGCAGGACCGTAAGAAGATGCTGAGCCTCTCCCGTCCGGGACGGCTCGAGCTCAAGAAGACCGTGGAGACCGGGCAGGTCCGCCAGAGCTTCCCGCATGGCCGGTCGAAGACGGTCACCGTCGAGGTCAAGAAGAAGCGCACCTTCACCCAAGGCGCCGGCGGTCGCATGACCGAGGTTCGCGACGCGCCCGAGCTCGACCTCGACGCCGAGCAGGCGCATGCCGCGCGCAACCTGACCGCCGAAGAGGCGCAGCGCCGCATCAAGGCGCTTCAGGAAGCAACCCACGCCGAGGCCGAAGCCAAGGCCAAGGCCGAGACGGACGCCGAGCGCGTCGTCCGTGAAGCAGAGCAGGCGGCCGAGGAAGAGCGGCGCCAGGCCGAGGAGGCCGAGGCCGCGCGTGCGCGTGCCGAGGAAGCCCGCCGTGCCGAGGAAGCCGCGAGGGCGGCCGAGGCGAAGCGATCCGACATGGCCAAGCCAGGCCCGGCCCCGGCAGCAGCTTCGGCCGCCCCGCCGCCCGCCGCCGCCCCGCCGCCCCGCCCGCAGGCCCGTCCTGCGCAGGCCCCGCGGCCCCAGCAGCCGCCTCGAGGATTTCCGCCGGGCGGCGGCCAGGCGCTGCCCGAGCGTCCGCGTATGGTCGGTCCGGTCCGGGTCGAGCGCACGCCGGCGTCGCGCGGCCTGCTCGAGCGCCGCGGCCCCGCTGCCCGCGCTGAGATGCCGGTGCCGCAGCCCGAGGCGCGCACGCCCCAGCCGAAGAGCCGCGAGGATGCGCCCGCGGTCGCTGATGACGATGAGGCGCCCAAGAGCCGGAAGCCCGGCCGCCTCGAAGCGAAGAAGCCGCCGCCCGGTGCGGCGCGAGCCCGCACCGATGCCCGCCGCCGCGACGGCGGCAAGCTCACCATCCAGAAGGCGCTGAACGAGGACGAGCGCACGCGGTCGCTGGCCTCGGTCCGCCGCCAGCGCGAGAAGATGAAAGCGCACGACGAAGGCGCGGACTCGCAAAAGATCGTGCGCGACGTCGTCGTGCCGGAGACGATCACCGTGCAGGAGCTCGCCAACCGCATGGCCGAGCGCTCCGGCGACGTGATCAAGGCGCTGATGAAGATGGGCGTGATGGCGACGATCACGCAGTCGATCGATGCCGACACCGCCGAGCTTCTGGTCGGCGAGTTCGGCCACAAGGTGAAGCGTGTCGCCGAGAGCGATGTCGAGATCGGCCTCAAGGGCGACGCCGACACAGCCGAGGCCATGATGCCGCGGCCGCCGGTCGTGACCATCATGGGCCATGTCGACCACGGCAAGACCTCGCTGCTCGATGCGCTTCGCCACACCGACGTCGCCGCTCACGAGGCCGGCGGCATCACCCAGCATATCGGCGCCTATGCCGTGACGCTTGAGTCGGGGCAGAAGATCACCTTCATCGACACGCCGGGCCACGAGGCCTTCACCCAGATGCGCGCGCGCGGCGCCAACGTCACCGACATCGTCATCCTGGTGGTGGCGGCCGATGACGGCGTGATGCCGCAGACGATCGAGGCGATCAATCACGCCAAGGCGGCGAAGGTGCCGATCCTGGTGGCGATCAACAAGATCGACAAGCCAGGCGTCGACCCGCGCCGCGTCAAGACCGATCTCCTCTCCCACAACCTCGTCACCGAGGACATGGGCGGCGACATCCAGGCGGTCGAGGTTTCGGCAAAGACCGGCCAGGGGCTCGACAAGCTGATCGAGGCGATCTTGCTGCAGGCCGAGGTCTCCGACCTCCGCTCGAACCCCGACCGTGCCGCCGAGGGCGCGATCATCGAGGCCAAGGTCGAGCGCGGCCGCGGCTCGGTTGCGACCGTGCTGATCCAGCGCGGCACGCTGCATGTCGGCGACCTCTTCGTCGCCGGCGCCGAATGGGGCCGCGTGCGTGCGCTGATCGACGACAAGGGGCAGCAGATCGAACAGGCCGGGCCCTCGACCCCGGTCGAGGTCCTCGGTCTCAACGGCACGCCGCAGGCCGGCGACGACTTCTCGGTCGTCGACTCGGAATCGCGGGCCCGCGACGTCACCTCCTACCGCCAGTCGAAGCAGCGCGATGCCGCGGCGACGGCGGCGGCCCGAGGCTCGGTCGAGCAGATGATGGCGAAGGCCCAGGCCGGCGCCGCCAAGTCCTTCACCGTCGTCCTCAAGTCGGACGTGCAGGGCTCGCTCGAGGCTATCAAGGCTTCGCTCGAGAAGCTGTCAGTGAGCGAGGCCGAGGCACGCATCCTTCATGCGGCGGTCGGCGGCATCAACGAGTCCGACGTGACGCTGGCCAAGGCCGCGGGTGCCAAGATCATCGGCTTCAACGTCCGCGCCAACCCGCAGGCGCGCGAGATGGCGAAGCGCGACGGTGTCCCGATCACCTACTACTCGATCATCTACAACGTGATCGACGATGCCAAGGCAGCCCTCTCCGGCATGCTGGCGCCGACGCTGCGAGACAAGTTCCTCGGCAACGCCGAGATCCGCCAGATCTTCAACATCACCAAGACCGGCAAGGTCGCCGGCTGCCGCGTGACCGAAGGTGTGGTGAAGCGCGGCGCCAAGGTGCGTCTCCTCCGCGACAACGTCGTGATCCACGAAGGCACGCTGAAGACTCTCCGCCGCTTCAAGGACGAGGTCCGCGAGGTGAAGGAAGGCTTCGAGTGCGGCATGGCCTTTGAGAACTACGACAACATCGAGGTCGGCGACGTCATCGAGTGCTTCGAGATCGAGGAAGTCGCCAGGACTCTTTAGTCGATGGCATCGCGCAGGGACGATCGCCGGCTAAGCCAGCGCCCGCTTCGCGTGGGTGAGGAGATGCGGCATGCCTTCGCGCAGCTCCTGGCTTCGGGCGAGATCCACGACCCCGAGCTGCAGGGTGCGACGCTGACGGTGACCGAGGTCCGGATGAGCCCGGACTTAAGGAACGCTAACATCTTCTTCACGCCCTTAGGCGGTGAAGGCGGGCCTGCGATGTTGAAGGCGTTGAAGCGTGCCGCGCCATTCATCCGCCGCCGGCTGGCCGAGACGGCGCAGCTCCGCGTCGCCCCGCAGCTCTGGTTCGAGCTCGACACGTCTTTCGACGCCGCCAACCGCATCGAGACTGCCCTCAAGGACCCCCAGGTCCGCCGCGACCTCGGCTGAGGTCGATCATGCTTGCCCCGATACAGGCGGACCGGCATCCGCCGTCGTCGCGATGCCCCCTCCCTATCCCTCCCCCGCTGCGCGGGAGAGGGGAATCGATATCGTGCCCCCTCTCCCGCCGGAGGCGGGGGAGGGATGGGGAGGGGGCCTCGTCCTCCCAGGCGGTGCGCCGATGAGCCGCCGCAAGGGACAGAAGGTCGATGGCTGGGTGATCGTCGACAAGCCGTCGGGGCCGACCTCGACCCAGGTCGTCGGCAAGGTTCGCAGAATCTTCGACGCGCAGAAGGCAGGCCATGGCGGCACGCTCGATCCGCTGGCGACGGGCATCCTGCCGATCGCGCTTGGCGAGGCGACCAAGACCGTCCCCTATGTGATGGACGGGCGGAAGACCTATCGCTTCACCATCCGCTGGGGCGAAGCTCGCAACACCGACGACACCGAGGGGAAGGTGACGGCGACCTCGGCTGTGCGCCCGACCGCGGCGGCGATCGACGCCGCCGTGCCGAGATTCATCGGCGTCATAAGCCAGGTGCCGCCGGCCTTCTCGGCGATCAAGGTCAAGGGCGAGCGCGCCTACGACCTGGCGCGCGAGGGCGAATCCGTCGAGCTCGAGCCCCGCGAGATCGAGATCCATGCCTTCCGCCTCGTCTCGATCGATGGGCCGGACCATGCGAGCTTCGAGGTTGAGAGCGGCAAAGGCGCCTATATGCGGGCGCTGGCGCGCGACCTGGCTCTAGCCCTGGGGACTCTCGGACATCTTTCGGCGCTCCGGCGTCTTCGGGTCGGACCCTTCGACGAAGCCAGGGCAATTTCGCTGGATTCCCTGGCGGAACTTGGTAATAGTCCCGCCGCTTTACGGCACCTCTTGCCGGTCGAGACCGCGCTGGACGACATCCCGGCCCTGGCCCTGACCGGCGACGAGGCGAACCGCCTTCGCTCAGGCCAGGCCGTCCCTCTCTTCCGCAAGGCCGATCTCGATCGGCTCAAGGATCTGGAGGACGGTGACATCGTTCTCGCCAGGACCGCCGGCACGGCGGTGGCGATCGCGAGGCTGGAGCAAGGGTTGCTCGCCCCCGTCCGGGTGCTTCACCTCTAGGAACGGAGACCCCGATGTCGATCACACCCGAGCGCAAGGCTGCGCTCATTGCCGAGCACAAGATCAACGCCACCGACACCGGCTCGCCCGAGGTCCAGGTCGCGATCCTCTCGGAGCGTATCAAGAACCTGACCGACCACCTGTCGGGCCATAACAAGGACCTGCACTCGCGCCGCGGGCTCTTGGTCATGGTCGGCCAGCGTCGCCGCCAGCTCGACTACCTCAAGAAGACCGACATCAAGCGCTACGAGTCGATCGTCGAGAAGCTCGGGCTGCGCCGCTAGCTTTCACGTCGTCGTTCTTCGCGCCGGGGCCTTTCCGCCCTGGCGCTTCGAGCCCGGTGCGCCGTCGTCGGGCTCTTGCCGGCCAGGGCGAGCCGTGGACTTCCGACGTGCTTCGACGAGACCTGCGGCATCCAAGCCACAGAGGTCATGCGATCGCCGCTTCGACATCCGTCTGGCTGAAGTCGCTGCCTTTGAAGAGCAGAGGCTCGCCCGTCGTCTTGGCGAGCGCATAGGCGAAGCAATCGCCGAAGTTCAGATTGGCTGGATGCCCGCTGCCCTTGCCGAAGTCGCGATAGGCGGCACGCGCTATATGCGCGTGAGATTCCGTAACCGGCTCGATGATGAGCTGCGCGCTCTCGATCAGCTCGTCGAAGCGCCGGCTGGAGATTGCGTTGCGGCTTCGATCGATGACGATGGCGGCTTCGACGAATGTTGCGGCGGAGAGGCGCCGTATTGCCGCGCCTTCAATGGCATCGGAGAAGACGCGTGCGTCGTCCTCGTCACGGAGAATGGCGAGCAGTGCCGACGCGTCGACGATCATTTGGGCAGGCCGCGCTCATCGTAGAGCAGGTCGCCATGGTCCATGGACTTGTACGGTTCTTTGAGGTGCGAGGCGCAGTCGCGTCCGATCGCCATGAGCCGGTCCGAAAGGCTTTGGCCTTTCTCTCGCTTCACCCGGACGAGCCGTTCGCGGACGGCATCCGTCACCGCCTCGGTCATGCTCTGGCCGGTCAGCTTCGCGAGCTCTCGGGCGAGGCGGTGCGCTTCCTCGCTCTTGAGGTTCAGAGACATTGTTCTACCTTTCTACCTTCCACTAGGTAGATATCTGCCTGCACCCTCCCGGTCAAGGCAGGACCGCGCCGTTTGACACCCCGCTTCCGCCATGCCACATACCGCGCCGGAGTAAGGCAGAAGAGGTAAAGCGAAGGGGGCCGCGCCCCTCGGAGCACGCCGGGACTCTTAAGGATGAGAGCCCATTTCAGCGTGCGCCGCCTGACGGCGATCCCATGGGGGAGCGCCGCGCCCATCGGGCAAAGCCGCGTCTGTTCAAGACGCTTTGGCGCCCGGGCGACCAGATGACCGAAGCGGCCCTGTTGAAAGGAAAACCAAGAACATGTTCAGGCAATTCAGGAAGGAGCTCCTCTGGGGCGGCCGGAAGCTCGTGCTCGAGACCGGCAAGATCGCGCGCCAGGCCGATGGCGCGGTGATGGTCACATATGGCGAGACCGTGGTTCTCGCGACGGTCGTCGGCATCAAGACGCCGAAGCCCGGCCAGGGCTTCTTCCCGCTGACCATCCACTACCAGGAGAAGACCTTCGCGGCGGGCAAGATCCCCGGCGGCTTCTTCAAGCGCGAAGGCCGCCCGACCGAGAAGGAAGTGCTGACCAGCCGCCTGATCGACAGGCCGCTCCGCCCGCTGTTCCCGCACGGCTTCCGCAACGAGGTGCAGGTGATCTGCACCGTGCTCTCCCACGATATGGAGAACAATCCCGACATCGTCGCGATGGTCGGTGCTTCGGCAGCCCTCACGCTGTCGGGCATTCCGTTCCTGGGCCCGATCGGCGCGGCGCGCGTCGGCTATGTCAACGGCCAGTACACGCTGAACACCGAGCAGGAAGGCGCGGGCGAGCCCAAGCTCGATCTCGTTGTCGCCGGCACCACCGAGGGCGTGCTGATGGTCGAGTCCGAGGCGTCGGAGCTTTCGGAAGAGACCATGCTGGGCGCTGTCATGTTCGGCTTCCAGGCCTTCCAGCCGGTGATCCAGGCGATCATCGACCTGGCTGAGGTTGCGGCGAAGGAGCCGTGGACCCTGGCCGAGGAGCCGGCCGAGGTGAAGGCCGTCACCGACAAGCTCAAGAGCGCGGTCGCGCGCGAGCTTGCGGACGCGTATCTCGAGACGGTCAAGCAGGAGCGCTACAAGAAGATCGACGCGATCAAGGCCAAGGCGAAAGCGCTGGTCGAGGGTAACGAAGCCGAAGCCAAGGTCTTCGGCGAGGTCTTCAAGGAGCTGGAGAGCACCATCGTCCGCGGCAACATCCTCGCCGGCAAGCCGCGCATCGACGGCCGCGACACCAAGACCGTGCGCCCGATCGTGGCCGAGGTCGGCGTGCTGCCGCGTGCGCATGGCTCGGCGCTGTTCACCCGCGGCGAGACCCAGGCGCTCGTGGTTGCCACGCTCGGCACCGGCCAGGACGAGCAGATCATCGACGCGCTCGAAGGCGAGTACCGGGAGCACTTCCTGCTCCACTACAACTTCCCGCCCTATTCGGTTGGCGAGGCCGGACGCATGGGCTCGCCCGGACGCCGCGAGGTCGGTCACGGCAAGCTGGCCTGGCGTGCCGTCCATCCGCTGCTGCCGGAGAAAGACAAGTTCCCCTACACCATGCGCGTGGTCTCGGAGATCACCGAGTCCAACGGCTCTTCGTCGATGGCGACGGTCTGCGGCTCCTCGCTTGCGCTGATGGATGCCGGCGTGCCGCTGCCGCGTCCCGTTGCCGGCATCGCCATGGGCCTGATCAAGGAGGACACGGGTTTCGCCGTGCTCTCCGACATCCTCGGCGATGAGGATCACCTTGGCGACATGGACTTCAAGGTCGCCGGCACCGAGACGGGCGTCACCGCGCTGCAGATGGACATCAAGATCACCTCGATCACCGAGGAGATCATGAAGATCGCGCTCGAGCAGGCACGCTCCGGCCGGCTGCATATCCTCGGCGAGATGGCCAAGGGCCTGAACACGGCGCGCGAGAGCGTCTCCAACAACGCGCCACGCATCACCACGATCACTGTGCCGAAGGACAAGATCCGCGAGATCATCGGACCCGGCGGCAAGGTCATCCGCGAGATCACCGAGGTCACCGGCGCCAAGATCGACATCGAGGACGACGGCACCGTCAAGGTCGCTGCCGTCGATGCCGCCGCCGGCAAGGCTGCGCTCGACTGGATCAAGAACATCGTTGCCGAGCCCGAGGTGGGCGAGATCTACACCGGCAAGGTGGTGAAGACCGTCGATTTCGGCGCCTTCGTCAACTTCCTCGGCGCCCGCGACGGCCTCGTCCACATCTCGGAGCTCGCCCCGCACCGGGTCGGCAAGGTGACGGATGTCGTCAATGTCGGCGATACGGTGAAGGTGAAGTGCCTCGGCATCGACGACCGCGGCAAGGTCAAGCTGTCGATGAAGTCGGTCGACCAGGCCACGGGTGCCGACCTCTCCAAGAAGGCCGATCAGCCGGCCCAGGCTGCCGGCGCGTGAGGTTGTCGGCGCCGGACCACCTCGATCGCCCTCTCCCGCCGGGAGAAGGCGATCGAGTCGGCGCCTAGCGTCATGGCAAAGGCGACAAGTGTGCTTCCTCTCGGCCTCGCGCGCGTCGCCGGCCATCGCGGCGCCAAGCTGCGCGCGCCCGAGAACACGCTCGCAGGATTCCATGCGGCCAAGCGGCTCGGCGCCGGCTGGGTCGAGCTCGACGCCAAGCTGACCCGCGACGGCGTACCCATCGTCATTCACGACCAGACGCTCGAACGCACCACCGACGGCGCCGGCCGGGTCGAGAGCGCGACGCTGGCGGAGATCGGCCGGCTCGATGCCGGCAAGTGGTTCTCACGCGAGTTTGCCGGAGAGAAGGTTCCCACACTTGCCGACGCGCTGAAGGCGATTGCCGCCGAAGGCATGGGCGTGAACGTCGAGATCAAGCCCTGTCCGGGACGCGAGCACGAGACCGCCGAGGCTTCGATCGCGGTGATCCGCGAGGTCTGGCCGTCATCGCTGCCGGCGCCGATCGTTTCCTCCTTCCGACGTGCCTCGCTTGAAAAGGCGAAGATGGTGGCGCCCGAGCTGCCGCGCGGCCTCTTGATCGAGGCGCGCGAAACCGGCTGGCGCGAGACGGCCGAAGGTCTCGGCTGCAAGGCGATCCATCCAGAATGGTCGGCGCTGGACACAGAATGGGTCGCGGAGATCCACAGGTCGGGCTTCGCCTGCGTCACCTGGACCGTCAACGATCCTCAGGCGGCGAAGCGGCTCCTCGGCTGGGGCGTCGACTGCATCATCACCGATGCGCCGGACCTGATCGTTCCGCTCGTTACTTGAGCCGAATGACCCCCGCCTAATGCTTGTAGTCGGGCTCTTCCTTGTCGAGGATGCGCTTCATCGCCGCGATCTGTAGCGCGGCATAGGCGGCACCTCCCTTGTCGACGCGTGCTATGACATCGGCATGTACGTGCGGCTCGACCTGCTGCAGCTCCCAGCCGGTCTTCATCGCATCGAGCTGCCAGCCGCAGAGCTCCTCAAGGAATTCGAGCCTGACCCAGGCTTCGGCCGCCGTGCTGCCGACAACCAGAGGCCCGTGATTGCGGAGCATGATCGTGTGGTCCTGCGGTCCCATCAGCTTGGCCACGCGCGTGCCTTCTTCCCAGGAAAGCGCGAGGCCGCCATAGTTCTCGTCATAGGCGGTGCGGCCGACATAACCCAGCGCGCTCTGATGCGCGAGCGCGAGCTTGGCGCCCTTGATCATGCAGAGCGCGGTTGCTTTCGGCATATGCGTATGGAGCACGCACTTGGCCGCAGGAATCGCCTTATGAACCGGCGCGTGCAGGAAGAAGGCGGTGTCGTCGACGCCGTGCTCGCCTTCGATGACCTTACGCTCGAAGGTGCAATGGACCAGGTTGGAAGCGGTGACTTCCGACCAGTAGAGCCCTTCCGGCGTCACCAGGAACTCGTCATCCGAGCCCGGCACCATCAGGCTGAAGTGATTGCCGACGCCGCTCTGGAATCCCTTGCGGTAGGCCCAGCGGCAGATGGCGGCCAGATCCACGCGCGCCTGCCAAAGTTCCGCATCGTTTCGCATGTCAGTCTTCTCCCGTCACGGTCAATTCGGAGCCTTCCGGTTCGCCGCCGTCAACCGCATTCGCCAGCCGGTGGCGCAGGACCACGTCCAAGAACGCGGTGCCGTATCGCTTGAGCTTGGCTTCGCCGATGCCGTGGATGCCGAGCAGCTGCTCCCTTGTCGTCGGCTGGATCGAGGCAAGCTCGATCAGCGTCTTGTCAGGGAAAATCACATAGGCGGGCTGGCGTTGGGCCTTGGCCAGCGTCGTGCGGAGCGCCTTGAGGGCCGACAGCAGCGAGCCGTCGGCCCCCGCACCGACGGCGGCGGCCTCGGCTGCGCGCCGCTTCGCCTTCTTGCCGACGGCGCGGTTGGCGACATCGGTGCGCAGATCGATCCTTTCTTCGCCGCGCAGAACCCGCCGCCCGCGCTCGGTCAAGGTCCAGCGGCCATGCTCGACGATGTCTAGCGAGATCAGGCCGCCGGCATAGATCTGCCGCAGAATCGAGCGCCAGGAATTGGCGTCGCGGTCCTTGCCGACGCCGAAGGTCTTCAGGGCGTCGTGGCCGTAGCGCTTCACCGCCTCGGTTGCATTCCCGGTCAGGATGTTGACCAGGTGCTCGGTGCCGAAGCGCTCGCCGGTGCGCAGGATCGCCGACATCGCCTTCTGCGCCTCGACCGTGCCGTCGAAGACCTCGATGCTGCCCTGGCAGAGGTCGCAGCGCTCGCAGCGCTTCTCCGAGGTCTCGCCGAAATAGGCGAGCAGCGTCTGGCGCCGGCAGCGCGGCGACTCGCAGAGCGCGACCAGGGCGTTGAAGCGCTGGCGCTCGATGCGCTTGCGCTCCTCGCTCGTCTCTCCCTCCTCGATCTGCAGTCGCCGCAGCCGCATATCGTCGAGACCGTAGAGCGTCAGCGTATCGGCCGGGAGCCCGTCGCGGCCGGCGCGGCCGATCTCCTGGTAGTAGGCCTCCACGTTCGAGGGCAGGTCGGCATGCGCGACGAAGCGGACATCGGGCTTGTCGATGCCCATGCCGAAGGCGACGGTCGCGACCATGACGACGCCGTCCTCCTGCATGAAGATGTCCTGGTTGGCGTCGCGCGCCGGCTGCGCCATGCCCGCGTGATAGGGGAGAGTGCGGTATCCCGCGAGGCCGAGATGCGTCGCGAGATCCTCGGTCTTCTTGCGCGAGGCGCAGTAGACGATGCCGCTCTGACCCTGGCGCCCGTCGAGGAAGGCCGCGATCTGCCTGCGCGCATTGTCCTTGGGCGCCATCGCCAGATGCAGGTTCGGCCGGTCGAAGGAGCGGACGAACGTCCTCGGCGGCCGGCGGAACAGCTTCTCGACGATGTCGGCGCGGGTTGGAGCATCCGCGGTCGCGGTCAGCGCCATGGTCTGCCGGCAGCGGATCTGCTGGGCAATGTCGCCGAGGCGGAGATACTCGGGGCGGAAGTCATGGCCCCATTGCGAGACGCAGTGCGCCTCGTCGATGGCGAGCAGGCCGACGCCGGCCTCGTCCAGCATCTGCACGGTATCGGGGCGCGTCAGGCGCTCCGGCGCGACATAGAGGAGCTTGAGCCTGCCGTCGATGAGCGAGCGCCGGACGGCACGGGCCTCCTCGTACTCGATCGAGGAGTTGAGGCTCGCCGCCTCGATGCCCAGCTCCTTGAGCTGGCCGACCTGGTCGCGCATCAGAGCGATCAGCGGCGAGACGACGACGGTCAGGCCGGGCTTGAGGATTGCTGGGAGCTGGTAGCAGAGCGACTTGCCCGAGCCGGTGGGCATTACGGCCAGCACGTTCTCGCCGGCAAGCACGGCCTCGACGATCTCGGCCTGGCCGGGGCGGAAGGAATCGAAGCCGAAGACGGACTTGAGCGCGGCCTTGGCGGCGGGGAGGTCAGTCATCGGAAGAGACAAGGCGACTGACATCCAGAGCCCCAAGGGTGCGCAGCTCGCGCGGAGTATACAGCCGTGCGGCTGCCTGGAAATTTCGTTTGCCGCCTCTGGCGCGGACAGGGGCACGAGAGCAGCGCTAGAGTGTGGCTGGCCGAGCCTTCCATGAGTTTCGGACCAGGACCGAAAGGCACAGACGTTGAGCCGGATCGCGACGATCGAGACGCTGCCGCTGCGAATCAGCCCGAAGACCGAGTGGATCTTCCTCAAGGTCGCGGACGAGGATGGCGTGACCGGCATCGGCGAGGCGACGCTGAATGCGCGTGAGGCGGAGGTGGCCGCGGCGGTCGCTCGCCTGGCGCCGCGCCGCGCAGGATCTCTGGCCGTGCCCGCCCCCCTCGACGACCCGGTGCCGGAGCGCTTGCTTCCGGAGGCCGCGGCGGCGAGCGCGCTCGACCAGGCGCTCTGGGACCTGAGCGCTCGGCGCGCCGGCCGCCCGGTCTGGCAGCTCCTCGGCTTGCCGCGCCGGCGGCGCGTGCCGCTTTATGCCAACATCAACCGGCGCACGGTCGACCGCAGCCCGGCGGGCTTCTCCGCCAGCACGCGGGTCGCGGCGTCGACCGGATGCACGCGCTTCAAGATCGCGCCCTTCGACGATCTGACGCCGGCCCTTGCCGATGGCGAGGCCGGGCGGGTGCTGATCGATGCCGGCATCGATCGCGTTGCCGCCGTGCGCGAGGCGGCGGGGCCGAGAGCCCGCGTCATGGTCGACTGTCATTGGCGCTTCACCGAACGTGCCGCCGAGGCGGCCATCGAGCGCCTGTCCGAGCTCGGCGTCGACTGGTTCGAATGCCCGCTGCCGGAAACGCTCGAAGCGATCCCAGCGCTGCATCGGCTCCGGCTTCGCGCCAAGGAGCACGGCATGCAGCTCGCCGGCCTCGAGATGTCGACCTCGCCTTCGGCGCTGATCCCTTTCCTCGAAGGCGGCTGCTACGACGTGGTCATGCCGGACATCAAGTATATCGGCGGCTTCGGCGGCCTGCTGCAGGCAGGCGCACTCTGCGCGCGCCACGGTGTCGGTTGCGCGCCACACAACCCGACCGGCCCGATCTGCCATGTCGCCAGCCTGCACGCCTCGGCGGTGCTCGACGACTTCGATCTGCTCGAGCATCAATACGATGAGTCGCCGCTCTTCGACGGGCTGGTGAAGGGCGGCCTTCCCGACCACGCCGGCGATGCCAGCGAGCTGCCCCAGGCGCCGGGCCTCGGCGTCACGCTCGACGCGGCACTTTCGCACACGCTCCGCTCATGAGCCGGAACGAGCCAGACTTCCAGGGTTATCGCCGCGCCGATGGCAGCGTCGGCGTGCGCAACCACATGCTCGTTCTCTCGGTCGGCGGCCTCACCATCCCGACCGCGCGGCGCATTGCGGCCTCGATCAAGGGCGCGGCGATCGTGGGCTTCCCCTATAACGCCGGCAGCCTGCTCGGCGACGACCGCGCCACTTGGCGGCGCGCGATGTTCGCCCTCGCGCTGCATCCGAATGTCGGTGCGGTGCTGCTTATCGGCGACAATCCGCCGCTCACCGCTGAAGTGGCCGCGCATGTGAAGCGTGCCGGTCGGCCTCACGCCGCGCTGACGCTGGACGATTGCGGCCACGACGCGGTGACGCTGACCGAACGCGGGATGCGCGCGTCGGCGCGGCTGGCGATGCAGATCTCTTCCGACAGACGCGCACCGGCGCCGCTCTCCGCGCTCACGCTCGGCCTCGAATGCGGGCGTTCCGACCCGAGCTCCGGCCTGGTCTCCAACCCGCTGCTCGGACGCATGGCCGACCGCATGGTCGATGCCGGCGGCCGGGCGATCATTGGCGAGACGGTCGAGTGGCTTGGCGCCGAGCATCTCCTCGAGAAGAGAGCGGCGACGCCCGAGATCGCGACGGCGATCCATGAGGCCGTGCGTCGACGCGAAGAGACCGCGATCCGCAACGGTCTCGACCTTACCGGCAACAACCCGGGCCCGACCAATATCGCCGCCGGCCTCTCCTCTATCGAGGAGAAGGCGCTCGGCAATATCGCCAAGAGCGGGAGCCGGCCGATCCAGGGCGTGCTCGCCTATGGCGAGGCGGCACCGAGGCCTGGCTGCTGGGTCATGGACGCGCCGGCCTATGCGTCGGAATCGCTGACCGGCTTCGCCGCCGCGCATGCCCAGCTCATGCTGTTCACCACCGGTGTCGGCAACAGCTTCGTCAGCGCGCTCTCGCCGACCCTCAAGGTCAGCGCCAATCCCGAAACCTGTGCGCGCGTCGGCGAACAGCTCGATCTCGATGCGAGCCGCGTCTTCCTCGGCACCGAGGCGCCGGAAGCCGCCGCCGATCGTTTGTGGCGGCGGCTGATCGAGGTCGCCGATGGCGCGGCCACCTGGGGCGAGGTTCTGGGCGAGGGCGACGAGGTCGTCGCCCGTTTTGGGCCGGCAATGTGATGGACGCGATCCGGCTTTCCCCTGACGACAATGTCGCGACCCTGCTGCGCGCGGCGAAGCGCGGCGAGCGCTTGGAGATTGGCGGCGGCGCGGGCGTCGAGGCCGCCGACGACATTCCGCTCTGCCACAAGATCGCGCTGGTGGCGCTCCAGCCCGGCGACCGCATCCGCAAGTACGGTGAGACGATCGGCGAGGCGACGGCCGCGATCCAGCCCGGCGCCCATGTGCACATCCACAATCTCAGGAGCCTGCGTGCCCGCGCGCGATGAGGGCGGAGATCGCCAGGGTTGCGAGCCCGGCGGCGAGGCCCCAGAAGGCCGATCCTATGCCGAGGAAGGAGACACCCGAGGCGGTGACCGCGAGGGTGAGCGTCGCGGCGATGCGGTCCTTCTCGTCTGCCAAGGCCGAGCCGAGCGCGCCGGCGAGCGGGCCGATCAGCGCCGTGCCGGCGACGGTGACGATGAGCGCCGGCGGCAAGGCCTGGAACAGCGCGACCAGCGACGCGCCGAAGACCGCAAGGACCAGATAGGAGGCGCCGTAGACCGGGCCGGCAAGCCAGCGCTTCTCCTTGTCCGGATGCGCGTCGGGACCCGTGCAGATCGAGGCGGTGATCGCCGCCAGGTTGCTGGCATGTGCACCGAAAGGCGCAGTTGCGACCGAGGCGAGCCCGGTCACGGCCAGGATCGAGCGCGACGGCACCGGATAGCCGGCAGCGCGGAGGACCGCGAAGCCGGGCAGGTTCTGCGAGGCCATGGTCACGAGGTAGAGCGGCAGGCCTAAGCCCAGCAGCACCGCCGGATCGAAGCGCGGCGCGGTGAAGACGAGCCAGGAGAAGGCGAGCGTGGCCGGCATCGGCGCGGTCAGGCCGAGGGTTGTCGCGAGCGCAACGCCGGCAACCAGCACGATGAGAACCGCGCCGAAAGGACTGACGACGCGCATGACGAGAAACAGCAGCACCAAGGGCAGCACGAGCAGCGGCTCGGCCTGGGCGCTGTCGAAGACGGCGATGACGAAGCGGATCAGCGCGCCGGCCAGCATCGCCGCGGCGACCGAGGTCGGGATGCGCTCGATCCAGGCCGCGATCGGGCGGAACAGCGCGGTGACGAGCACCAGCGCGCCGGCGAGGAGAAAGGCGCCGACCGCAGACGCCAGGTCGATGCCGGAGGATGCCGCGATCAGCGCCGCGCCCGGTGTCGACCAGGCAGTGACGATCGGCAGCCGATGGCGGATGCTGAGGACGCTCGACGTGGCCGCCATCGAGAGACAGAGGGCGGCGACCCAGGACGAGGTCTCGGCCGGGCTGGCGCCGACCGACTGGGCCGCGGCGACGATCAGCGCCAGAGTGCCGCCGAAGCCGACGATGACCGCGACGACCGCGGAGACGACGACCGAGCCGCGCATTCCCTCTCCTGAACGGATTTCGTGGCGGTCGGCCGCCTCGTGCCCGCAAGATACAGGGCAACGCTGCTCGGGGAAGCCTCATGCGCATCACTGCCGTCGACACGGTCCAGGTCGAGGCCTGGCCGCACCTGATCTGGGTCCGCATCCACACCGACGAGGGCCTGATCGGGCTCGGCGAGACCAGCTACCACACCGACGCGGTCGCCGGGTATATCCATCAGGTCGCCGCGCCCTATCTTCTTGGCAAGGACCCGACGCGGATCGACCTGCATCACCGCACGCTGACCAAGAGCCTGATGGCACTGGTCGCCTATCGCGGCTCGGCGGCCGAGGTGCGGGCGATCGCGGCGCTCGACATCGCGCTCTGGGACATCCTGGGCCAGAAGGCCGGCATGCCGATCTACATGCTGCTTGGCGGCCTCTCGCGTGACTCCATCCGAGTCTACAATACCTGCAACGCCTATCGCCCGGGCTGGAAGCGCCGGCCGGGAGATCCCGGCGAGGGCTATTGGCGGCTTCTGCCGGCCGGCAAGCCGGAAGGCCCCTACGAGGACCTCGAGGGCTTCATCAACCGTGCCGACGAGCTGGCCGAGAGCCTGCTAGCCGAAGGCATCCAGGCGATGAAGATCTATCCCTTCAACGCCGCCGCCGAGGCCTCGGGCGGCCTGCACCTCTCATCGGCGGATCTGAGGACGGCGCTGGAACCCTTCCGCAAGGCGCGTGCGAGAGTCGGCGACAGAATCGACATCATGGTCGACTTCCACTCGCTCTGGAACCTGACTCAGGCCAAGCGCATCGCCAAGGCGCTCGAGGAATACGAGCCCTATTGGCTCGAGGACCCGGTCAAGATGGACAATATCGATGTGCTTGTCGACTACGCGCGCGCGACGCGCCTTACCGTCTGCGGTAGCGAGACCTTGGGCACGCGCGCCGATTTCCGCGAGGTGATCGAGCGCCACGCCGTCGGCATCGTCATGTTCGACGCTGCCTGGGTCGGCGGCATCTCGGAAGCGCGCAAGATCGCCGCGCACGCCGAGACGCACCACCTGCCGGTAGCGCCTCACGATGCGACCGGACCGGTGACGCTGATCGCCGGCAACCACATCGTCATGAACGCGCCGAACGGCCTGATCCAGGAGATCGTGCGCAGCTACTATGTTACCTGGTATCGCGACATCGTCACCGAGATGCCGAGACTCGAGAACGGCATCATGTACCCGCTGACCGGCGCCGGCCTCGGCACGCAGCTTCAGCCCGACATGCTCAAGCGCAAGGACGTGAAGGTGAGGACGACAAGGGTATAGAGGGGACGAGACACCGCCTCACCCTTCGACAGGCTCAGGATGAGGCGGACTGAAAAATCGAGACAAGCCAATCGCCCTCATCCTGAGCCTGTCGAAGGGTGAGGGCGTGCCTCGGCGCTACTTCAGGCCCGCCTCCAGACACCGGCGATAGTGCGCAAGGTCCGGCGTCTGCAGGTCCTTCACCTTGGCGAGGTCGTCCCATTTGCGGAGCTTGAGCGCGTCGGCGGCGCCGGGCAAGGCGAGGAAGGCCGCGGCCTCGTCCTTGGTGAACGGACCGCCCTGCACCTTGAGCGAGATCACGGAGGCTTCCGACAGCGTCTCGAAATAGCCGGTCTCGGTGGTGACCAGGCAGCGCTTGGCGGCGACGTGCCGGCGGATCGGCTCTATTACCTCAGGCTTGAACCAGCGCGAGAGATAGCCGGCGGCGATGTCCTCGTGCTGGCGGTCGATGCCGGCCTCCGCCGCGCCCTGTGCGTGCTTATCGACAAGATGGCCGACGTCATGGAGCAGGGCGGCGGCAACAAGGACGTCGCGGGCACCTTCGGCCTCGGCCAGCGCCGCCGACTGCAGCGCATGGGCGAGCTGCGTGACGTCCTCGCCGCCATACATGGCGCCGCCCTTGTCGGCGTAAAGCGTCAGCAGCTCATCGACGATCGACATGCTCACTCCTGAGCCATGAACTTCTTGTAGTCCTCGATCACATCGGCGACCGAGGCTTCGGTCAGCTTCTTGCCGGCTTCGGGCGAGGCGAGCGACGGGTCGGAGCCGATGCGGCCGTCGGGGAAGGTGCGGCGATAGTCCTCGGCATCGTAGAAGCCGCGCTTGGCCTTGCCGGTCCACTCCATCTGCGCCTTCTTGATGTATTCGGGGTAGGCGTACTGCGTTACCGAGACCTCGGAGGCGGTGGCGTGGCTGCCGTCCTTGTCGCCGAAGAGGTCGTTGGCGAGCTTCTTGGTGCGCTCGCCTTCCCACCAGCCGCGCAGGAGGCAGCGGATCGGCGGCTCGTTGGAGCCGCGCCGGAAGCTCGACTCGCCATAGATCTCGGAGAAGGCGGCGGTCGTGGTGGCGATGTTGCCGCCATGGCCGTTGAGGAAATAGAAGCGCTCGAAGCCGTGGCGGCGGAGCGAGCCGACATAGTCCTGGATCACCGCCATCAGAGTCGAGGGGCGGAGCGCGATCGATCCGGCGAAGGCGAGGTGGTGCTGGGCCATGCCGACCGAGATGGTGGGGCCGACCAGGACGTCCATCTCCTCGCCGACTTTCCGGCCGATGAACTCGGGGCAGATCGCATCCGTGCCGATGAGCCCGTTCGGCCCGTGCTGCTCGGTCGAGCCGATCGGGATCAGGATGCCCGGCGACTTCTTCAGATAGGACTCGACCTCGGACCAGGTGCACATATGCAGCAGCATGGATGCCTCGTTGGGTGGGATGAGCGCTACCTTACGGGGCGGCCGTTCCGAGGGGCAAGCGAGCCGTGCTAGCGTCCGCTTCATGACCCAGTCCTCGACCCGGAACCGCCGCATCCTGCTCGCCTCGCGTCCGACGGGCTGGCCGGATGCCTCCAACTTCAATCTCGTGAGCGAGCCGGTGCCGGAGCCGGGACCGAAGGAGGTGCTGGTCCGCGCCCTCTGGCTCTCGGTCGATCCCTATATGCGCGGGCGGATGAGCGCCGCGAAATCCTATACCAAGCCGGTCGAGATCGGCGAGGTGATGACCGGCGGCGTCGTCGGCCAGGTGGTCAGGTCGAACCACCCGGCCTTCAAGGCAGGCGACATCGCCGAAGGCTCGCTGGGATGGCAGGACTATGCGGTTGCCGACGCGGCGCTCTTGCGCAAGATCGATCCGAATCTCGCCCCGATCCAGACCGCGGTCGGCATCCTCGGCATGCCGGGGATGACCGCGTATTTCGCCTTCCTCGAAGTCTGCCAGCCGAAGGCGGGCGACACGGTTGTCGTTTCCGGCGCGGCCGGCGCGGTCGGGCAGATCGTCGGCCAGCTTGCCAGGATCAACGGTTGCCGGGCCGTCGGCATCGCCGGCGGCGACGACAAGCTCGACTACGTCAAGCGCGAGCTCGGCTTCGAGGCCACCATCAACTACAAGACCTCGAACGATCTGACCAAGGCGGTCGCCGCCGCCTGCCGGAGGGGCGTCGACGTCTATTTCGACAATGTCGGCGGCCCGGTTACCGACGCCGTGTTCAACAACCTGGCCTTCAAGGCCCGCATCGTCATCTGCGGCCAGATCAGCCAGTACAATCTCGACAAGCCGGATCTCGGCCCGCGGAACCTTCGCTACATGCTGATCAACCGCGCGCGCATGGAAGGCTTCCTGGTCTGGGACTGGCGCGATCGCTATCCCGAGGCGCTCAAGCGGATCTCGGGCTGGATCAAGGAAGGCCGGATCAAGTATTCCGAGCATGTGACGGAGGGCCTCGAGAGGACGCCGGAGGCGTTCATCGCGATGCTCAAGGGCGCCAATCTCGGCAAGGCGCTGGTCAAGGTCGCCGAGCCTCAGTGACGTCGCGATGATCGCTCCCAAGAGCGATCGTGCCTTCCTCGCAGGTCTCCGGCGCGTCGCCGCCGGCGACCCTGATCTGAAGGACGCGCTCGCCCGGCACGGCCGCCCGCCGATCCGCCGGGTCGATCCGGGATACGCCGCCCTGCTCCGTATCCTCATCGGCCAGCAGGTCTCGACGCAGTCGGCGGCGGCGATCTGGCGGAAGACGACCGAGGCGCTGGGCCCGGCACCGACGGCGGAGTCGGTTCTCGCGCTCGGCGAGGAGGACCTCCGGCGCTTCGGCTTCTCCGGCCAGAAGATCCGCTACAGCCGCGACCTTGCGCGCGCGATCGCCGAGGGACGGCTCGAGCTCGACCGCGTGCATCGCAGCCCAGACGACGAGGCGATGGCGGCGCTGACGGCGATGAAAGGCATCGGGCCGTGGACGGCGCAGATCTATCTGCTCTTTGCTCTCGGCCGCCCGGACATCTTTCCCGCTGCCGATCTCGCGCTCGCCATCGCCTATCAACGGATCAAGGGAAGCAAGGCGCGGCCCGATCCCAAGCGCTTGGCGCAGCTTGCCGAAGCGTGGTCGCCCTGGCGCGGCGCGGTGGCGCACCTCCTGTGGCATGTCTATAAGCAGCCGCTGTGAGCCTCATCCCCGAGACGACCTGGGCGCGCGCCGGCGCCATCTTCCGGCTCGCTGTGCCGGTGATGCTGACGCGGCTCGGGATCCTGATGTTCGCGACCATCGACACGCTGATGCTGGGCCGGCTCTCGGCGGAGGAACTCGCCTATTTCGCGATCAGCGTCCCGCCGCAAGTGACCGTGATCACCGTCAGCTACGGCCTCTTCTCGAGCACGCTGGTGCTGATCGCGCAGGCACGCGGCGCCGGCCGGCTCGAGGAGATCGGGCACGTCTTCAAGATCGCTTCGATGATGGCGCTGGTCTTGAGCATCGCCGTCGCCTGGCTCCTGATGCCCGGCGAGGCCGTGCTGCTGCTGCTCGGCCAGTCGCCCGACATCGCGCGCGGCGGCGGGCGCACGCTCGATACCTTCGTCATCGGCCTCCCGGCGCTACTGCTCGCGGCCGTGGCGTCGACGCTGCTGGAGGCGATGGGCCGCCCGCGCGTCGTGCTGAACTGCGTGATCGCCGGCCTCGTCATCAAGCTCGGCCTCAACTGGTGGCTGATCGAGGAGCACGGCGCTGCCGGCGCCAACCTCGCGACCTCGGTCGTGCGCTGGCTCATGTACGCGGCGATGCTGGGATACGTCATGTTGACGCCGGAGATCGCGCGCCTCGGTCTCTACACGCGCATCCGGCGCAAGAAGCAGATCTCGGTCGACATTCTGAAGCTCGGCCTGCCATCGGCGATCAGCCAGGGGCTCGAATCCTCGGCTTTCGGCGCGATGACCGTCTTTGCCGGCTGGCTCGGGGCGCATGCGGTCGCGAGCTACCAGATCGCGCTCAACTTGGTCTCCATGGCCTTCATGATGGCGATGGGGCTTTCGACCGCGACCTCGGTCCATGTCGGCATGGCCTATGGCGCCCGCAAACGCTCGGCGGCGGAGTCGGCCGGCTGGCTCGGCACGGCGATGGTTGCGTTCTACACGGTGCTGATGGGGGTGGCCTTTATCCTCTTCGACCATCAGATCGCCCGGCTCTATGCCAACGACCCGGCGCTCGTCGCCACAGCGACGATCGCGATCATGATCGCGGCCTTCATTTTGCTGCCGGACGGCGTCCAGGCCGTACTGATGGGGGCGTTGCGCGGCTTTGGCGACGTCAACTTGCCCTCGGTGATGCATCTCGTCAGCTTCTGGGTGGTGACGGTGCCCCTCGCCTACCACCTCACCTTTACGCGGGCCTGGGGCACCGACGGCCTTCTCTGGGGCCTGGTCGCGGGCCTCGCATGCGCATCATTCCTGCTCGGAGGCCGGTTCTGGGCTGTTTCGCGCCGCCTGCTGACGTAGAGTTGGCCGACGATGAGCCAGGCCCGAGTCCCGCCGACCTCGACTGCCGATAGGGGAGTATCCGACGATCGGTTGCTCCGGTCCGCCGTCGACAGCCTGACCCAGGGCTTCGCGGTCTTCGATGGCAGCCGCCGCCTGCAGGCCTGGAACGAGCGCTTCTTCGACCTTCTCGACCTGCCGGGAGATCTCCGGCGGCGGGATCTCGCACTTGCCGATCTTTTCCGCTCGCTCGCCGAGCGCGGCGACTTCGGCCCCGGCGATGCCGAGGAGGCGACCGCGCGCGAGCTCGAGCGCCTGTTCCAGCCGCCGCACCCAGCGCATTTCCACCTGATTCCCGGCGGTCGCGTGATCGAGCGTCTGCTGGCGCCGATGACCGGCGGCGGCTTCGTCGTGACGCTGTCGGACGTAACCGATCGCCGCCGCGCGGAGCTTCGGCTGATAGAGAGCGAGGAGCGCTACGCGCTCGCCTCGGACGGCGCCAATGACGGGCTCTGGGACTGGAACCTCGCGACGAACCGGCTCTACCTCTCGCCGCGCTGGAAGGCGATGCTGGCGCTGGCCGAAGAGGATGTCGGCGACGAGCCATCCGAGTGGATGGGGCGTGTGCATCCGGACGACATCGAGAAGCTCTCGGCGCTGCTCGAAAGCCACCTCGCCGGGCATACGCCTCACTTCGAGTGCGAGCACCGGGTCCGCCGTTCCGATGACCAGTATCTCTGGGTGGTGGCGCGCGGCCTTGCCGTGCGCGACGGTCTCCGGCGCGCGACGCGGATCGCCGGATCGCTGACCGATCTCACCGACCGGAAGTACCGGGAGGCGCAGGCGCTCCACGTCGCGCTGCACGACCCGCTGACCCAGCTGCCGAACCGCGCGCTTTTCCTCGATCGCGTCGCCCAGGCGATGGCACGCGCAAAGCGCGCCGGCAAGAGCAGCTTCGCCGTGCTCAGCCTCGATCTCGATCGCTTCAAGCTCGTCAACGACTCCCTCGGCCATCACCAGGGCGACGAGCTCCTGGTCGGCGTCGGCGCCCGGTTGAGCGGCTTCGTCGGCGCCGGCCAGACCGTGGCGCGGCCGGGCGGCGACGAATTTGCCGTGCTGATCGAGGAGGTGGCGGGGCCGGTCGAGGCGCGGGCGCTTGCCGAGCGCCTCCTGGCCGAGCTCGGCCAGCCGATCGCGATCGACGGCCGGCAGCTCGTGGTCACCGGCTCGGCCGGGCTTGCGCTCTACGAGCCATCCTATGATCGCGCCGAGGACATGCTGCGCGACGCCGAGCTTGCCATGTACCGGGCGAAGTCCCTCGGCAAGGCGCGCGCCGAGCTGTTCCATCCGAGCCTGCACGGCCACGCGCTGCATCTTCTGACGCTCGAGAACGACCTGCGGCACGCGATCGGCCGGAAGGAGCTGCAGCTCTTCTTCCAGCCGGTGGTGTCGCTGAAGACCGGCCGCGTCGCCGGGTTCGAGTCGCTGGTGCGCTGGCACCACCCGCGTCGCGGCTTGCTCGGGCCGAACGAATTCATCACGCTTGCCGAAGAGACCGGGGTGATCGGTCAGATCGGCGCCTGGGTTCTCGAGGAAGCCTGTCGCCGCATGCGCACCTGGCAGGCGCGCTTTCCTTCCGAGCCGCCGCTCACCGTCAGCGTCAACCTCTCGATCCGTCAGTTCAACCAGATCGATCTCGTGACCGAGATCGTCGAGACCCTGTCCCGCTCCGGCTGGCGCCCGGGCAAGCTCAAGCTCGAGCTGACCGAGACCGCGCTGATGCAGAACGCGACGCGCGCCGCGCATATCCTCTCGCAGCTCAAGGCCGCCGGCATCGGCGTCTCGCTCGACGATTTCGGCACCGGCTACTCCTCCTTGAGCTATCTGCACGCGCTTCCCTTCGACACGCTTAAGATCGACAAGGCCTTCGTCTCGGGCATGAGTTACGAGCGCTCCAAGCTCGAGATCGTCCGCGCGATCCTGCTGCTCGCGCATAATCTCAAGATGGATGTGGTGGCCGAGGGCGTCGAGACGATCGAGCAGCTGGCGCAGCTGCGCGCGCTCGACTGCGAGTACGCGCAAGGCTACCTGTTCGCCCCGCCGCTCGATGCCGAGGCGGCCGAGCAGCTCCTGTCCGAGAACCGGAAGTGGTGAGCGATCCTAGAGCATTTTCCGATCTGTCTGAATCGTCAGGGATTCCCAATCCTGTCGCGATGTGATTCAAGATGCGTGCTGGAGGAGGAGGCCAGCGGGCATGGGAGTTCCCCT
>VGEN01000047.1 GCA_016869285.1 Alphaproteobacteria bacterium
GTTCGAGCGAGACCTTCGACCCCAGGGGGCGGGTCGAGCGCTCGATCCAGACTGTCGAGGAGGCCGCGAACCGCGAGAACACGCGGCAAGGGCGCGACGTGTCGGTCCGCAACAACCTCCCGGAAGGCCAACCGGCGGGGGCGGCGGGGCAGTCGCGCGACGTGACCAACCGCACGGAGGAGACGACCAACTTCGAGGTCTCCAAGAGCCAGACCCGCGAGACCATCGAGCCGGGGGCGCTGACCCGCCTGTCGGTCGCGGTGCTGGTCGACGGCAAGTATGTCGGCGGCGACGGTGCCCAACCCGGAGCCTATGAAGCGCGTTCCGATCAGGAGCTTCAGCAGCTGACCCGCCTGGTCCGTTCGCTGGTTGGCTTCAGCGCCGATCGCGGCGACGTGGTCGAGATCGTCAACTTGCCCTTCGCCACGCCCGATCCCAAGTCGCTCATCGACGCGGGTCCGCTGCTCAGCAAGCAGGAGATCCTCCGCCTGAGCCAGATCGGCATTCTCGCTCTGGTTGCCATGGTCATCGCGCTGTTCGCCGTTCGCCCGGTGCTGCGGGCGCTCCGTCCGGCCGAGGAGGACACCGAGACCCTCGAGGCGCCGGAGGGGTCGACCGCCCTGGTTCCGGTCGAGCTCGATGACGTGTCTCAGCTGAAGGCCGAGATCGAACGCGAGATGCAGGATCTCGAGAGCAAGCGTTCCGCGGCTCTCGCCGATATGATTGACATCGAAAAGATCGAGGGCCAAGTCCAGGCCTCGGCCGTCAAGCGTATCACCGAGATCTTCGACAAGCACCCGGACGAGGCGGTGTCGGTCATGCGCAACTGGCTTACCCAGCGAGCCTAATTTGACGGCTGGAGCCAGAATGCGAGGAGGGCAGGGTGAACCCCGAAGCCGTGATCAAGGTCTGCGACGATATTCTGTCGATTGTCTCCGGGACGGATGCCCCGCCACGAAAGCTGTTCGATATCGGGCGCCGTCTCGATGACGCCGAAAAGGAGCTGTCCCGTCGAGATCTCTTTCAGCGGCGGTCGAAGTGACGGGCGGGGGCGGGGCCGCCGGCGCCGACAGCGGGCGCGCCATCGAGACCGCGTTTTGGCGCGCGGCTTCCGAGATCCGCAGGATCCTGAAGTCGAACCTCTCCGACAAGGCGAAGCTCGATCAGATCGAGATAGAGGTCCGCAATCTCCGAGAGGACGTCGTCAGTTTGTCGGGGCCTCAGGCTTGAAGACGAAGGACTGCAGCAGCACCGCGGTGACTTTCGGCAGCCCGCTGGCCCTGATGCGATCGGCGAGAAGCTTTTGCAGACGGTACGGATCGACGGGGCGCCCGTGGTTCGCCGCGAAGGCGAGATAGCCAATCGTGGTGACCAGAATCACGTCTCTGTACGCCGGGATCATGGCGCGCGCAGCATCGGTCGAGCTCTCTTCGGTTTCGAGCACGGGCACGAACGTGACCGACTCGCCAGCCGCTCCGCCTTTTCCCAATCCGGTCACCACCATGCGCGGCAACTCGACGACGATGGCGGCGCGAAAGCTTGGCGCAGGCGAGGCGGCGAGGGCAGAGACCATCGGCGTCGTTCCGGCGACGAGGGCAGCAACCAGCCAGATGGCGCGAAGCGTGAGCGGTGCGCTCGGTTTCGTGATCTTGGCGCTCATCGCGGCCCTACCCTCGGCGCCGGTCGCCGCGCGCGGGGCGTGCGGGAGCGGTGCGGAGTTCTTCGGCACCCCGGTTCTCTTCGATGTCGAACGAGAGGACCCCTTCGGTCGCCGGGGGCGTCTCCAGGGTGGCGAGTCGGTCGACATCCAGCGCGGACTTCTTCTTCAGATCAGCTGCTTCGCTCCGGCGAAGCCCAAGCCCTTCCGGCCGTCGCGCGACGAGGCGATCCAGGCGATGTTCGCCTACACGCGGGCGATGGGCATATTCGGACAGGACTACCACGTCAGCGACCGCGCCGACCGGACCTACATCCTGGTGACCGGCTTGCGAAACATGAATGGGCAAGCCTACGTCGTTAAGATCGAGCATCATCTGTTTGCCCGCAGGTCGGTGACGTTGCTCGCCAGTCATCGTCGTGGCGATGAGCAGGCGGCGCGGCGAGCTCAATCCTTCTTCGACACCGCGCGGCTCTCGGCCACTGAAAGCCCGTAGCGACCGCATTACGCCTGGATCGAGAGAGAGCTGATCCCGTGCCGACCCGGGCGGTCACTGCCCCCGAGGATACGATCGAGGATTGCATCCCTGTCACTGGCGCCGGCGAGGTCGATCCCGGCGAGGCGGTTCTCGGCGGCGATCAGAGCGTCGAGCTGCGATGCCGTGACCGCCGCCGGGGCGGCGGTCGGAGCCTTGATCGGGGCGTTGGGGCGCCGACCGTCGAATCCGGGGCTCTGAACTGGAAAACCATCGATCTTCATCATCTTCTCCTGATGACAACTCTATGAGCGCAGGTCCGCGCGATCCTGGCGGCGAGCCGGGTCGGCGGTGGAGGCGGTCCTGGCAGTGGCGGCGATCTCGATATAGCGCCGCATCAGGACTTCCTGGGCGCGGGCGTTCATCGAGAGAACCCGCGTCTCACCGGCCTGGGGATATGCCGCGATCGGGGAGGTGGGCTCCCTCAGGGTGTTGCCGGCGCCCACCGAGACGGAGGCTGCCGGTCGGGTCTCGACGGGGGCGGGCGCCGATATCGGCTGGACCGACGTCAACACGCGCTCATAGAGACCCTGAATCCTTCCCACCAGGTTCTGGGCGGTGACCGCCTGACCTTGTCGATAGAACAGGCTGGAATTGGCGCGCGCCGCCGTCGGAAGAACCGCCGCCGCGGGGACGGGGTTCGGTTCCGCGGCTGCCTTCAGCATTCGGCTCGCGCCGGCGGCGCCGAGGAAGTGCGCAAGATAGAGCTCGGCGCCGCTCGGTGCCCGCCCCAGCTCGGCGGTCAGGGCCGCCTGGTTGTCCCTGGTGAGCTCTCCGGCCATGGCCGCGGACACCGTCTCGTCGTGGCGCAGCGCCAGGATGTCGCGACGGGCATCGTCCCGGGAAACGGTGTAGCGGCCACCGGTCGTCTTCTGAATGGAGCTCGCCGCGCGGTCGAGACCGTGCCGGGCGCCATGCTGCTGCACGGCCTGGAGCCAAGTCTGCTCGGTAAACTGAAAGAGGCCGGCGGCGCTGGATGTCAAGGCGCGCGCGGCGGGATCGCCGCCGCTCTCGATCTGCGCCGTTGCTAGCAGATGCTTGAAATCGGTGCCCGTGCGCTGCGCTCCGCGGGCGACGCTCGACAGCAGCTTAGGGTTGGTGGCGGCGACGATCATTGACGGGGATCCGCAAAAAATTTGCAGGACGACGGGACGCGCCGATTTAACGCAAAAGACGGGCCACCCGGGGAAATGGCCTGCCGGATGTCAAGACTTGGGGACCATCCGGCATCGCGCGTGAGTCATAGATATGGTCTCGCACACATGCCCTGAGGCGAACGAATATGTCCGACGATCGCTGGTGCGGGCCATGGTTCCATTCGAGAACTTTATCCACCCGACGGCGGTTCGCGTCGCTGTGATGCCGTTCGAAAAAATCAGGTCGCCCTTTGCGGTCTTCTCGACGGTGACCCCCTTATTGAAGTTGATGCGCCGTTCGGACGTCTCGATGGCGGAGGTTCCGTTGCTGCACCGGACCACGTTGGCCGACTCGCTCTCCATTCCGCAAGTCAGCACGCCGGCAGGTTGATCGAGAACCATGACCAGAAGAGCGACCTCGAGAGCGGAAATCATTCCCGTCCTTTCTGGAGTCGACCCGTCTCTATTGAAAAAGAACCTAGCTCATGCCGGGAGGGTGGGGTGGGTCTGTTGGTCCATTTTCTCTGATATATATCCGAAATGGATATTGAAGCTTTGGGCGTCTGAGACGGCGACGATCGGTCTTGGCCCGGATGTTGCGAAAACGGGGGGCCGTGTGATTTTTTTGGAGGTCCCCGTGTCCAGAATTCCTGTTGCCGATCGTAACCTCGTTCTTCCGCGGGTCGAGGATCTAGAAATCGTCGTGATGCTCTTTGATCGCGTTGCCGACTCCCTGCAGACGGCAATCGACCACTGTCGGGCCGGCGACATCGAGGCCCGTTGCCACGCTCTCACCGCCGCCGCCGAAGCCATTGGCGATCTCGCCGAAGGTATCGAGCCCGGGTCCGCCGACGAATGGTCGACCCGCACGGCCTCGCTCTATGCCGACATCCTGCGGCGGATCGTGGTTGCCAACACGCGCAACGACGCCGACCAGATTGGCCACGCCCTTCGCCTGGTCACGCCCGTCCATCTGTCTTGGCGCACGCTGCTGGCGCGAGCCGAGCAGTCTCGGCTTACGGAGGAGTCGGCCCCCCGGCTGGCTGTCGCTTGAGGTCGAGCCTCTAGCATACATCGACAGGAAAAACACGGTAGCAAGGTGCTGGAGTAATTCGCCATGGCTCTCAATCTGATCTCTAACTACGCGGCCTCGATCGCGACGCGTTACGCGGCCTCGACCGATCGCAACCTGAGCAGTTCGATCACCAAGTTGACCTCCGGTTCCCGGGTGGTTCGCGCTAGCGACGACGCTGCCTCTCTGGCGATCTCCAACAACTTCCGCCGCGAGGTAGCGGCCCTGCAGTCGGTTCAGACGAACCTCTCCCAGGGAATGGCGATGCTGCAGATGGCAGACGGCGCGCACCAGTCGGTGACCGATATCTGCATCCGTATGAAGCAGCTGGCGGTGATGGCGTCGTCCGAACACTTGAATGGCCGCGACCGCGCCTCGCTGGATATCGAATTCCAGGAGCTGAAGGCCGAAACCAACCGCATTGCCCAGTCGACGCGCTTCTCCGGCAACACCCTGACTGGCGGGCCAGGCGGCGGCGCGCCGACCAAGGCCTTTACCCTCGATGCGGCGCACGATCCGTATTTCGCCAAGATCACCGTCTATGATCCGAATCTCAACACTGGCGACGCAAAGAAGCTGAAGCTCTCGGCGACGGCGGCGGGCGCTTCCGGGCAGTTCGTGACGCTCACCGATGAACAGCGGAATATCACCCAGACGCTTAAGGTCGAGTCGACCATGGCCTTGGACTTCACCGCGCTCGGTATCACGGTTCTGCCTCAGGCGTCCTTTCCCGCCGCTGCGCTCGCGCAAACCGCGATGAAGAGTGTCGTCCTCGGCACGACGGACGGCGGATTGATGTCGATCGATCCGGGCGCGAACCTGCCGTTTATCAAGGAAATCTACACCTATGACGACGGCAAAGTCTCGGATCAGGCCGCGAAGGTGACGTTCAAGATCGAGGGGGACGCCACGAGCGGCTACAAGCTGCGGGCGTCTTCGGTCGACCCTACACAGACCGAAGCGCAGGCTCTGAAGCTTGCCGCTGATGGTGTAACCTTCGGCTCCCAGACCTTCGATTTTCGTAGCCTGGGTCTGCGCGTGACGACGACGGCCGCTTTCACCACCGCCGACGTCTTGAACAATGCGAGCTCATTCGCGATTACCGGCACCAAGACTTTTGCCGCTGCGGGAGCTTCCGCCGGCCTGGCCGTCTCCTACGCCGGATCTCCGTTGAAAGGGGTCGGCAACTTCTCGGTCAAGTTCGTTGCTGGGGGCGACGCAAACCAGTTCAAAGCGGAACTCTTTAGCGGTGAGACGAAGATCGCGATCTCGGCCGTCAAGACACTCGCCGCCCCTAACGTGATCACCGGCGGCGCCACGACGGCCTTTGACACCTTCGCGGTCGTCGCCGGCCAGGAGGCCACGTTCGCTCAGTTCCCGGCTAACTTCGAGGTCAGGCTTGCGGCTACCGGCAATCAGACCTTGACGGTTAATGACACCGTCGCGTTCAAACTCGAGAAGAACATCCTCAGTAACCTGGCCGATGGCCAGCGGGTCGCGGCCACCTCGCGCCAGAACAACCTTGTCAGCTACTTCTTCCAGGTCGGCAGCGGCCAGTCGGTCTCGGATCGCCTCCAGATCGACATCACCTCGCTCACTTCGCGGGCGCTCGGCCTGGAGTTCCTCTCGCTCAACGATTCGGTCCTTGATGGGGTCGTCGGCTTCACCGGCAAGGACAATGCCCAGCAGACGAACTCCGTGATCGAGCGAACCATCGAGCGGCTGTCGACGAACCGGGCCAAACTCGGCGCCAAGATGAACCGCATTAACTTCGTATCGGACGCCTTGAGCATCGCCATCGAAAATAACGAGCAGGCGCGGAGTGCGATCATCGATCTCGATATCGCGAGCGAGATGTCGAAGTTCGTCAGCCTGCAGGTCCTCAAGGAGGCCGGCATGGCGATGATCAGCCAGGCTCAGAAGATGCCCCAGTCGTTGTTGAGCCTGTACCAAAAGCTCTAGTCGAAGTGGTGGGAGAGGCCTACGGGCGGAGGGGGCTCGCTATCGGCCCCTCCATGCTGGTCCGGATTGGATCGATGCGACCGGCCGGCTGCCCCGTCCGGTCGAGCATTTGTGTGTTGTGGCGATATTTGAACGACTTGGACGCTAGTCTCGATCCGAGTTGAAGCAATCGACGATTGAGGGGGCTCCCGGGCGCTTGCTACTCCCAAGCCGGTCGAAAGGTTCATGGCCGGAGGTGGTCGCCCCAATGCCCTTGCTCGAGCCTTCAAAGGGCCGATTCGTTCCGCTGTTCTCCTCTGGGCCGCCGCCGGAGAAGCCGGTCGCGGAGGAGGTGGTGCGCGAGCGGGCTCATAAAAGGGAGATCGCCGACGCGGTGGCAGCGGCCAGGCTTGAGGGGCGCGCGGTCGGTGCCGCGGAGACCGAGGCGCGCAAGGACACGGAAATTGCGGCACTTCGAGCTGAGATGAACGAGAAGCTGGAGCGACTCGTCACCGAGGCCGTGCGGCAGCTCAACCGCCAGGCCAGCGCGGATCGCGAGCGTCTGGACTCTGCGGTCCGGTCAATCGTTGAAGTGATTGCGGGCGCCGAGGGGCGGCGCCTCCTGGCCGCCGGCCTTGCCTCCCAGATCCTCGAGGCGGTTTCTGTACTAACCGCTTCTCGCCCGCTTACGGTCACCCTCAGCGAGGACGAACGCGCTTTCATCGCGGAGCGGGTCCCCGAATTCGAGGCCGTTCTGAGCAGTCTTCAGGTTCGCGTCTTATGCCGACCGAACTCCCCTCCTGCAGCGGCGACGATCACTTACGAAACGGGTTCGGTCCGCATCGATCTGGCGGGCGTGACCGACCGCCTCCTTGAGGCTGTCAAACTTAGGGCATCGGAAGCCGATTACCCTCTGGTCGAAAAGGAAGCTGAGTAATGAGCGATCCGCGCAGTCTCAAAGACGCCGACCTCGCCGAAATCGGCAAGCGCCAGAATGAGGAGGCGGCAGCACCGCCGGTTGAGGGAATGCGCCCACCGCCTCAGGGGCTGACGCTGACGACCGACTCCTCGCTTTCGCGGGTGCCCGTGCAAGTGACGGCGGTGATCGGCCGCTCGGTCCTGCAGGTGAGTGAACTGCTCAAGCTTGGGCGAGGCGCGATCATCGAACTGGACAGCAAGGTCGGCAGCGCCATCGATATCTATGTCAACAATCGACGTATCGCGCGCGGCGAACTGATCGTGAGCGACGATCGGCTCAGCGTATCGATGACCGAGGTCCTCAAGGTTCAGGACAGTTAGGCGCGGATCACTAGCATGGCATCCGAGCGCACCGCGATCATCCTGGGCTCGACCTCGTCCGAATCTGCCTATCTAGTTTCGCAGATCAGACCGAGAGTCGCGACCTTGGCGATCTGCCGGACGACCGAAGAGTGCTTGAACAAGGCCTCCGAGATCGGCCTGCCGCGCGTCATCTTCGTCGAGTCCGGTCAGGAGGTGATCAAGCTCGCCAACGCATTGCGAGAGAACCGCATGCGCACCACCCTCGTTGCGTTCGGCAGGGGGGGCGGTTCCCAAGGGGCATCCGCGATCGAGTCAGGCGCCGCTGAATTCATCTCGATTCCAGTCGAGGAAGCCGCGCTCGACGAACTCATGAAGCTGCTTTGGCCAGGGCGGGTCCAGTTCCTTTTCTCAGATGACCGCATGCGACGCGTGATGGCTCTGGTCAAGCGCGTCGCTGTATCCGACGTGCCGCTGCTCATCCTTGGCGAGACCGGAACCGGCAAGGAGGTTCTGGCCCGGCAGACGCATGTGCTGAGCGGCCGGCGAAATGGGCCGTTCGTGTCGATCAACTGCGCTGCGATCCCCGATCAGCTTCTTGAGTCCGAGCTGTTCGGGCACGAAAAGGGAGCTTTCACCGGTGCCACGGCACGCCGCATCGGAAAGTTCGAGGAGGCAAACGGCGGCACTTTGCTCCTCGACGAGATCGGCGAGATGGACATGAGGCTCCAGGCCAAGCTCCTGCGTGCCCTGCAGGAGCGCCAGGTCGATCGGGTGGGATCGACACGGCCGGTCGATATCGATATCCGCATCATCGCGACGACGAACCGAGATCTTGAGAAAGAGGTCAAGGGTGGCCGCTTCCGCGAGGATCTGTTCTATCGTCTGAACGTTATCAACGTCGTCTTGCCGCCGTTGCGCGAGCGAAAAGGCGATATCCCCACTCTCGGAGACTACTTCCTCGAGAAGTATGCCCGCAGCACGCCGTTCGGCCGCTGTCGGCTCACGGAACCGGCTCTCGACAAGCTGGCCGGCTACCACTGGCCCGGCAACGTCCGGGAATTGGAGAATACCGTCTATCGCGCGGCTCTGCTGACGCCGTCAGCCGACATCCCGGCCGAGGCGATTGCGCTGACCGACGAGCAGCCGAATTTCTACGAGGAATTCTTCCAGCTCGGGCTGGCCAACGAACCTCCGGCCAAGGAAGTGGCTCCTGTCCGCGAGCTCGATCATCCGGCGGCGGAGCCTGAAACCATGCCGCCAACCAAGGTCCGACCGGGTGCCGCCGGGGAGTCCGATAGAGGCGTCGGGGGCAACGGCATCGAGTCTTTCATCGGTCAGACCATCGCAGCCGTCGAGCAGGAGCTGATCGTCGCGACGCTTGAGCGGTGCCTCGGCAATCGTACCCAAGCGGCTCACATACTCGGCATTTCCATCCAGACGCTCCGCAACAAGCTCGACCGCTATCGGTCCACCTGCGTGACGGCAGCTTAGTCATGCTGCAGGCACTCCGCATAGACTCGATCATCGGCCGAGACCTGGGGCCGGTCGTCTTCAGCAGCGCGGTCTTCCTGGCGTTAGCCGTGCTGCTGTTGCCGCTGTCTCCGAGGGTTCTGGACCTTTGCTTCTCGCTATCGATCGCGGTCTCGATCGTCCTCCTCGTCACGACCTTGTTCATCAGCAAGGCGGTCGAGCTGAGCGTGTTTCCCACCGTCCTCCTGGTCGTGACGATCTTCAGGCTCGCTCTCAACGTCGCATCGACGCGACTGATCCTTTCGGAGGGGCACAAGGGAGCCTCTGCGGCCGGCCATGTGATCGAGGCTTTCGGCCACTTTGTCATGAGTGGAAACGTCGTGATCGGCGTGATCATCTTCTCGGTGCTCATGGTGATTAACTTCATCGTGATCACCAAAGGCGCGGGCCGCATCGCGGAAGTCGCCGCCCGGTTCACCTTGGACTCCCTGCCGGGCAAACAGATGGCGATCGATGCCGATCTCGCCGCCGGCCTTCTCGACGAGGCGGGAGCCAAGCGCCGCCGTCGGGAGCTCGAGGAGGAGAGCAACTTCTTCGCGGCGATGGATGGCGCGTCCAAGTTCGTCAAGGGCGATGCTGTGGCTGGTTTCATCATCATCGGCATCAACATCGTCGGTGGTCTCCTGATCGGGCCGCTGCAGAAGGGCCTGAGCTTCGCCCAGGCCTTAGAGACGTATACCCTGCTGACCATCGGTGACGGCCTCGTCGCTCAGCTGCCCGCGCTCATCGTGTCGGCTGCGGCAGGCCTCCTGATCACGAAGGCGGGTTCGATCGAGGCGACTGATAAGCTCGTGTCCCGCCAGTTCGGATCGCAGCCGGGCGTATTCCTCGTTGCGGCGTCGACATTGGGGATTATCGGAGTACTGCCTGGAATTCCCATGGTTCCCTTCTTCGCCTTGGCGGGTGGCAGTCTCGGCCTTTTCGCGTTTCTGCTGAGAGGCCGCCCGCTGATGACGGCGGGAGCCGGCCCGTTGTCGGTTCCGGATGGAAGCACGCCACTGCTCGGTGCCCCCGCGCCGCCCCAGTCGGCACCGGCCGAGCGCGACGTGAAGGACGAGCTGGCGGTCGACGTCATCAGGATCGAGCTCGGCTATGGGCTGTTGCCGATGTTGCAGGCCATCGGTACCGGCTCCTTCGTCGACAACATCAAGAAGCTCCGACGCTCGCTCGCGCGCGAGTTCGGGGTCTTGGTTCCGCCGGTACGGGTCCAGGACAATTTGGAGCTCGACGACAACTCCTATGCTGTCCTGATCAACGAGGGACGTGTCGGACTCGGCGTGATCCTTCCAGGCGAGTTGATGGTGATGGGAGGTGGCGACGGACCGCCAGACATTCCGGGCCGGGACTGCACCGAGCCCGCCTTCGGTATGCCGGCGCGCTGGATTTCACCTATGGATCAATCGGCGGCGGAGTCGCGTGGCTATACAGTCGTCAATGCGGAGACCGTCATAACGACTCATATCGGCGAGCTGATGCGCCTGCACATGGCGTCGCTGCTAAGCTATGCCTCATTGCAGGAGGTTCTCGAAGGCTTCTCCGATGAGTCGCAGAAGCTGTTCCAGGCAGTCATGCCGTCGGTGTTCACGCAGGCAACGCTTCTATCGGTTCTTCGTGGCCTGTTGAGGGAGCGCGTGTCGATCCGCAGTCTCGCGGAGATCGTCGAGGCGGTAGCAGAATGGGCGCCCCGTTCCAAGGACACGGCGGAGCTGATCGAGAATGTCCGGTTCAGCATTCGTCGCCTCATCACCTACCAGTACGTCGATGCCAAGACCCGCCAGCTTCAGGCGATCGTCTTCGCGCCGACCGGGCGGCGCCTGGACGGCGGCGGCGATCCGATGGCAAAGGCCTTAGACGTCAAGGAACTGAGTAAGCTCGTGACCGATCTCGGCGAGGCCGAACGGCGGCTCACCCTTGGCGGTACCGGTTTCGTCCTCGTCGTTCCGGATCGTCTGAGGGCCGCCATCTCCGAGGTGCTTCGCCGCCGAGGGCGCGTTGTTCCGGTCCTTGCTCAGCGCGAGATCGATGATACGGCCAAGGTCGCCGTGGTGGCCAAGATATGATCGGTGTTCGCGTTTTCTCGGCGCCCTCCACGGAAGAGGGATACAGGCTGCTTCAGGCGCGATTCGGGGCCGATGTGAGCATCCTCAGAGTCGAGCGCGACCTCAGGTCGACAGGCTACCTGTTCACCGTATCGGTCCCGAAGCCCAACGGCGCCGAGCCCGGTGGCCGGGCGCAGGAAACCAGGTCGCGAGCCGCGTCCATCATGGGCAAAGCGGGTTTCTCGTCGACCGTCATCGGGCATGTCGCGGGAATGAGCGGGAACGGTCACGACGAGGGCCCGCTGCAGGTGATCGGCCGTGGATTGGCCGACCTGGTGCGGGTCGGCTCCTTTCTCGAGTTCGCGCGCCGCAGTCGCTTCGTCCTTTTCATCGGCTCGCCGGGTGCGGGCAAGACGACCACCTTGGCCAAAGCCGCCGCGTGGCTCACGGCGTCCGGCGAGAAGGTAGCTCTCGTGAACTACGACGTCGGCCGCCTGGGCGGGGGAAGCCAGCTCTCGAAGCTGTCTTCGATCTACAACGCCCCGCTCGTCGACCTGGATGGCGCAGCGTCGAAGATCGATCCGGAAGCCTTCGACCAATGTTCGATCATCCTGTGCGATACACCGGGATTCAATCCGTGGCGTTTCACCGAGATCGACGAGTTGTTGGCCGAAGCCGAGCGTGTGGGCGGCGGTACGGTGCTGGTCTGCGCTGCGGGACTCGATGCCGACGAGACGGCAGACATGCTGGTCACGGCGAGGCGCCTTTCGCTCGAGAACATAATCATGACCCGCTGCGACATGTCGAGAAAGCTGGGGTCGCTGCTGACTCCAATCATTCAAGAAAACTACACCATCCTCGGCTGCCTGCGCAGCCGGGCGTTGTCGGAAGAAATCGTTCAACCGTCTGGAGCATCAATTGCAGCGCTCATCTGTGAACAGGCCGGTCGATCTTCCTAGTCCAGGAATGTCGACGGTCAGCGGCCGGCGGATCATCGGCGTCGTCTCGGGCAAGGGTGGCGTTGGCAAGACATTCGTGTCGGTCAACCTCGCTGCAGCGCTCGCCGATGCGGGTAACCGCACACTCATCTTCGATGCCGATCTGGGCCTCGCCAATGTCGACCTCCAGCTCGGCGTCGATCCACCGTTGACGATCGCCGACTTCCTGCTCGGTCGCAACACCATCGACGAACTCGTCGTGCACGTCGACAACGTCGGCATCGACATCATCGGCGGCCGCTCGGCTGCGGCGACCCTGACGAGCACATCAGAGCAGGAGCGCCGCAAGCTCAAGAGCGCTCTCGTCGCCTTAGGGCGATCCTACAACTACACCCTGATCGACTTGGCCGCCGGCATCGACGTCAACGTGTCGGACTTCTTCGAGATATGCGACACGATCCTCGTCGTCCTGCGAGGAGATCCGTCGTCGCTGATGGATGCCTATGCGCTCGTGAAGATCGTGTCGCATCAGATGCGCAGCCGGATCGCGATCGTCACCAACGCCGTGAGCAGCTCGCGCGATGGCGCCGATCTGGCGAAGTACTTCGCTGATGTGACCAACAAGTATCTGCAGTTCCGGCCGGAATATCTCGGCGGCATCCGCGCCGACCGCACCGTGGACCTCGCGATCCGGCGCCAGATGCCGGTATACGCGGTGGCGCCACAGTGCCACGCCACCGCAGACATCCGCGAGCTTGCCCGTCGCGTGATGGCCTAGTCGCTGGGGCGAGGGTAGGGGCGAGCCATGGCGAAGCCGGAAGGCCAACCGATCATCAAGCGGGTCAAGAAGGCCGGGCACGGTGGTGCCCATGGCGGTGTATGGAAGCTTGCCTATGCCGACTTCGTCACCGCGATGATGGCGTTCTTCCTGCTGATGTGGCTCCTCAACGTCACCTCGGAAGAAATGAAGTCCGGCCTGGCCCAGTACTTTTCGCCGGAATCGGTTTCGCCCAGCCCGTCAGGCTCCGGCGACATCTTCTTCGGCCTGACCATTGCCGTCGATCAGCCGCAGCAGGCCCAATCCAGGGGAAGCGCGGTGTTGATCCCCATTCCGGAGGCGAACAGGGCGGGCAGCGGCGGCAAGGCGAGCGGCGATGCGCCCGCGCAGTCGGGCGAGGACGCCGCGGATGCGGCCGTAGGCACGGAGGTATCGAAAGGCAGTTCTGAAGCCAACGAGCCGGCGCGCAAGGATCGGAGCGAGCGCGAGACACGCGAACAGCTTGCGGATCAGCTTGCCGTGCAGATTCGCGAGGTTGTCAGCAAGGAAAAGCCCTCCGGCGTCACCATGGACAACATCAGCGTGACGGTGACGCCCGCCGGCATCGCCATCGAGATCATCGACACGCCCAAGGCGTCGATGTTCGAGATCGGCCGAAGCGTTCCGCTGCCCGAGACCGTGCAAATCCTCCAGAAGATCGCCGGAGTCATCCGCGATCGGAGCGAGTCACTGATGATCGTCGGCCATACCGACGGCCGCCAGTACGCGGAGGCGCGGTCCTACTCGAACTGGGAACTCGGCTCCGACCGGGCCAATGCCGCCAGGAGAGTGCTCGTGGCCGCCGGCATCGATCCGGCTCGGATGTCGAAGGTGTCTTCGGTGGCCGACCGCGAGCTCAGGGTGGCCACCGATCCGCTTGCTGCAGAAAATCGGCGGATTCAGATTCAGATCCTCAAGTGAAGGCGCGGCGCCAGCGGGGCGCCAGGGCGGGAGTGTCGGCATGCAGGATCCCTTCCTAATCCTTCTGGTCGGATTGCCGCTCGCGGTCGGTGCTATCGTCGCCGTCGCAACGACGATGCGTATTCAAGCTCAATTGGACATAGTGACGATGCGTCAGAAGCATGCGGCGAAGCGGATCGATAGCCTGAAGTCCGAAGCCATTACCGTTGCGTCGGAAATTCATAAGCTGCCTTCCAAGATCCGGGCGACAAAGGAGCACTTGGTCGCTCATGCGCGCAAGAAGGCGCCGAGGTAGTCGTGAAATCGGGCGGCGAAGTCGGTCTAGGGCCCGATCGTCTTCAGGCCGAATTGCGCGGACAGGGTCTGCATGGCGGTGCTGAGAGCCCCGTCGGCGAGAATGGCGGCCAGAAGAAGAAGGGTCGCGATGATCTGAATGGGCTGCCCGATCATAAACAGGAGAAGCGTCGGCAGCAGCATGTTGGCGGCACCCAGCCCAATAGTGAAGGCGATGTTCAGGATGATGAACGGCGCCGCGATCTCGATGGCGCTGCGCAGCGACGTCGCGAACAGAGAGGCGATCAGGGACGTGGCGTCCGAACCCACGCCCGCTGTCAGTTGCGTGAGCGGCATGGTCGACGAGAGAAGCAGGGCCATTATCCCGTGATCGATGAACAGCTTTATCGAGATGAAGTAGAGTACCAGCTCGAGGGATGTGGTCTGCTGGGCTTCGGCGGGATTGAAGATCACCGCCTGCTGCAACCCGGACATCGTGGAGATCACGGATCCCGCGACCTGGAAAACCATCAGCATCAGCCGGCCGATCATGCCGATGAGCGCACCTTCGGCGAACCCGGCGATGATCGCGGACCAGTCGAGGTCGGGCGTGAGGTTCGGGCCGAGAGGGGCATAGAGCAGGGCGAGCCAGAGAGCGAACCCGACGCGCCAGGGCATCCGCACCATGTTGTCGGAGAGCAGCGGAAGGAACAGGCCCAGCCCGAGCGCCTTGAAGAATCCTGGAGCGAGCGCGGCAAGATCGGCGAGAAGATTGGCCGGCATCGGTCCGTCGTTCGGGCTGGGCGGGTCGACTGCCGGCCTTTTTCCTTCTGCCGCCTCCGTCTTGCAATGGAAGGTCGATCCAATTCCGGTTCCAAAGTCGGGGCGGGTTTCCGACGCCTCGGCGCGGCCATGACGCTCGTGCTCGCGATCGGCCAGGGCCAGGCGGCGGCCGAGACCTGCTCCCAGGCGCCCGGGAACGATGAGGTCATGTCAAGGCTCGCTGCGGCGCGCGAGACGCTGGCCAAAGTGCAGGCGATGCCTCTCGACGGCATGGTGGTTGGCGAGGTCGGCGGGCGCGGCTTCGCATCCGTGGTGGATCCCAAGGCCCCGGTCGTCGTGCCCAGGGTCGGGGGTGCGACGATCGTGCCGCGACGGCTCGGCCGGATGGTCGTCATCGAGGGCAACCTCGCCAGGGGATCGGGCCGTCCGTCATCGACTCCCGCGGCGTCGCCCAAGGTCGCAGCAGACTATTCCGTCGGCTTTCTCAGAGCGGATGTCGGCATGACTCCGGCGGTCGAGAGGCTCGACGGCGATCGCTCGGTCCTCGTGCTGCCGAGCCGCGAACCGCTGCGCATTGCCGGAGGTTGCATCGGGAGCATGATCGTTGCTCCCTCCATCGGCGGAGTGATCGTGGTCGCATCCGGCGCCATCGAGGTGGAGCAGGGCCCGGAAGAGGTACTGGTGCGCGCGGCAGGGGCCGTGCTTTCGCTGTCCCCCTGCTGTGCCGATCCGCCGAAACCGGTACCTCTCATCTCGCTCAAGGATATGTTCGATTCCGAGGCAGTCATCGGCCATCTGCGCCACGCCCGGCTTCGCCTCGACATGCCCGCGGATCGCTCCTCGGAAATGCGCGAATGGCTCGAGCATCTCCAGCAGGGCCGCTTCGATGAGGCGCGTGCGATTTCCGAACAGTTCCGTGCGACACCCTATGGTCGCGCTCCGGTCGTCCAATATCTGGCGCACGCGACGGAGATCGGCCGACGCAGCCGCGGCCGCGCCACGGGGGCTGCCGACCTCCTGCCTTCGTCGCCGGCGTTGCCGGGTACATCCGCGCTCAACGCGTGCCTGGCCGCGGACAAGGCGGAGGGCCCGGTCAGAACTGCGGCCGCCAGCCCGAGTCGAGCCGAGCTAACAGGCCTGCCCAAGGCCCTTCGAGAGATGTTCCTGCGTTGCCGGGTGGCCGTCGCCCTGCGTACGGGCGATTTTCGCGCCGGCCTCGATGCCCTGCGCGAGATCGGACCCATCGAAGGGGATGATGCCTCGATGGAGACGCAGGTCGAAAATGTCCTGCTGCTCAACCTGGCAGGGGAGGCGAGCCTGGCGGGGCTCTACCGCGAGCGGCTTGAGGAGAAGCTGGTCAACGCGGGCCTGTCGGTCGCCCTGGCCCGGTATCGATGGCTGCCGGATGTGGAAACAATCTTCGGCGCCGGTGCAGTGGTCGAGCAGCTCATGGTCCGCCGCGTCAGCTTCGGCGACCCGACCCTCGATGCGGCCATGCTGGCGCGGGCGCTCGATCAGGCGCCGCCCCAGGTGGTCGCGGCCGCGCTCCGGCGGCACACTGCGATCGCCCGCGTGTTTGCCGACGAGCGTCTTCGGTCGTACCTGCTCGGCAGGCTCGCCCGACGGGTCAACGAGTCCTTCGCTCCGCCTCAGGCGTCGATGCCGCTGCCGCTGGTCTTGTCGCTCCTCGAGTTCTCCAACGAGCCCGGCCTCGGAGATGACCGTTTCCGGCTCAAGGAGCTGTTTGCCCTGCGGGCGCTTGAGATCGGCGCGATCGAGGCGTCGATGAGCGCCTTCGTGGATCTGACCGTCTCGCGCGGCAAGGCCGATCCGGAGGCGATATCAGCCTATGTCCGCCGCCTGGTTGAGGCGCGAACGGTCATGACCAGCTTGGGCGACGCGATAGCCTTGGGACAGGAAGTTTCCTTGGCGCTTCGCGTTGCCGGCGCTGTCGCCGCTGCAGACGCGACGGATCGGGCCTTGAAGGCAGCCGCAGCCTCGCATGTGGCGCTTTCGGCCAAGCCGATCATCGAGGGCGGTGAGGTTCCACCTGATCTTCCCGAACTCTCGATCCTCGAGGAGATCCGGCGCATCGACGCCAAGCCCTAGGACGTCCGGTCGGCAGACTCCTAGGCATAGGTACCGACCAGGCTGTGCGGTTCCGCTCCAAGCCCGAGCTTGAACCGCGCGATCCCCGGAGCGCGATCGGTATCGATCCCGCCCAGATCGAGAATGCGTGTGCCGGTGCACTTCAGGATCTCGATCGCCCGCCACAGGACCAGGTTGCCGGCGCTAATGCGCCGGCCGTTCTCGGTGGTGACGGAAAGCCAGTAGGTGGCATCCGGGCCATGCTTTAGGAAGATCGCGCCTGCGCATGGCCCCTGGTCGTCCCTCACGGCGACGGCCAGGACGCGTCGTGGCCCGAGGGCGCTGGTAAGTGACTGGGCGAAGGGCAGCGAGGGGCCGCGCACGCGGCGGCGGCCCATCTCCGCCAAGCTGGCGCGCATAACCCAGTCGAGCAACGGCCCGCCCGCGGCTGCTTCCGTCCGGAGACGAGACTTCAGGCCCGCCGCCAGGCGGTTGCGCCATGCGGGCCACATCTGTCGGTGAAGCGCGTCGAGGGCCGATCGCAGGTCCAACAAGGCCGTGCGATAGGGCGATATCACCCGGCGAAAGCCGAGTGGTCGCAGCAGCGCATCTGTATCGGTCCGCGCCGTCGCTTCGGGCATCGCCAGTGTCAATGCCGGCCAGCAGCGGGGCAGACCTTCGAACAGCGCCGCCAGCGCGGCATGCCCGACGCCGGTCTGCCAACTGGTGGCAACGGGACCGCGTATCGACTGGGACAGAGTGAGGAAGCGTGCCACCCGGCGCACGAGGAACTGGGCCTGCACACGCTCGCCGCCGACGTCGAGCCGCAGCCGCAGCGGGATCTGACCGATGCTCCTCGCCGCCTGGCCATAGGCATGGCATTGTTCCAGCGGCCATAGGGCGAGACGCAAGGAAATCGAGTCCCACTCGTGCTCGTCGTCGACGATGATGGCAGTCATGCGACGCCGATGGATCGGAGCGAACGAGTCATGCTCGGCAGGGGCAGTCAGCCGGCGAATCCACGGCCCCGCGGGATGCGGAGGTTCGATCTGCCCGGTCCGCGGCTTCTTCCGGCGGCGATCTTGCCATTGATGCGGAGCATCGCACTGCCGGTCCTCGTCCTAGCGGTCACCCTCGACATCCTGCTTTTCGCCGCGTCGAAAGTCTTCGGCTGGCCCTGCTGGTCGTCGATCTGCCTCTTCGCCGGCTGATCGGAAGGCGTCTCAGGCCGAACGGGCCAGCCCCGTCGTGACCGTACTGTGCATCGGCGCAGGGAGCTTGATCGTGAAAATGGCTCCCTTTTCGCCGTTGCGGACCGAAAGAGTCCCGCCGAGGTCCTTGACGATGCCGTAGCTGACGGAAAGCCCGAGGCCGGTCCCTCTGCCAACCGGCTTGGTGGTGAAGAAAGGTTCGAAGACGCGCCCGATCGCCTCGTCGGGAATGCCGCCGGCGTTGTCGGCCACAATGGTCGCGACCGTGCCATCCTTCTCCCGACTGACCGATATGTCGATCATCCCTTTGAGTTTGACTCCGGAGTCTGCCACCTTGTTCGCGCGGTCGGCAATCGCGTCGCGCGCGTTGACGAGAAGATTGAGCAGGATCTGTCCGAGAAGATTGCTTTCCGCGACGACGAAAGCCGGCATGTTCGGAAAGTTCTTGTTGACCTCGATATCGGCCAGGCGGAGTTCCGGCCCGAAGATCGCGAGCGCATCCTCGATGGCGCTCGTAGGGTCGACCAGATGCATCTGGAGCGAACTCTTCCTGCCGAAGATCCTCATGTGATACACGAGGCCGGACATGCGGGCGACCTGCCGCTTGATCTTCTCGATCCTGCCAAGGATGTCCTCGTTCCCGGGAAGCAGCTTCTCGAGGCGGATACGAAGATTTTCGCTGGTAAGCTGGATGACGTTGAGAGGCTGATTGATCTCGTGCGCAAGACCGGCCGCCATCTGTCCGAGTGTTGCCAGCTTGGCGCTCTGGTAGACCTCGTTTTGCGCCTTGCGACGATCCGTGGTGTCGAGTCCGATACCGATCGCGGCGTCGACCTTGCCCGCGTCGTCCTGGGAAAAGGCGGAAAAGGTCCAGTCGATGAACCGCTCGTCGTTCCTGCCGGGTTTGAGCATGGTTTCGAACGACTTCGGCAGGTCCCCGCTTTTCAGGTCGAGGCTGTCCGCTTCTCCGCCCACGCTCCACGTCTTGCCGCTCAGGTGCGACAATACCGGATTGAGGTCGCCAGCCTCGGTGAAGCGTTGCCGAAACGCGTCGTTCGACGTCCTGATGGCGCCCGAGGACTCGAGGACCACGACGCAGGCACCGGACATCCGCATCACCGACTCGAGAAACTCGGCGCGGCGCTGGTCGCTGATCCGCTGCAGCTCGGCACCTTGCGCCTGCTGGTGCGCGGCAATGAACTTGCGCAGCATCACGCCCATCAGGATGACCGCGAGGATCGTGAGCATCAGGCTCGCGGCGCGATAGAAGACGAAGTCCCGGAAGCCAGCGAACACTTCGTCCTTGGCCAACCCCGTGTAGGTGATCACCGGAAATCCGGGCGCGCGGCGATACGCTAGAAAGCGCTCGACGCCGTCGAGGGGGGTGACCGCGGTGAACGAGCCGCTGTCGGCCTGGGACAGCCTTGAATAGAGGTCCGTCTGCGCGATGGACTTTCCAAGGAACGACAAGGCATCGCCCGAGCTTGCGAGGATGGTGCCGTCCAGGCTCATGAGGCGGACGACGCCTTTATCGCCGAGACTGATGGCCTCGTAGAAGGCGCTCAGATACAGCGGATCGAAGGAGATCACGGCGACGCCGAGGAACTCGCCGGATTCCGAGGTGACGCGGCGGGTGTACTGAACCGACCACTTGTTGCTTGCGCGGCCGATCAACGGCTTGCTGATGAAGATGTCCGGGCTGTTCGGGGCGAGATGCGCCCTGAAGTGTTCGCGGTCCTTCAGGTCGATCCCGGCCCCGTCGAGGCCGGCGCTGGTGGCCATCAGTCGGCCGTCGCGATCGATGAAGCCGATCTGCACCGCGATGTTGTCGCGCGACATGATGCGCTGCATCACCGGGGTCAGCTTCCGGGTGTCGATGCCGAGGCTGCGCACGGCATCGATGACCTCCAGACTGTTGCGGTCAAGCGCCCGGAAGCTGCGGAGCATATGCTCCTGGGACGTCTGCGCGAGGCTTTCGGCGTATACCCGCGCCTGGCGTTCAAGTCGCGCCTCTTCGTCGCGAACCGCTCCGAACGACACGGCGACCGCGATCGCGACGATGAGGAGAGCGGTCAGGCCATAGGCAAGCGCGAGCTGCCTGGCTTTCTTGGACGCGTTGCTCATCAGGACGCCCTTGACGCGGTTTCGACGAGGCCGCGCAGCCGGCCAGCCACCTGGTTCAGGGCGGCGATGAAGGCGTCGGTGTCGAGCGGCTTCGTAAAGAAGTGATGGATGCCGAGCGAAGCGGCATGCTCACGTTCGGCGTTACCGGCATGACCGGTCATGATCATCAGAGTGCAGGGGCGGCTGAGCTTGGCAACCGTGGCGACCAGCCTCGCCATGAGGTCGCCGCTCTTGTGGCCCGGCATGCGCAGATCCGAGGCGATGGCGCCGATGGATCGATGCTTTTCGAGGAGCGCCAGGGCCGGTTCGAGATTACCCGCCGTGACCGCCGGGAAGCCGGAAGCCTCGCATAGTTCGGCCAGCTCCTCGGCCATTTCAGGCTCGTCGTCGATGATCAGAAGCCAGGGACTCGACAGCGCAACCGTCATTTCCTCGTGTCGTCTTGCTCCCGTTCAAGGGACCGGCTGGAGCAACGGGCAACAAATAATTCGTACCATCTCCCGCCATCTCCCGTCGATTGTGGATGGGCACTCGCGTCGTATATTCGTCCGAAATGGATGCATTCCGGAGCTTGTTTCGCCGCGGATTGCCGGGGTCTGGGGTATGCCTGCCTCGATGATCATAGCGCAGGACGTCGGGGCGCGGAGCATGGGTGCGGGAGCCGAGACCATCAGGCGGTTCATTCTAACATTGGCTGCCGTCGCGCTTCTGGCCAAGCCGGCATTTGGACAGCCGCTAGCACTTGTGGGAGAGTCGGCCGAGCGGTTGAGCGCCCGGGTGAGCAGTTTCTGGTCGCTGCTGAGCCGATCGGGCGCGAATGCCGTCGCGCCCCTTGTGGCGCCGGACTTTTCCGGAGTGTCGCGAGAGGGACGGCTCGCGCGTGCCGAGGAAATTGCCGCTCTCGATCAGATGCGGGTTACCGAGTTCGCGATTGCCAGTCTGCGGGTGACCGAGCTCGGGGCATCGACCGCGAGCGCCGAGTATTCCCTGGTCCTGAAGGGGCGTATCGGTGACGTCGACCTGTCGGGTGTCTACTACATGATGGACATCTGGAAGGAATCGGCGGGCGCCTGGGTCCTCTGGCGGCGCGCCGAGATCCTGGCGGCCCCTTGAGGGGGTTCGGACGGGAGCGGTTGGCTCCGTAATGGATCGGCCTGCGCGCCAATAAGCGCGCTTGGTGATCTATGAACATCCGGACGTTGCCGGACCCCACCGATTAGATCGGGTGACCTCAGACTTGTCGACCTCCGAAAGCCCTTCCGCTGAGCCGGATAACGGAACCGCGACCCCATCCCTGCTGTCCGAGGGGGAGGTCCAGGCGCTTCTGCGCGGCGGCCAGGACGGCGGATCGCGCTCGGCGGTCGAGGCCTTTGTCGCCGCGCGCGCAAAGGCCGGCGATGCGTTCCCCCTGCTCGAAACCCTCATGGACCGCGCGGCGCAGGATATCCAGCTCCGGCTTCGCAACTTCCTCTTCGACAACGTCAACTGTACCTTCGAGTCGATCCGCTACACGCGGCTTGGCCCGTTCATCTCCGGCGTCGAACTGCCGTCGCTCTGCATCGTCGCGGTGGCGCCAGAGTGGTCTTCTCCCGTCATCCTCAGCATTCCGGCGCCGATGGTCTACACCGCGGTCGACAACCTGCTCGGGGGGCGGGCGATCGGTGAGGCTGCCATCGAAGGTCGCACCTTCTCGAGCGTCGAGCAGCGCCTGATGAAGCGCTTCGCCGCCAACTTTCTCGAAGGTATCTCCGCCGGATTCGGTTCGGTGGTCCGCCCGAGTTTCATGATCGACCGGGTGGAGACGGTGCCCCGCTTTGCCATGACGAGCGGCCCGACCAAACAGGTGGTTGTCGCGCGGTTCCGCATCGAGGCGAGCGATCGCTCAGGTTCCGCGGATCTCTGCATCCCGACCTCCGCTTTCGGCGGATTCCACGACGTCCTGTCGCGGCCGAGCATGGCTGGAGAGGACGACAACAGCGCCGACCAGGTTCTGGTCTTCGATCAGGTTCTCGCCACCGAGGTCGAGGTGATCGGCGTCCTGCAGGAGTGGGAGAGCGATCTGGAGGCCCTGTCGCAGTGGCGAACCGGGATGGCGGCGCCCCTCGATCCGCGCGCGTTGCGGCGCGTCGTCGTCGCCGCCTCCGGCCGGCCCTTGTTCGTCGCCAGCCTGATCAGGACCGGCCGCAAGGTCAGGCTTCGTATCGACGAGATATGCGAGCCCGATGTCGAGGCCTTCCCGAAGGCGTTCACGGAGGCGGTCGGCAACGACGGCGATGTGTATGTGGTGCCCTTGCGGCGTTTCGAGACCGAAGCGATCCGATGACCGTATCCTCGTCTGTCGCTCCGTTGGGCCGGCCGGGAGTCGAGCAGCCTTCGCCGGTTGGTGCGAAGAAGTCGCCCGCGAGGAGGGGATTGGCCGGGTCCTTTCGCCGCGTGGTCGTTTCCCTTCGGCTTTTTCCGCGGCGGCTGCTCACGAACACGCGCTTGATGCTGCTTTCGTGCGCGGTCGTCGTCGCGCCATCGAGCAGGATGCAAAAGCCGGGGGCCGGCCCGAGCCTCCTGTACGCGTGATGCGCCTCGCGCAGATCGCTGTCGAAAGTCTGGAGGCTGTAAATCGCCGGTTCGAAGCGCAGATAGGCTTGGCGGCCGCGCCGGCCGGTGCCGCTGTCCGCGCCGCCGAATGACCTCGGGATTGAAGGACTTGGAACATGAGTGACCCTATGAGGGATGGTCTTTCGGCGCTCCTGGTGGAGGACGACGACATCGCGAGCCACTTCGCCCAGGTCGTTTGTCGGAAGCACGCCGCGACGGTGACCAGAGTGTCGGCCGCACTTGACGCGATGAAGGCGCTGTCGACCCGTCGGTTCGATCTCATGGTCCTTGACCACCAGCTGGGCGGCGTCAGCGGACTCCAGTTGGTCGACGCGGCGAACGCCGATCTCGAGCGTACGGAAATCATCGTGATGACGGCCAACCGGGATCCGTCTCTCAAGGCTCAGTATGAGCAGCTTGGTGTGAGACTTTTCCTCAACAAGCCCCTGACGCTCGACGCGCTCGAGTTCGCGACCGCCGCGGTCGTGACCAAGATCCGGCGTGAGCGGGCGAAGTGGCGCAGCAAGGCTTCGGCGGGGTGACCGACGCGGCAGGACCGCCGGGGCGCGACCGCCTTCTACAGGCGATCGCCGAGGCGATCCGAGAGGCCGACAGGGACTACCTGCGGTCGAGCTACCAGAAGATCGGCGCCGCAGTGCTGTCGGCTCTCGAGGAACGCGGCTTTATCATCGTCCCGAAGCGCCCGACGACCAGGATGCTTTCGGAGGCCCATGCACGCCTGACCTGCGGCCTGCAGGAGGCGGGAGGGGCCTATACATCGCTCTACGAAGCCATGCTGACGGCCTGGGTAGAGGAGCTCGAGTCTATGCGTCGTCTTGAGGCCTTGCGCCGAATGAGCCGTGTCATGCCACGGTCGCGGAAGGTGTAGGGCTTCGTCCAGAATGGATCGGGAATGTCTGTTCCCGGGCGGCGGACGGGGCGCAGATTCGTATGCCATGAGCACCGGTGACCGCCGTTACGCTTCGTTTCTCGAGCGCTCGCAGGAAGTTGTGCAAGCGCTTGAAGTGCTAAATGAGGCATGGGAGGCATGCCTCGATCGCGACATCCCTCTCGACGCCATTGTTGCGGGCAGCTTGCTGCGTGTCCTGAATGAGTTGGCCGTGGTGGGTGGCCGTTCGGCGGTATCGCTACTGCTGCGAGCCCTTCTGCGCGACATCGACCGTGGCGACGGACGGTCTTCCTTCCTGTCGGTCTACGATGGCGCCGCGGAGCTTGTCGACCGAGCGACCGCGCCGCAACCGGGACGGCCGGAATGACGCGCGTCGAGCTTAACCGTGAAGGCGTTCGCACCTTCGCGGATCTCGCCGTCGTCGGCGCGGTATTGGTATTCGTCGCTCAGATCCTTGGACCGGCACGCGGTGTCGCTTCGAGCCTTGTGCAGGTCGCCGCCGTGATCTTGGCCGCGGCGGTGTTGGCCGGGCCTCTCGTCGCGATCAAGCTGCGGGCAATCGAGCGAGCGAGTTCGCCGGTTGGAGGCGCTACGAAAGCGTTGCTAAAACTGGTTCAGATCGGTGGGTATGCATGCCTCTGGGGAGCAGTCGCGGTGACCAGCGACCTGCTCTCGTCAACCGGACTGGCCGACTGAATTTTTCTGCACGGATATCCCATGAGGAATTGCGTAGGACTTGAGGAATGTCAGTGCGTCGAGCCGCTTGTAGAAGCGGAGCTGGATGACCATGCCGATGTCGGTATCCTCCGGGCCTTTGCGATTCTCAAGCCCGATGAACTCGAAGTCCCAGCCGATGCCGATATTGTCGTTGATCCAGGTCTCGATGTCGCCGAACTGCTGTTGTCCCGCGATGCGGCAGGTGATGACGCTGTAAGCCAAGTCGCGTTCCTCGCTCAGGGGCTGCCGAGCCAGAATGGCCGGGTGGTCTCGCAGAATTCCTCGCTGAACGATCTACCTGCGGCCTTGACACGTCACTCTCGATCTGCACGGAATTGAACCAATGCGGATGACCTTCTCCCGGGCATCGTGCGTCCGGCCCGCTAGCGGGGACTCCGGTGATCCGCGCTTCTTCGCTCTAACGTCGTCATGAGAGACGATAAGCAGCCGATGTCGTCGTCAGCCACGTCTCCTTGGAATCGTCCGCTCACCGGCTGCTTTTATGCGGTCTTGGCGGTAATCCTCACCGCCGCAACCCCGGCGACGTCGCAGGAAGTTGGAGCTGCCTCCAAGGTCGTCAACAAGGTGCTCGGCAAGTCCCTCGGCTACGAGATCCGGACCGATCAGAAGATCAACTTTCGCGAGGAGATCAACACTCTGGCGAAGAGCGGTTCGACCGTTTCGTTCAAGGACGGGACTGCCCTCTCCATAGGCGAAGACAGCCAGATGACGATCGATGAATTCGTCTATGACCCCGCCTCCGGATTGGCCAAGGGTGCGATGAGGGTCGTGAAGGGCGTGCTGCGCTTCGCCAGCGGCGCCAGTAAGACCAAAGAAGTCTCGATCGAGACCCAGACGGCCACGATCGGCATTCGCGGGACGATCCTCGACGTGGCGGCGGACCGTCAGCGGACCGGAGTCTTCGTTCATGTGGGGCAGGTGACGGTGCAGGCCGTCGGCATCAGCCTGCAGCTCGGCGCCGGACAGTTCGCGTTGATCGAGGCCTCGGGTGTCCCGGCCATTGTCCCGGTTCCGCTCTGGTTCATCGAACGGACAAGGGGGATGGCGTCGATGTTGGGGCTGCCGGAGAAGCCGACCGCCGCCGCTGCCCCGCCGACCAAGGGACGCGCGACGGTCGCGCCGCTTCGCTAGGCCTCGAGGCGCCACAGTCGTCGGAGGCTTTGCCTGGCGCCGGTGGATGGAGCCCTCGCAGCGTATCTTCGCGCCGCGCGGCTCCGTCGTGGCCATGCTCGACGTCCTGGCATTTCTTCAGTTCGGAGCCACTTGCCGCCACGACGATCGCGGCTTGCGGCAGTCTGCGGCTGATGTCAGATCAGGTCGTCATACAACTCGGCAACGCGCTCGATGCCGCCGCCAGCCTGATGGGTCATCTCGGCTATCGGGTGATCGGCTGCGACGGACCGGCGAGCCTGCGCCATCGGCTCTCCGTGAACCGCACCCGGTTCCTTGGACACATGGTTACGTTACGCCGCCATGGGCATGGCGGCAAGTTGGTGCTGGCGGCGGAGGGCCGCGGGGCTGAGGTAGCCGTTCTTCTCGACCAGCCACTCGGCGTTGTAGCGGGCGATGAAGGCGCGGACCGCCTCGCGGACGT
>VGEN01000048.1 GCA_016869285.1 Alphaproteobacteria bacterium
CGACCCGGCAGTCCATCCGAGGAATAAACCAGGGCGCATGAAGGCCCCCCGCGGGGGACCTTCATGCCGTCAGCCGTGATGCATTTTTACTCCGGCCAGCCGATGCATTTTTACTCCGGCGTTGACAGGATGTCGGGCACCAGATCCTCGACCGCACGCTTGGTCCATCGCAGGTCGCGCACGTCGACGAAATAGCTGCCCTTCCAGTTCTGGTTCTCCTGGCGCAGGAGCCCTTCGGCCTTTACTTCGGCGAAGTAGGCGCGGCCTTCGTTGACCTCGCCCAGGCTCAGATAGCCGATGACCTTCTTGCCGCGGTCGATGAGAGGCTCGATCGGCGGGTGCCGCTCGGGTTCAAACACGACGAGGTCATAGCCGTAGAAGGCGCTGGGCGGCAGCGCGGCGGCGTAGTAGACAGCCCAGGGCATCGGCGCAGGTTGGGCGTTCGCCCCGAACGTCCCAACGCCGAGCGCCAGACATGCCCAGAGCCACGCCGTTCTGCGGACGGAGTCCATTGAATCGCCCTCCCTTCCTCCAAGCATATATAATGGAATGTGGGCGAAAATGCGGGGTTTCGTCCGCGGGAGCACGGCGATGCCAGCTACGGTCTTGGTCTTCGTAGTGATTCTGAGCCTTCTAGGCTCGGCCCTATCGGCCCGGGCCGAGACCATCGGCGCGCGCTACGAGATCTACACCGGCGGCTTCAAGTCGCTGACCATCCAGGCCCGCGCCACCTCCGACGATCGCACCTACGGCGTCGAGGCCAGCCTCAGGACCACCGGCGTGATCGACTGGATCCTCCGCTACGCGCAGAAGGTCGAGGGGCGAGGCGAGACCGGAGGAGCGGCAATCGCCAGCCCGCTCCGCTATGTGGCCGACGGAACCTTCTTTGGGACGCATCGGATCAGCCGTGTCGATTTTCAGCGCGATGGCAGCATCAGCACCACCCTGCATCCTGCGAACGAGGAGGACGACCGGACGCCGGTTCCCGAGGCCTTGAAGCAGGGAACGTTGGATCCGCTCAGCGTCTTCATAGCCCTGAACCGGGCCGCGGCCGGAAGAGGCGGCCCCTGTCACGACACGGTCCCCGTCTATGACGGCCGCCGCCGTTACAACCTGGTGATCGAGGATGACGGTATCGGCGCGGTCGAGAAGACCGACTACACGGTATTCTCCGGGCCTGCACTGCGCTGCAAGGTGCACATGGAGCGTCTTGCCGGGTTCCAGCGCAACCCTCGCTTCAACAACCAGCCGCCCCGGGTCTCGATCGTCTATGTCGCCCGCTTCGGCGAGCGCGGCTGGTGGCTGCCGGTCCGCCTTGAGAGCGAGTCCGGCTTCGGCTACGTCATCGGACACCTGGTCGAGGTCGATGCGCCGGTGAGGCCTCTTGGCCGCGGCACGCGTCCTGCATCATAATGGGCCACGCGTCCAGGGGTTGGGCCGTACGGCGCGGCACGCCGGGGAGATTTGGCACCATGATGGCCCGAGCTTTCGCCCTGGGCTTTGCGGTCCTTGGGATGGCCGCCTGTCAGGATATCCGGTCCGTGGCCGGCATCGCTCCGAACCCCTTGCTGCAGTCCCGCGAGGGCCGTCGCGAGATCGTGAGCCTCTGCCATGAAGCCGTGCAGGAGCGCGTCGCCAATGTCGACAACCTGCGCTTCGCCATCGGGAACATCGCCAACACCGACGATTTCGGCGACGCCCGCTATCACGGCGCGGTCGAAGGCATGAGCGGCGGACATCCGCGCCGGCTCGCCTTCATCTGCAATGTGCAGCCCTCCGGGGCGGTCGACGTCGTCTTCCGCTGATGCCCTTGGGAGGGGCCGGTATGCCGCGCCCGTCGGCGCCGGTGGCCGGAGCGTCCTCCAGCAATCCCGTCCCCAACTCCGTCGGGCGATGACGCGCGGGGCCGTCGAGGTCGTGATCGAGCGCCTTGGCGCCGCCGGCGACGGCATTGCCGAGCATGAGGGGCGCCGGCTCTTCATCTCGAACGCGCTGCCGGGCGAGCGCCTCGCCGTCGAGATCGGCGCCGGCCGAGGCGAAGGACACGCCGCGAGCGTGCTCCGCCGCATGAGCGAAGCCGAGACCCGCATCGCTCCGGCCTGCCGTCACTTCGGCCGCTGCGGCGGCTGTGCGCTCCAGCATCTGGCGCCGACCGCCTATGCCGGCTGGAAACGCTCGCTCGTCGTTGACGCGCTAGCACGGCGCGGCCTGGGCCCGGCGCCGGTCGACGAGGTGCTGGTCGTGCCGCCGGGCGATCGCCGCCGCGCGGTCTTCACTGCCATCGGCCGCAAGTCCGGCGTCGTTCTCGGCTTTGCCGAGGGAAGATCGCATGCGATCGTCGACCTTCTCGAATGCCCTGTGATCGCCCCTGCCCTGCTCGGCCTCATGTCGCCGCTCAAAGCCGCGCTTTCAGCGATGCTCGGATCGGGCGAACGTAGCCAGGCGATCGCGACACTCACGGCAAGCGGGATCGACCTCGTGCTCGAAGTCGAGCGGGCGCCCGACCTCGCCGCGCGCGAGCGGCTGGCCGGCTTCGCCCAGGTGGCTGACCTCGCGCGCCTCGCCTGGCGGCGGCCGCGCGGCGGTGTCGAGATCCTCGCCGAGCGGCGGCCGGTCCGCGTCCGCTTCGATGGCATCCCCGCAGTCTTCCCGCCGGGTGCCTTCCTGCAGGCCAGCCTCTCCGGCGAGGCCGCGCTGATCGCCGGAGTCCTCGCCGGCGTCGAGGGCGCGGCGAGGATTCTCGACCTCCATGCCGGGATCGGCACCTTCACCCTGCCGATGTCGCGCACAGCCAAGGTCACGGCGATGGAGGGCGATGCCGACGCGGTGAAGGCGCTCGCCGCATCCGCGTCCGAACATGACGGTGCCATCATCGTCGAGCGCCGCGACCTCGCGCGCAATCCGCCCGACCCGCCGCTGCTGGAGACCTACGACGCGATCGTCTTCGATCCCCCGCGCGCCGGCGCGCGCGCCGTCGCCGAGAACCTCGCGTGCTCTTCCGTGAAGACCGCAGTTGCCGTCTCGTGCAACCCGCAGACCTTCGCGCGCGACGCGCGCATCCTCGTCGACGGCGGTTTCCGCTTATGCCACGTCCGTCCGATCGACCAGTTCCTGTGGTCGCCCCACATCGAGCTGGTCGCCCATTTCCGTCGTGAGGCGCCATGACCCAGACCCGTACCGAGACCGACAACCTGGGACAGATCGATGTCCCCGCCGAGATGTATTGGGGCGCGCAGACCGAGCGCTCGCGGCGGAACTTTCCGATCGGCGGCGAGCGGATGCCCGATGAGCTGATCCGCGCCTTCGGCCTGCAGAAGCAGGCGGCCGCGCTCGCCAACCGCGAACTCGGCCTGCTCGAGCCGAAGCTCGCCGAAGCGATCGTCCGCGCTGCCAGCGAGGTCGCCTCGGGCCGGCTTCTCGATCACTTCCCCCTGGTGGTCTGGCAGACCGGCTCGGGCACCCAGACCAACATGAATGCCAACGAGGTCATCGCCAACCGCGCGAACGAGCTGCTCGGCGCGCAGCTCGGGACCAAGAAGCCGGTCCATCCGAACGACCACGTCAATATGAGCCAGTCCTCGAACGACAGCTTCCCGACGGCCATGCATGTATCGACGGCCGTACTGGCGCGCGACCAGCTCGAGCCGGCGCTTCTCCGTCTCGAACGAGCCCTCGCCGACAAGGCCGCGGCCTTCGCCGGGATCGTCAAGGTCGGTCGAACGCATCTTCAGGATGCGACGCCCGTCACCCTCGGGCAGGAATTCACCGGCTATGTGCAGCAGGTGAAGGAGGCACGCCAGGCCCTGGCCGCCGGCCTCGAGGAGATCCGCGCGATCGCTCAAGGTGCGACCGCAGTCGGCACCGGCGTCAACTCGCCGAAAGGCTTCGGCCGGCTGGTCGCCCAGCACTTGAGCCAGCAGACCGGCATCTCTTTTCGCGTCGCCTCCAACCCATTCGCTGCGATTGCCGCTCACGATGCCCTCGTCCGGCTGTCCGGAACCCTCAACGCTCTCGCCGTCGCGCTTACCAAGATCGCCAACGACATAAGGCTGCTTGGATCGGGCCCCCGCGCCGGCCTGGGGGAGCTGATCCTGCCCGAAAACGAGCCGGGCTCCTCGATCATGCCTGGCAAGGTTAACCCGACGCAGTCCGAGGCGGTCGGCATGGTCGCGGCCGAAGTGATGGGCAATCATGTCGCCGTGACGATCGCCGGAGCCGGCGGGCACCTCGAGCTCAACGCCATGAAGCCGGTGATCGTCTGGAACGTCCTTCGCTCGATGCGTCTGCTCGCTGACGCGACCGAGAGCTTTGCCGAGCGTTGCATTGAGGGCGTCCAGGCGGACCGCGCACGGATAGCCCGCCACCTGGAGCAATCGCTCATGCTGGTCACGGCGCTCGCCCCCCATATCGGCTACGACAAGGCCGCAGCCATCGCCAAGCGGGCGCATGCCGATCGCGTCTCTCTCAGAGAGGCCGCGGTGGCTTCGAGCCATGTCACCGCCGAGGAGTTCGACCGGTGGGTGGACCCGCGGTCGATGCTGAGCCCACGTCCTTGACCATCGAGCGGATTCCCGTGGAGGCTCGGAGCCCACGCATCGTCAAGCGCTCGGTGGTCATCGCCGGCCACGGGACAAGCGTGTCGCTCGAGGGGCCGTTCTGGGACGAGCTCAAGCGCATCGCCGAGGAGCGCCGCGTCAGCCTCAATCAGCTTGTGGCCGAGGTCGACGGCAGGCGCGAAGGCAATCTGTCGAGCGCGCTCCGCCTGCTCGTGCTCGAATCCTTGAAAGCCCGGTTCCGCTCAACGACCGCCGCGGCCGGCTAGCCGGTCGATCATCCGGCGCAGCTCCGGCCCTGCATGGAGGTTCGGCGCCCCCGGTCCCGTCAGGTCGACGGCTCCATCGAGGTCGCCCGTTCCGTCCGGACTGACGATCGCGCCCGACAGCTTGAGATCGGCCAAGGTCCCCTGCAGCCGACCGGCAGCGGCAACCGTGGCGTTGGCGGCGAGCCCCACCGCATCGCTATTGGCGAAGAGGCGGAAAAGCTCCGACGGCCGATTTGTCATGAGGTCGAATGAGAGGTCTGAGCTTGCGTCATTCAAGGCGGCCCGGCCGGCGGCGGTCACCCGCGCGCCAGCGACTTCGCCGATGCGAAAGCGACGAAAGTCCACCGCACCGGGCGTGATGATCGCGTCGATGTCGAGATCGCGAAGGCGGATGCCCTGCCAGGTCGCGAGGTCCGCCGATGCGGTGACGTTTCCGACGGTCCCCGCTTCGAGCGCGGTCGCGAGAAGCGGCAAATAGGGGTCGAGCGTGATCCGATCGATCGCTACGCGAAGATCGATGCGCGGCACGGGCGTCAGCATGAGAGTGCCGTTGCCCAGCATCCGGCTCGTGTCGAGCTTGAGGTCGAAGCTCGGAACCGTCATCCGTTCGCCGTCGAAGGACATGCGCAGCGAGACCTGGGCTCGGCGCAGACGATCGAGCGCGACTCCCGGCGGCTCCAGACCGAGCCAGGCAAGCGCAACGCGAAGATTGTCGGAGAGAAGATCGATCTCGCCTTCATAGACCGGCTTGGCGCCCATCGAGCTGATGCGGCCGAAGACGGCGAGCTCGGTGCCGCCGGGGGCGAGGGCCTGAAGCTGGCGAAGCGCCATCTGTCGATCGAGAAGCCGGAGCTCGGCGCGTGCCTGGCGGATGAGAGCGCCACGGACCGAGATCGCCTCGGCCGTCAGTGTCACTGACAGGTCGCGTCCGCCGGCACCGGCCTGAAGCCCGACGACGGCCTCGCGCCAGTGCTCTGCCTCGATGCGACCGAAGGCGAGCTGAATCTCGCCCGCGCGCAGGGTTTCGGCCAGATCGACGCGACCGGCGACACGCACGCCGCCGCTCTCGAACGAAAGATCGGAGAGGATTACCCGGCCTTCCGCCCAGGCGAGCTTGGCTTCGGTCGTTCCGGGCCCGGAGAACGGCGCCGAGGCGATGCCGAGTCGCGAGAGGAACCTCGACGCGTCCGATGCTGTCACCTTGAGCGGCCCGCCGAGTTCGAGCCCTACCGCGCCGCGGTTGGCGGCGCCGGACAGAAAGGCGTCGATGCCGCCGCCTTGAACCCTGGCGGCGAACCCGACCGGCCGGCCAGATTCAAGGCGACCGAGCGTTACCTCGAGGCGCACCGGCTCGTTGCCGCTCCGCCCGGTTCCGCGGATGTCGAACGGACCGGAGGGCGTCGCCGGCACGACCGCGAGCGCCAGTTGATCCAGCATCCTGCCCTCCGGGCCCTCGACGGCGCCATCGACGATGTCGAGCCGCTCGATCGGCAGGCTCGGCCAGTCACCGGCCGCAGCCCGCCAAGCGGCGAAGGACGAGAGCCGGATGGTCGGCCCGACCAGCGTGACCGACCTTGGCTCGACCCGGCCAAGCAATAGCGGCCAGAAGCGCACGGTGACGCGTGCCTCGCGCGCTGTCAGCAGCTTGTCGCCGACCTCGACCCCCGGGAGGACAAGGACCGGACTGGCGGCGAGCCGGATGCCGAGCCGTCCTCCGAGCGTCACCGGCTGATCGAGCCAGGTGGAGACGCTGTCGACCGCACGGCCACGGAAGGCATCGAGATCGAGTTCGGCGAACAGCGCGAACAGCAGAGCCGAAACCAGGACGACCGGAATCGCTGCCCAGCGGCGTTTTCGCCGCCGGGTCCTCATGGCACTCCGCCCAGCTCAGCGGTCAGCTGGACCGAGAGCCTCGTGCAGGGATGTTCTTGGCGCGTTGCGACTTCTTCGCCCCGGACATATCGAGTGCAATGGCCTCGACCAACCGGACCTTCATGGGATCGACATGCTTGTTGTCAACGAGAACCTCCCAGTAGAGATGGTTCCCGGTGGCTAGGCCCGTGCGCCCAACATAACCGATGAGCTGGCCTTGGGTCACGCGTTCGCCTTCCGCGATCCCGGGAGCGAATCCGTCGAGATGGCCATAGGCGGTCGCGTGGCGCTCGTCATGGCCCAAGCGGATGTAGTTGCCGAAGTTGCCGCGCCAGCCCACATCCTCGACGATGCCATCGGCGGCAGCATAGATCGGCGTTCCCTGCGGTGCGGGGAAGTCGACGCCCCGATGCATCTTCATCTTACGCAAGACCGGGTGAAGACGCATGCCGAAGGGCGAGTTGACCTTGCCGCCCTCGATCGGGTTCATGAACTTGATCGTCTGGATCGGCTTCGCGTTCTCGTCTACGGGCTTCGTCGGCTGCGTCGGCGGCGTGTAGCTATAGAAGACATGCGGCGTCGTGCCGATGATCAGCTCGGCATAGCGCAGGCGCAGCTTGTCGCCGGGCTTGCGATCGGCAGCAATGCCGAGGCGCTCGTAGACCACGCGATAGCCGGTCCCGCTCTTAATCCGCTTGGGCAGGGTCGGATCGTAGTTGAGCGCCTTCATGACCTCGTCGGCCAGCATCGGCGGAAGACCGGACTCCAGCAGCGACGGACGAAGGCTCTTCGAGACCGAGCCGGTCAGGGTTTCGACCGCGAGCGTCGGCCGCGGCCCGGTGCTGGCCGCATGGAAGGTGCCGTCCTTGCCTCGGACCATCGTCAGCGATACGTCCGGACGGAAATCGACGTGCAACGCGAAGAGTCGGACCTGCCCGCTGGCGTTGCTCAGGGTGAGAACGACGGTGTCGCCGATCTGGAGGCGCTTGGGATCGACGAGATCCTTCATCGCCTCGACGACGCGCGCGGACTCCGAACTCGATACGCCGTGCTCCGCCAGGATCTTGCCGAGCGTATGACCACGCTCGACCGTGATCGTGGTCTGCCGCTGGCCTGTCTCGGTCCTGATCCCCGTCCGGTCGCCGCTCCAGTCGAGCCAGCCTGCGGAGGCTGGCCCGACCGGCATTGCCGCGATCAGCGCAAGCAGGGCAATCGCGCGCGCCGATGACAACATCTCAGCCCCCCACCAGTGCTCAATTCCAGGTCGCCCGAAGACTGCCCAACCAAACCGGACGACCGCTCCCTGTTGTAGTTGCGCCACGCCTTCGATTTTTTTGGCGAGCGCTATTTATGCCACAGTCCACTAGTGAGTTCCGCAAGGGCCGTCAACCCTAGAAATTACAGCGACCCCATATTTTGGAGGCAATGTCCCTGCCCCTACCAGATCTTGAGGAGGAAGGTCATCGAATCGGCATAAAGTTGAGGTTGAGAGACCTGACGATTCGCCTTCAGACAGCGAGCGCCATGCCTCCGGCATAAGGATCTGCGCCGCCGGATACCCTCCCGCCAACCGCATGGACCGCATGCACCCGAGCGAAGGCGTAACTGTAAGGCAGCCGTACCGCTCTGTAGCCGTCGCCCTCCAGCGCCTCGGCGACATAGCCCGGGATGCGGAAGGCGAGATCGATCGCATCGCTGGTCGCCGAGAAACGCGGCGCGTCGACCGCCTCGACCACGCCCATGCCGTGGTCGAGGACGTTGAGGATTACCTGAAGCACGCCCATGGGGATCTGCGCGCCGCCGGGAGCGCCGACCGCGAGCATCGGCTTGCCGTCCTTGGAGACGATCGTCGGAGACGCGGTCGACCCGCGGCTCTTGCCTGGCGCGATCGAGCTCGCATGACCGGGCCTCGGGTCGAAGAAGCCCATGGCGCCGTTGTACATAAAGCCGAGCCCGTCGGTGATGACCCCCGACTGGTAGCCCAGCGTATGCGTCATGGTCAGCGTCAGGCCGTCGGCATCCATCGCGCAGAGATGCGTGGTGTCGGCGGCCTCTCTCAGGCCCTGGCGGGTGATGGTCGCCTTCTTCCCGCGCTTGATCTCGTCCGCCGCTTCCTTCGCCTGGGCCTTGTCGACGATCGCGGCGACCGGCACCGGCACTATCTCGGGATCGCCGAGATGCTTCTCCTTCATGATCACCGCGCGCTTCATCGCCTCGGCGACGGTACGGATGTACTCAGGCGTGTTGTGGCCCATGCTGGCGAGATCGAAGCTCTCGAGGATGTTCAGCATCAGCGCCACCATCAACCCGCCGCCGGGGGGCGGGTTCACCGCGACCTCGTAGCCGCGATAGGTGATCTTGACCGGTTGGCCCTCGACCACGCGGTAGCGCTCGAGGTCTTCCATCGTCATGAGCCCGCCATGACGCGAGAGGTCGGCGACCATCTCCTTCGCCAGGGCACCGCAATAGAAGGTCTCGGGCCCTTCGGCCGCAAGCCGCCTGAGCGTTCGGCCGTAGTCGGGGTTCTTCACCTTGGTGCCGACGGGGTGGAAATTTCCGTCGGGCCCGAAGAACAGCGGATGCGCCGACTTGCATAGCTCCATGCGCTCGATCGGATCGGCGCGGCCCAGGCCCTCGCGCGAGTTCCAATAGGTGTGGACGAAGGGCGTGATGGTGTAGCCGTCCTCGGCCAGCTTCACCGCGGGCTTCAGGAGGTCTTCCCACTTGAGCCTGCCGTAGCGGCTGTGGATCGCATGGAAGCCGGCGATCGAGCCCGGCGTCGCGATCGCGCCATAGCCGACATCGTTGACCTTGTCCTTGAGCACGAAGGAAAAGCCGTCGCGCGTCTGGTACTCGATCAGATGCGTCCACATATCGGCGCGCGCAGCCAAGGGCGCGCGGCAGTAGAAGTCGATCACCTCGTGCCGGCCCTGCTTCGGCGCGTAGATGTGGCAGGAGCCGAGGCCTGCGACGCCGCACATCAGGCCGTCGACAACGCCTTGCGCGAAGGCGGTGGCGATCGCCGCGTCGACGGCGTTGCCCCCAGCCATGTAGATGCGCGCGCCCACCTCGACCGCTTCCGGCTGCGGGGCGACGACGATGCCGCGTTTCATCGGGATCTCTCCAAAGAGGGATGCCGATGATGACAAACGACGACGCCCCGGCTCAAGACCGAGGCGTCGCCGACCAACGGAGTGCCCGGTTCAGGAAGCGACGCGAGCGGGACGCGCGAAGCCCGGAATCTCGTCGCGGCCGAGCGAATAGGCGCCGTCGCCGATCAGCGCGTGCGCGAGCGACGCCACGAGCAGGAAGGCGGGATATTCCCAACCCCCGCCGGATGCCGAGAACACCCAGCCATTGTCGAGGTGGGTCATCAGCGCGCCGGCCATGATCGGGATCAGCGCCGCCGAAACGTAGCGGCCATAGATGCCAAGCAGGATGGCGATGCCGCCGGCCAGCTCGGCCGCGACCACGACATAGGCGAGCGGGCCCCAGAAGCCGACCTTCTCGAAGAAGGCGACGGTGCCGGGAAGCGTAAAGACGAAGACCTTCAGAAGCGCGTGCGCAATCCACATCGTGCCGAGGCCGAGGCGGAGTAGAAGGGCGCCATAGGGTGCGAAGCGGGTGTCGATCAAGGGGGCCTCCAAGTTTGCGGTATCCATGATCTGGTATTTCCCCAATGCAATAAAACTCTCGCTTCGTACGAAAGTTATTTGCAAATATGCAATATGGAATGGGATGATTTTCGTATCGCCTTGGCCATTGCCCGGTCGGGAAGCCTCGCCGGCGCGGCCCGGACGCTGAAGGTCAACCACGCCACCGTCTGGAGACGGCTCAGGGCGCTGGAGACCGCGTTGGACACGCGGCTTTTCGAGCGGCGGCCGGAAGGCTATGTGCCGACCACGGCCGGCGACGAGCTTCGTCGCGCGGCCGAGGCGATGGAAAGCGCGACCGACGCCCTCGACCGCCGGCTGTCGGGGCGCGATGCGCGGCTGACCGGCACCGTGCGGCTCTCGACGCTCGACCCCGTCGCCGTCGGGCTCCTGCCGCCGCATCTCGCGCGCCTTCGCGACCTGCATCCCGGCATCACGATCGAGCTCGCGGTCAGCTACGCGCTCGCCAATCTGACGCGGCGTGATGCCGACATCGTGCTGCGCGCCACCGACACGCCGCCGGAGACGCTGGTCGGCCAGCGCCTGGCCGATGTCGCGATGACCGCCTATGCCGCCCCCTCCTATCTCGCCCGCAACAACGCCGGCACGGGCTGGTCGGCTCACAACTGGATTGCGCCCGACGAGAGCTTCGCGCACACCCCCTTCGCCAAGCTTATCGCGCGCGAGGCCGGCGACCGCGTCGTGCTCCGTGCCGACTCCGAGAGTGCATTGGCCGCAGCCGCGGCGGCAGGCATCGGCGTGGCATTGCTGCCTTGCTTCATCGGCGACAGCGATGCGCGTCTTGAGCGCCTCTGTCCTCCCCTGCCCGAGCTCACGCATGGGTTCTGGCTCCTGACGCATGAGGACCTTCGCGGATCGGCTCGCATCCGCGCCGTGCTCGACTTCATGGCGGCCGCGATTCGCTCGGAACGGCCGCGGCTCCTCGGTGAGTCCTAGGGTGCCGGCGCGCGCATCGCCTTGATGTGGCCGATGAGGCCGGCGGTCGACGCGTCTTGGCCTTCGGCCGGCAGTGCGTTCAGCGACAGCTCCGGCAGCACCTTCCTGGCCAGCGTCTTTCCGAGCTCGACGCCCCATTGGTCGAAGGAATTCACGCCCCAGATCACGCCCTGGACGAACACCTTGTGCTCGTACAGCGCGATCAGCCGGCCGAGCGTGTAGGGATCAAGTCGCCGGAAGAGCAGGGTCGAGCTCGGCCGGTTTCCCGGAAAGGCGCGGTGGGGTGCGAGCCGGTCGGCGGTCTCGCGGCCGGTGCCGGAGGCCAGCATCGCCGCGCGTGCCTCCGCCTCGTCCTCGCCGATCGCGAGCGCCTGGCTCTGCGCGATCATGTTGGCGAGCAGGATGTCGTGGTGGCCGGAGAGTTCGTGGTCCGGTTCGACCGGCGCGATAAAGTCGGTCGGCACCGGGTCCGGGCCTTGATGGAAGAGCTGCATCAGCGCGTGCTGGCCGTTCGTGCCCGGCTCGCCGAACACCACCGGGCAGGTGGCGTGCCGAACCGTACGGCCGTCGCGGTCGATGCGCTTGCCGTTCGACTCCATCTCGAGCTGCTGCAGATAGGCAGGAAAACGCCGAAGCCGGTGGTCGTAGGGCAAGACCGCGTGGGCGCGAGCGCCGAGGAAATTCGTGTTCCAGATGCCTACCAGCGCCATCGCCACCGGGATGTTGGCATCCAGCGAGGTGCCCCGGAAGTGCCGGTCGATGGCGTGCGCGCCTTCGAGCATCCGGTCGAAGGACTCGGGCCCGATCGCGATCATCAGCGGCAGCCCGATTGCCGACCACAGCGAGTAGCGGCCGCCGACCCAGTCCCAGAAGCCGAAGGTGTTCTCGCGCGTGATGCCGAAGGCGGCAACCGCATCGCGCGCGGTCGAGACTGCGACGAAGTGCTTCCCGACCGCGGCTTCGCCGAGCCGACCGACCAGCCAGGCGCGCGCGCTCGCGGCGTTGGTCATCGTCTCCTGCGTCGTGAAGGTCTTGGAGGCGACGATGACCAGCGTCGTCGCCGGGTCGAGGCCCGAGAGAGCGCGCTCGATGTCGGCGCCGTCGACGTTCGAGACGTGACGGAGCTGAAGCCCCGGGTGGCGCCACTTGCCGAGCGCCTGATCCGCCATCGCCGGCCCGAGATCGGAGCCGCCGATGCCGATATTGATGACGCTGCGGAGCGGCTTGCCCGTTGCGCCGAGCTGCTCGCCGGCCCGCACCCGATCGGCGAAGGCTCGCATTCGCTCAAGGACGGCGCGGATATCGGGCATGACGTCACGGCCGTCGATCCGCATCGGCGCGGTCGAGCGGTTGCGCAGCGCTACATGATAGGCGGCGCGGTCTTCCGTCGAATTGATGCGCTCGCCCGAGAACAGGCGGTCGGTCCAGCCGGCAACGTCGGCCGCTCGTGCCAGCTCATGCAGAAGCGCCATGGTCTCGGCGGTGACGCGCTGCTTCGAGTAGTCGAAGAGCAGATCCTCCTGGCGAAGCGAGAAGCGCCTGAAACGCTCGGGGTCGCCGGCGAAGAGGTCGCGTAGATGCAGGGAAACAATGCGATCCCGATGCTGCGCCAGCGTCGCCCAGGCCCGATCGAGGCGTGTCGCCGCTCTTGTCGGTCCGTCCATGGCGTCCTTCCTCGTAAGCGGTGCGCATCCAAGTGCCCGAACAATAAGGCGTCAATGGGGCAAGAAGGTGAAGCGGAGGCTAAGGCTTAATGCCGGCGACCCCTCGCCGAGTCGAACACGGCGCCACCGCGGAAACCCGAAGCGACTCGGAATCTACTTCGGCATTGGAAACGGCGTGTCGTCGACGAAACGCTTCAGGATGTTCGTCGTCAGCTTCGCGATGTTGTTGTCGAAGCCGTTGATCGGCAACGACCCCGCATAGGCGATCGAGCCGGTTGAGAACACCGCGCCGCCGTTCGGCGTCTCGAAGAAGGTGAGATCGGCGTGGATCGCGGCATTTTGCACGGCATCGAGCGCGCCATGGCCGATGTTTATCTCCTCGGCGACGAGGATGTAGGTGTTCGAATGATTCTCCGACTTGGCGACGATGAGCGCATGCGGCGGCGTGCCAAGGGCGAAGTCGGCGCAGTCGATCTCGAGCCCGGCAGCACCTCCCTGCAGAACGCCGAAGTTGCCGAGAATCTCGTCCTTGATTCCTTCGAACATGAAGTTGACGCGCGGATCGCGGCTCTGCTCGGTGCGGCGGTAGTACGAGGACGCATCGAAGCCCTGGCTGATGAAGCCGACGCCCGTCGCGACCTGCGGCGCGCGGCCCTGGCGGCGCCAGAGCCCGCCATACTCGCCGGTGAACTGGTGATAGTACTCGCCGACCCGCGCGTCCCAGGCGCGCACGCCGTCCTCCGAGCGCCGGACCTCGATGATGTTCGAGTCTGTGGGGTGGAAGGCGATCCGCCAATAGAAGCCGTTGCCGCCCATATAGATGTGTCGGCCTCCCTGGCGTTGATAGCCGTCGAGCGCGTCCAGCATCTCGAGCGACCAGTATTCGGGGTGCGAGCCGGTGATCACGACATTGTAGGGGCGCAGCAGGTCCTGGCCTTCGGCATGCAGGTCGTGATCGGTGATGACGTCGTATCCCAGGCCCGTATGCTCGAGCCAGTCGACGATGAAGAGGTCGCAGCAATAGTTCCACAGCCGCCCATGCGGCTTCCAGTTGGTGACGGGGCGCAGTCGCGAGCTGATGGAGACGCCGGAGCCGTCGGCGTGGCGGTCATAGGTCGACACGCCCATCTCGGGGTACTCGAACTGCAGGATGTCGACCGCGTCCATCATCGAGAGGCGGCCCTGGTAGAGCTCGGTGCGCATGCCGGCGAAGCGGCCGCGGTTGTTGGCGTAGACCGTGTACGTCGCGGTCGAGGCCAGGAACGCGATCTTCGCCTTGGCGGTGCCGCGTGTCGGGCGCACGAAGAACGGCACGTAAAAATAGGCTTCGTCGGCGGTGAGCTTCGCCGCGTAGAAGCCGCTCGTCGCATTCGCCGGAACCGTGAAGGAGAAATCCGGCTGCCACTTCGCATCCGAGATGTCGTCGTCGTGAAAATGGATGGCGCCGTACTGCTCGGGTGCCTTGGTCCAGTTCATCTCCGCCCCGGTCCAGTTGTGCCCGGGCACGGCGCGGGTCGGCAGGTTCACGACCTGGCCGTCGAGGCGGTTCGGCGAGAGGTCGGCGATGCGCTCCGAAGAGATGTCCTTCGAGAAGTCCCAGACGCCGAGCACCTCTTCCTCGACGCCCGAGGGCAGCATGCCCGACGTCAGCGCCTGGATCTGGGCGCGGTCGAGCGCGACGCGCGCGAGCCGGGGGCGGTCGATACGGCCGTTGAAGTGGCCTGCCGTCAGAAGATGGCCCCAAAGGGTCGGCGCCCTCGCCTCGCCTGCGCGCCAGGCGGCAAACAGGAAGGGCGCTCCTCGGTCGGACGCGCTCGTCTTGGCACTGCCCTCGACGAAAACGGGGCGTTCTGCGTGAAAAGTCTTGTCGTAGATCGGCTCCTGCCAGAGCCGCACCTGGCCTGATTTCGCATCGAAGCTGGCGGCGACGAGATACCAGCGTCGCTCCAGCATCGGCACGCCCGACGTGAGCTTGAATCCCCCTATTCGGACCTCGGCGGCCCCCTTGGCGTCGAGGGCAAGCCCAAAGCCCGTGCCGGGCTCGGCCCAGGTGCCGAGCAGCGCCTGCGGTCCCTTCTTCGGCGTCGTCGGCCAGACATAAGCCTGCAACGTGAAGCTCTCGATGCTCTTGAGCGCCCATTTTTCCGGCACCACGCCGAAGGAGCCCGCATGGATCTTCTGCTCGCGCCCCTTGTAGGTGCCATTCGCCGGCGTCTCGATTGCGGCCTCGCGATAGTCGCTGGCCCCCATGCCGGCATTCGGGTTCAGGAGGCGCACGATCTCGGCGCGGAAGCGGTCGGCGCCGATCACGCTCGCCATGATGCCGACGGTCTCGCCCGGCTGCAGGCTGAGCCGGTCGGCATAGCCCATGATCTTGGTCATCGCGTTTGTCCGAGGAAGAAGGGCAGGAACGTCAATCGATCGGCAGGTCCTGGCCGGTGATGTCCTTCCAGCGCAGCTTAAAGACGTGCCACTCGGCATCCTCAAGCTTGTCGAAGGTCCGGTTGGTCAGCTTCGGCACGCCGCCGCCGGTCGGCATATGGGCCAGAACCCAGCGCTTGCCGGGCTCGGTCATCACCAGCACATGGAAGTCGGGCGTCTGCCGCGAGCGCATGTAGTTCAGCACGTATTGCAGCTCGGGCGAGTGCTCGCCGAAGGGTTTCGCCTTGAACTCGCGCGCGACGTCGAAGCGAGACGGGTCGATCTTGAACATGGGAGTCCCGGAACCGCCGGAGGAAGGACCCCGACTCTAGCCGGCCTTTCCGAGGCGAAAAAGACCCGGCTCAGTAGGCGATGGTCCAGGCCCGCAAGATCCCGCGCTCGACATTTCGCGCGCGACGAAGCCAGGCAATCGCTTCCGGCGGCATCACCGGGTCGTTGCGGTCGAGCGTCGCGTCGAACTGCGCCCGGCGGGCATCGTCATAGACGAAGATGGCAAAGGCGAGCTGCCGGCCGGAATTGGGCGTCATCAGCCCGACTAGGCCGCGCGCATAGGCCATGGTCCCGGTCTTGGCGCGATAGCGCAGCGCGACCTTCGGTCCGTCGTCTCCATTCCCGGCTTTCGTCTCAGCCTTGCGCTTTCCGCCGTCGTCCTTGGCCTTCGCCTTGCCTTCGCTATTGTCACTGGCCAGCGCTTTCGCTCGCGGCTTCGCCTTGGGCCTAGCCTCGTTCCTACTCTCGTCCGGATCGCTGTCTGTGAGTTCCCGCTTCGGCAAGAACTCGATCAAGTCGGGGATGCGCAGCGCGGCATGCCGGACCAGACCCGCCATCTGCCTTGGCGTCGTACGCGACTCCGGCGACAGGCCGGAGTGATTGGCGCGACGGTTGCCGGTCCAGTCGATCTCCGGGAACTGTGCAGAGAGCCAGCCATCGACGACCGAGACCGAGGTAGCGAGGCTGCTCGGCCTACTCTCGCCGACCTGCATCGCGGTCGCGAGCCCGACCATCTCGGCTGCCATGTTGTTGCTGTGCTCAAGCACGCGCTTGACGATCTCGGCAAGCGGCAGGCTCGGATGGAGGTGGAGCGGCTGCGCCTCGGCCGGTCGCCGGCCGGCGACCGGGATCGGCAGCCGAACGCCCTCGCGCTCGGCGAGCCGCCGGACCACCATCGCCGCGTTGAGCCCCGGCTGCTTCACCGGCAGCCAGGTCCGGCCTGCTTCCGTCGGGTTGGCGAGCAGCCATCGATCAGGCCCGTCGGCGCGCAGCCGATACGGCGTCGGCACCGAGGAAAGCAGCACGCTGACGGCGTCGGCCTCGAGGCGAAGCGCATCGGAGATGGCGATCGCCGAGCGCTCGCGCCCGCCTCCCTTCCATTCCAGCATCACGCGGTTGAAGTCGAGCGCCAGCGCACCCACCCCCGGATTGTAGGAGGAGGCCTCGGGTTGCAGCGGATCGATCTCGGATGACTCCGGCCAGGCCGTGACGTCGTAGATGAAGCGGTCGATCCGCGCTCCGCTATCGCGAAGCCGCCGGAGGCCCGGACGCAGATCCTCGGGCACCAGCAGCGGATCGCCGCCGCCGACCAGGATCAGCGTCGATCCGGCAAGGGACAGCTCCGTCGCGAACCGATGCTCCGTGCCGAGGGACGAGATCGCGGCGATGGCGGTCGGCAGCTTGGCGACCGAGGCCGGTACGACGAGGCGGTCGCCCTGGTGCTCGGCCAGCACCTTGCCGCTCGCGACATCGACCAGGATGAAACCGACGTGCTCAGCCGACAACTTCTGGCCGGCGGCCAGCTCGTCCAGCGCGGCGCCCGCCGCGGGCTTGCCGAAGCCGATCCCGGCCGCCAGCGCCATCACGAGAAGATGTCGCATCGCTCCCGCCATCCGGCCTATCTCACCCGATATTGGCGGCGATGCAACCCCTGACGCCGCATCCCGGTTCGGCTACCTTGTTCCCAAGGACGATGTTCGACCGGGTCATGACCATCCTCGGGGGACTAAGCACGGCGGTCCCCCACCCCCGCGCCGACGAGCGGCTGACTCGCCTGTTCGACACCCTCAAGCGCGCGCCCAACAACGATGTCGCCGAGACGATCGAAGGCGAGATCTGGCGGATCTGGGCTTCCGCCTCCGACGATGCCGGCCGCCGCCTGATGCAGGAGGGCATCGCAGCGCTGGCTGGAGGGCGCATCGAGCCGGCGGAGATCACCTTCGGCCGCCTCATCGCGCACGACCCCGATTTCGCCGAGGCCTGGAACAAGCGCGCGACCGCCCGGTTCCTGCTCGACGACCATGCCGGATCGATCGCCGACATCGAGCAAACCCTGACCCGCGAGCCCCGCCATTTCGGCGCGCTCTCGGGCCTGGCGCAGATCATGATGGCGGAGTCGGAGTGGATCGGCGCAGCCTCGGCGCTGGAAGCCGCGCTTCGCGTCAACCCGCATCTGAAGAACGTGCGCACCGCGCTCGACACGATCAAGCGCAAGATCAAGCGCTCGCTGCACTAGACTCGCGCGCTGACGCCGCCGTACCCCCTCCCCCGGCTTCGCCGGGAGAGGGTTCCGAAGCGCTGTCGCAACAATCGCAAGCTCAAAACGGCGGCGGCGCCTGCTCCAGGCTGGACACTTCGTTCGAGACCGTCGTTCGCCGCATGTCGCGGACCTTGGCGGCATCGTAGCGCCGCGCGCGGTGCATGGTGACGCGGTTGTCCCAGATGACAAGGTCGTGCCGGCGCCAGGCATGGGCGTAGACGAATTTCCGCTGGGTCGCATGCTCCACCAGGTCCATCAGGAAGGCACGCGCTTCCGGCATCGGCCAGCCGAGGATCGTGCCGGCATGCGATGCTAGATAGAGCGAGAGCCGCCCAGTCACCGGATGGCGGCGCACCAGCCGCTGATGCACCGGCGTGCATTGCCGGCGCTCCTCCTCGGTGAACTCGGTGAAGCCAAGTAGACCGCGCGAATAGATCTGGCTGTGCTCGCAGATCATGTCGTGGATCTGGCGCTTGGTCGCCTCGTCGAGCGTGTCGTAGGCGGCGCGCATGTCGGCGAATTCGGTATTGCCGCCCGTCTCCGGGATCACGCGCGCCGAGAGCAGCGAATACTTGGCCGGCACCTTCTTGAACGAACTGTCGGAGTGCCAGAGCAGATTGCCGAGGCCGAACAGCCGGCGGCGATCATCGCGCGCCATGATCTTGCTGTTCTGGTCGAGGTTGGAAATGTCGCTCAGATCCATGCTGATCCGGCGTTCCTTGACGGCACGCAGATCGCTGATCGCATCCTCGAGCGGCCCAAGCTGGCGCGAGAAGGCGACCTGGCTCTCGTCGGTCAGGTCCTGGTCGTGGAAGACCAACACGCCGAAGCGGGTCATGCCGTCATGGATGGCGGAAACCTCTTCCTCGGTGAGGGTCTTCGAGAGGTCGATGCCGGTCATCTCGGCGGCGAAATCGGGGCGCGAGATGGGGTCGATCGGACGGACGGCGATTGCCATGGGCCAACGCTAGGCCGCTTCGCCGGTGCCGGCAACCGGTCACACGGGCAACGCGAGTTCCCTGGCGTTCCGCCCCGCGGGACTGCTGGGCACCGCGCAGCACATGACGCGTTGGACGAAGAAGGCTCGGTGGTGGGCGCGACAGGGATTGAACCTGTGACCCCTACCATGTCAAGGTAGTGCTCTCCCGCTGAGCTACGCGCCCGCCTCGATCCGAAGCGGCTTTGGGCCACCGAGGCGCTGCCTCTACCACCAAAGCCCGAGGTCGCGCAACAGGCTGGCGCCACGGATTCCGGCGCATCGGTGACATCGGCGCAGCTTTCGTTCAAGATCGGCGGCGATGGACGGATTCGTCGACGCCGCCCGCGGCCCCTCACCGATTGCGCTCAACGCGCCCGACAATCCGTCGCTTCCGATCGTGCTTGCCTCGCCCCATAGCGGGCGGCGTTACACGCCCGAGTTCCTGGCATTGGTCGAGGTTCCCGAGGCGGAGCTTCGCCGCGCCGAAGACGCCTTCGTCGACCGGCTGCTCTCGGCCGCGCCCGGCCTCGGCGTCCCGCTGCTGGCCGCCAAGTTTCCCCGCTCGATGGTCGACGTCAATCGCGAGGCCCTCGAGCTCGACCCGGAGATGTTCGAGGGGACGCTTCCTCCGGAAGCCAACACGCGCTCGCCCCGTGTCGTCGCGGGGCTGGGCTCCATCCCGCGACTCTCGGCCGGCGGGCGTCCGCTCTACCGCTGCCTGCTGCCGGTGAGTGTTGCGATGACCGCGATCGAGCGGCTCTGGCAGCCCTATCACCGGTCGCTGGCCGGGCTCGTCGCCTCCGCCCAGGCGGCCTTCGGCGTCACGCTCCTGCTCGATTGCCATTCGATGCCTTCGGCCGGCGGGCTCGGCGACACCGCCGGCGGCGAGACGCTGGCCGACATCGTGCTCGGCGACGCCTTCGGGCAATCCTGCGATCCGCGGCTGGTCGAAGGCGCCGAGACCTTCCTCGCCGGACGCGGCTACACCGTCGTGCGCAACGCGCCCTATGCCGGCGGCTACACCACCCGCCACTACGGTCGCCCGGCCGAAGGCGTGCACGCGCTGCAGATCGAGGTCAGTCGCGCGCTCTATCTCGACGAGGCGCGGATCGAGCCCACCGCCGCCTTCGCCAAGGTCTCGCGCGACCTGCTCGGCTTGGTCGAAACGCTGGGGCGCACCACGCTCGAGCTCAGCCGCCGGACGTGAGCAGCGCGCCCGTCGTCCGGCCGGCAGTACCGGCGGATCTTCCCGCGATCCAGCGCATCTACGCTCACCACGTCCTCAACGGCCTGGCGAGCTTCGAGGAGGTCGCCCCCGATCTCACGGAGATGAAGCGCCGCTTCAACGCGCTGGTCGAGGCGGGCTACCCCTATATTGTCGCCGATGTCGAGGGACGCGTGCTCGGCTACGCCTATTGCGGCCCCTACCGCCCGCGCCCGGCCTATCGCTACTCCGTCGAGAACTCGGTCTACCTCGCACCCGAAGCAGCGCGCAGAGGGATCGGCCGGACGCTGCTCTCGACGCTGATCGAGCGGGCGACCGCGCTCGGCAAACGCCAGATGATCGCCGTCATCGGCGACGGCGCCAACTTGGCTTCGATCGGGCTGCATGAGGCGCTCGGCTTCCGGCGGGTCGGCACGATCGAGGGTGCCGGCTTCAAGCACGGCCGCTGGGTCGACAGCGTGCTGATGCAGCGGGCGCTCGGGCCCGGCCAGGCCGCCCCGCCGACAGCCTGAAAGAAAAGAGGCCGTGCCCGAAGGCACGGCCCGAGTTTAGGGAGGAAACGCCCATAAGGGCATTGCGGCAATCAGCGCCCGGAGGCATCTGTCTACCGCATCGCAATATATACTCCCGCGACGCAGCAAAGTCAAGTTGATGGACAGTTTCTCAATATAATCAAATAACTCTATTGAGATCGCCGCTCGACTCGACCTCCGCTTCACAAGAAAATGACGCGACGCAACCGTCAACCGATCGGAAGAGTCGGAGACACCGCGCGCGGCAGGTCGAACTGGTCGGCGGCGCGCACATCGATGTCGGTGACCGAGCGGGCGAGCAGGCTCGAATCCGAGAAGAGCTGGTCGACGGCGAGCTCGATCGGTTGGCCAGGCTTGCGGCGCCCATCGCGATCGGCGGCGGCGACGCGCCGCGTGGCCAGGCCGCGGTGACGGACGATCAGGTTGTGCACGTCGATCAGCCGCGCGACGCGGTCGCGGGCCTGATCCTCAACGAAGAGCGCGAAGCCGAAGCGCTCGCCGATCCAGGCTTCCAGCGCATCGAGGCCGGAGGCGGCGAGCTGGAAAACACGGTCGCGCACGACAGCGTCGACCACCTCATCGATCGAGTCGTGCTCGACCAGGAGCCCGAGCGGCACGCCCTCTTCCGCCCGCAGCGCGCGCGGGTTGTTGATCGCAAGCATGACCGTGAGCTCGGCGAGGTATGCGAGATAGCTGTCGACGACACGGCTTAAGACCATATGCAGGAAGACGTGGCGCTGGCCACGCAGCGTGCGCGCCATCGCGCCTTCGGCCGAGGGTGCGTGCGCACCGCCGCCGACCGGCCTGCCGCTGACGCCGGGCGGCACCGCCTCGGAGGCGAGCCTCGCCATGTCGTCGACGCGGAGCGCCAGATCGGAGACGAAGCCGATGAAGCGCCAAAGCTCCGCATGCGCGCGGAAGAAGCGCGCGCAGGCGTCCGACATCGGATCGGGCGGCAACGGCCCGGCGGATGCGATCCCGGCGCGTCCGTTTTCCATCCCTAGGGCTCCGCCAGCACGGCCTCGCCTTCCATGGCGAGATAGCCGGCATCATTGGCGACCCAGAGCGCGATCTTCTCCCCGGCAGCGCGACCGTTCACCGAGAGCGGCCGGTCGGCGAAGACCGGCGAAAGCGCGCGAAAGGAGAAGCGCGCGACGCGCGCCTCGGGCCGCTGGCGGCGGAGAAGGTCGAGCATCAGCGTCGCCTGCAGCGGACCATGCACGACGAGGCCCGGATAGCCTTCGACCTGGGTCACGTAGGGATGATCGTAGTGAATCCGATGGCCGTTGAAGGTCAGCGCCGAGTAGCGGAACAGCAGCACCGCGTCGGGGCTGAGCGCCCGCGTCCATGCGGCATCGGCCGGCGCGCTCTTCGGCGGCGGCGCGGCATCGCCATGCTTCGGCGCGTTGCGATAGACGATGTCGTGCTCCTCCTCGATCGCGGTTGCGCTTTCACAGACGATCCGGTGCCTGACGGTGACGAAGACCAGCGTGCCGGTGCGGCCTTCCTTGGTCTCGACCTTCAGGATCTCGGAATCACGGCGAATCGCGGCGCCCAGGGGAATCGGCTTCCGGAAGGAGAGCCGGCTGCCGGCCCACATGCGACGCGGCAGCGGCACCGGCGGCAAGAAACCGCCGCGCTTCGGGTGTCCGTCATGACCGAGCTCGGAGGCGGGCTTAGCCTCGAGGAAGAAAAGCCAGTGCCACAAAGGCGGCAGCGCATCGCCGGCCTTCGGAGGCGGATCGTCGCGATCGAGCGTGGCGGAGAGCGCGGCGACCGGCGGCAGCGAGGCCAGGTCCTCGGCGCTGGCACGCCGACCGACCCACCCCTTCAAGCCGTCGAGGTCCATGCCGTCACCCATCCGCCAGCGACCATACAAGCGGCGCGTGAGCGGCGGAAGACTTGGAGTCCTGCGGCGCGATCTATTTCAGCGAAGTCGCCCTGCGCTCCCTCCCCCGCGCTCCGCGCGGGAGAGGGGGTACGAGAGCGCCGAGACGGAAGCGAGCGTCAGCCCCAGACCTCCGGCCCGAAAGGCAGAAGCTCGCTGCCGGCGAATCGGAGTCCGGGCTCACGATCCTTGGCCAGCAGCAGCGGCCCGTCGAGATCGGCCCAGCGCGCGCTCTGCGCCACCAGCACCGCCGGCGCCATGGCGAGCGAGGTCGAGAGCATGCAGCCGACCATCACCTCGAAACCGGCGGCACGCGCCGCATCGGTCAAGGCCAGCGCCTCGGTCAGGCCGCCGGTCTTGTCGAGCTTGACGTTGATCGCCTCGTAGCGACCCTTGAGCTCGCCCAGGTGATGGCGATCATGCGCGCTCTCATCCGCGCAGACGATGACCGGATGCGGCACCGAGGCGAGCGCGGCGTCGTTCGCCGAAGGCAGGGGCTGCTCGATCATCTCGACGCCGAGGCGCGCAAACTCAGGCGCAAAGCGCGTGAAATGGTCGATGGTCCAGGCCTCGTTCGGATCGACGATCAGCCGCGACTTAGGTGCCCCCTCGCGCACCGCGCGGATGCGCGCGTCGTCGCCGTCGCCACCGAGCTTGATCTTGAGCAGCGGGCGGTCCGCCGCCGCGGACGCGTCGGCCCTCATCTTCTCCGGCGTGTCGAAGCTGATGGTGAAGGCGGTGACAACGCGCTTCGGCGCCGGCCTTCCGGCGAGGTCCCAGACGCGCCTCCCCGACTTCTTCGCTTCCAGGTCCCAGAGCGCGCAGTCGATGCCGTTGCGGGCAGCCCCCGGCTTCATCTTCGCCTGCAGCCCGACACGGTCGAGTCCCTTGGCGATGTCGTCGCTCATCCCAAGGATCGTCTCGACGACGCCATCCATCGACTCGCCGTAGCGCTTGTAAGGCACGCATTCAGCGCGGCCGACGACATCGCCGTCCTTGATCTCGACCAGGACCACCGGCTGCTGCGTTCGGGTCTCGCGGCTGATCTTGAAAGCGCCCCGGATCGGGAACACCTCCTGCCGCGCGGCAAGCCGCCGCATCAGCGCAGCGTATCGACGATGGCGTCGACGCCCGTCCGCATCGGATCGACCGCAGGCAGGCCCAGCTGGTCTTCGGTCTTTTTCAGCAGCTTGATCGCCTCTTTCTCGCTGACGCGCTGGGTGTTGATCGAGACGCCGACGCACTTGACCTTCGGGTTGGTCAGCTGCGCCGCCTCGATGTTGCGCTCGATGCAGTCCTTCAGGCCCGGATGCTTGTAGTGCGGCAGCCCGCGCATATGCGCACGGCCATGCTCATGGCAGACCACCAGCGCATCCGGCTGCGAGCCGTGGATGAGGCCCAGCGTGACGCCGGCATAGGAGGCGTGGAACAGCGAGCCCTGGCCCTCGATCAGGTCCCAGTGATCGGCATCGTTGGCCGGCGCCAGCCACTCGACCGCGCCGGAGACGAAATCCGAGATCACCGCATCGATCGAGACTCCCGATCCGGCGATGAAGATCCCGGTCTGGCCGGTGGCGCGGAAGTCGGCCTTCACCTTTCGGCGGCGTAGCTCCTTTTCGAGCGCGAGCGAGGTGAACATCTTGCCGACCGAGCAGTCGGTGCCGACGGTGAGCAGGCGCTTGCCCTTGCGCTTGATGCCGGTGCCGACATCGAAGTCTCGGTCGGGATGGCGAACGTCGAAGAGCTTGCGGCCGTTCGCCTTGGCGGCCGCGACCAGCTTCGGCAAGTCGGTCAACCGGTTGTGCAGCCCGCTCGCGATGTCCATGCCGAGATCGCAGGCCTTGACCAGATGCTTCTCCCAGGCCGGCGGGATGATGCCGCCACGGTTGGCGACGCCGACCAGGACCGTCTTCACCCCGGCCTTCGCCGCCTGGGCGATGTTCATGTCGGGGATGCCGAGATCGGCCTTGCAGCCCGGAAGGCGGAACTGGCCCTTGCACCATTCGGGGCGCCAGACATTTACGCCGTTGGCGGTCTTGGCGGCAAGCTGGTCGGCGGCGTCGCCGAGGAACAGCAGGTACGGATGACGGATCTTCACGAGAAACTCCCCCGAGGCTGAACGGCGCGCGATACTAGCCAAATCTATCGGATTGGAAAGATGTTCGTCGACCAGGGAGAAACCTCATGAGCACCGTTCGCGTCGCCGTGACCCAGGTCGCCCTCAAGGGCGCGACCTCGGACCCGGTCGAGACCATCCGCCGCAACATGCTGGCGGCGCATGTGGCGTTGGTCGAAGAGGCAGCCTCCAAGGGCGTGCAGGTGATCAGCTTCCAGGAGGTGTTCAACCAGCCCTATTTCTGCCCGGTCAACGACCCGAAATGGTTCGCCGCCGCCGAGCCGGTCGACGGGCCGACGATGCAGGCGCTGCTTCCGCTGGCGAAGAAGCACGCCATGGTGATCGTGGCGCCGATCTACGAGAAGGGACCCGCCGGCAAGTACTACAACACGGCCGTGGTCATCGACGCCGACGGAAGCGTGCTCGGCACCTACCAGAAGGTCCACATCCCCGGCATCGGCCGCCAGCATCACACGATGATCCCGGCGGCCGAGCGCGGCGACGAGAAATTCTGGTTCGCCGACGGCATCAAGGGCTGGCCGGTCTTCCAGACCCGCTATCTCAAGCTCGGCATCTATATCTGCTACGACCGCCACTTCCCCGAAGGCTGGCGCGCGCTCGGCCTCAACGGCGCGGAGTACGTCGTCAACCCGTCGGCGACCTGGGAGGGCCTCTCGCGCCATCTCTGGCACATCGAGCAGCCGGCCGCCGCCATCGCCAACGGCTTCTTCGTCGGCGCAAACAACCGTGTCGGCATCGAGGCGCCCTGGAATGCCGGCCGCTTCTACGGCTTGAGCTATGTCGTCGATCCCAAGGGGCGCATCCTCGCGCAGGGCCCCGACGACAAGGACGCGCTGGTCGTCGCCGATATCGACCTCGCGGTCGCGCGCGAAGTGAAGGAGACTTGGCGCTTCTACGAGCATCGGCGGCCGGAGACTTACGCGCCTCTGACAGCGTGAGGCGGGCGCAGCGAGTGTCCCGGCATGCCCTGGACTCAAGGGCAAGGGTGCGGATGGCCGGCGCATGCCTCCCCGTTCCGGTCACCGGGATCGCCCTCGCGCAAGTCGTGACTCGCACGAGCGGTAACTTTCGTCACTGTATCAGGGCGTTCGCAATCCGTGCCCCAAGCACCATGTCGTCTTCCTGGCCAAATCCGTCGCGGATTCAAGTAGCCAGTGCATAATTTTATGGAAGGGCGAAGGGGTAACCTCTTGCACTCACGAGAGGTTACTGATGAGCCGATACCGGCGAGTTACCTATGAGGACCGCTGCCAGATTTATGCGCTGAGCCAGGACGGTGCCTGCCAAGAAGCTATTGCCAGGGTTTTGGGTTTAAGCCAAAGCACGGTC
>VGEN01000049.1 GCA_016869285.1 Alphaproteobacteria bacterium
AGGGCTACAACGTGCTCGACGTATCCGACTTCAAGCACTTCCGGATCAATCACTCCGAGCTCTTCGCTGATCGGCAGAATCACATCAACGGCATCGAGAACTTCTGGAACCAGGCCAAGCGCCACATGCGCAAGTTCAACGGTGTCCCGAAGGCCCATTTCGGGCTATTCTTGAAAGAGTGCGAGTGGCGCTTCAACACCAGTGACCCATCCAAGCAACTAACCCAGATCAAACAATGGGTTAAGCGTCATCTCAGGTAGTTATCTGGGACAGCCCCAAACACAAAATAGTACCGTAAAGCTCCCCCTTCAAGGGGAGCGGCCGCCGCGGGTCAGTCCTTGGCGCGTTCGAGGTAAGAGCCGTCCTCGGTATTCACCACGATCCGGGTGCCGGCGGTGATGAAGGGGGGAACCATGACCCGGACCCCGTTCGACATGATCGCGGGCTTGTAGGAGGAGGCTGCGGTCTGTCCTTTCACCACCGGGTCGGCCTCGACAACCTCCAGCGTGACCCTCTGCGGCAGCGAGATCGAGACCGGCTTTCCCTCATGCATACGCATATCGACCTTCATGCCGTCCTGCAGGAAGACCGCGGGCTCGCCGATGATCTCCTTCGGCACCTGGATCTGGTCGTAGGTCTCGATATCCATGAAGGTGTAGTTGTCGCCTTCCTGGAACAGGTACTGGAACTCGCGCTCGTCGATATAGGCGCGCTCGACCGTCTCCTGGGTGCGGAAGCGCTCGGTCACCTTGATGCCGTCGGAGAGCCGGCGGAGGTCGACCTGGGTTACCGGCGTGCCCTTGCCCGGCTGGATGTTCTCGGCCTTGATCACCGCGAAGAGATGGCCGTTATGCTCGATCACATGGCCCGAGCGAAGCGTGTTGGCGTTGACTTTCACGGCACATCCCGAGAGGTTGCCTGGACTTGCGGCGCGTGCTCGTAGCAGGTCGCCCCGCTGCTTGCAACGCTCCCTGGCCTCGAATCCGTGAAGGCAATGCCGCGTTCTCCGATCCCTGCCTGGCATGCCGAGGCCTATGCCCGCCGCCGCCCTCATCTCCTCAAGCGCGCGCGCATCGTCGCGGCGATCCGGGCCTGGTTCCTCGACCGCGGCTTCGTCGAGGTCGAGACGCCGGCCTTGCAGGTGTCGCCGGGGCTCGAGCCGCATCTGAAGGCCTTCCCGACCACGCTCGAAGCGCCCGGCGGGGCGACCTCGCGGCTCTATCTCCACACCTCGCCCGAATTCGCGATGAAGAAGCTGCTCGCCGCGGGCGAGAAGCGGATCTTCCAGATGGCGCGGGTCTTCCGGAACGGCGAGCGCTCGGCCACGCACCACCCGGAATTCACCATGCTGGAGTGGTATCGGGCCGGCGAAGGCTATGAACGGCTGATGGAAGATTGCGAGGGCCTGGTGCGGGCCGCGGCCGGAGCCGCCGGGTCGTCTTCGCTCCTGTGGCGCGGGCGCGCGGCCGGGCCCGCGGCACCCTTCGAGCGCCTGACCGTCGCCGAGGCCTTCCGCCGTCACGCCGGCATCGATCCCTTCGCCTTCCTGCCGGCGCCCGGCCGCTTCGATGCCGAGGGCTTCGCCAAGGCCGCGCGCGGCATCGGCGTCACCGTCGCCGCCGACGACGGCTGGGACGATGTCTTCTTCAAGGTCTTCCTCGACCGCATCGAGCCGAAGCTCGGCCATCCCAGGCCGACGCTGCTCGCCGACTACCCGATCCACATGGCGGCGCTGTCGCGCCCGAAGGCGGACGCCCCGCACCTCGCCGAACGCTTCGAGCTCTACATCGCCGGCCTCGAGCTGGCGAACGCCTTCGGCGAGCTGACCGATGCGAGCGAGCAGCGCCGCCGCTTCGAAGCTGACATGAAACTGAAGCAGCGCCTCTACGGCACGCGCTACCCGATCGACGAAGACTTCCTCTCGGCGCTCGCCGCGATGCCCGAAGCCTCCGGCATCGCTCTCGGCCTCGACCGCCTGGTCATGCTGGCGACCGGCGCCGAGACGATCGAGGAGGTGCTGTGGCTGCCGGTGGCGGAAGAGGGTACGTAGGCGCCTCGCACGCTTTCCTATGCCTTTTTCTCGCCCCTCCCCCGCGCATCAGCGTGGGGGAGGGAAGGGTGGGGGCCGAGCGAGGGGCGTCGCGCGTACGACCTTGATCGAGGATCACTCTCCCCCGAGCCTGTCGTGATTGGTGCAGAGCCGTCGATACAGCGTCTCGACCGGCGTTCCCGGTCTTGCCCTGGCGTGAGGCTCGATGATCCGCGCGCCCTCTGCATAGGCGCTCCGCGCTTCCGCGATCTCGCCTCCCGCCTCCAGCGCTCGTCCGAGCGACCCGTGGCTCCTTGCCAGTTCCGGCTCGAAGCGCGCCGGCGCGGCCTTGGCGAGGCGGCGGTAGATGTCCGTGGCCTCGCGGATGGCGTCGAGCGCGCCCGCGCCGTCGCCGGCATCCGAAAGACAGTTCGAGAGGTTGTTGAGGCTCAAGGCGAGGTCGGGCTCGAAGCGCGCGGGCGCGGCCTTGGCGAGGCGGCGGTAGATGTCCGTGGCCTCGCGGATGGCGTCGAGCGCGCCCGCGCCGTCGCCGGCGCCCGAAAGGCGGTTCGAGAGGTTGTTGAGGCTCGATGCCAGGTCGGGCTCGAAGCGCGCGGGCGCGGCCTTGGCGAGGCGGCGGTAGATGTCCGTGGCCTCGCGGATGGCGTCGAGCGCGCCCGCGCCGTCGCCGGCACCCGCGAGGTCGACCGAGTGGTTGTTGAGCAAAGACGCGAAGGCTGCCTCGTCGACGGCGCCCGCCTTCCGCGCCTCCTTCCCCCAGGCGACCGCGACCGGGGCGATGAGCGCAGGCAACTCGATGTCGAATGCGCCGGCAAGCGCCGCGACGCGATCGGTGCGGCCCTCGATCATGCGGACGAGCCAGCCGACGAAGCGGTTTCTGGCCTCATGGCCCTCGACCAGCAGCAGGTCATAGGCGATGCGAGCCAGCGCGTCGAGGCGGCCGCCCGCGACATCGTGCAGCGCAGCCCATAGCCGGTCCGGAGCCTTGCTCGCATCGCCATTCAAGACCGAATGGACAAGAACAGCCGCCATGATGTCGGGCTTCGGTTCGGCGAGCACTCCGTCTCGAAGCCATCCGGCATCACCGGCGGCGGCGACCACTTTGTCGGTCTCGGGCAGAGCGATTTCAAGAGACACACGATCCGCCGCGAGAGCACGAAGCGCGGCGCTGTCGAGTCCGCCCCGCACCGCGGCAAGAGCCGCCAGCATCGCGCCGGCGCCTTCGCCGAAACCGTTCGCGCTGCCCGCCGCATTCAGCCGGCGCGCTTCACGGCGCTCCAGTGCCCGCACCACCTTGGCCGCCGGAATCTTCAACGCCGCTTCTGGGTGCAGGACGGCATGGACCGTGGCGGCAAGCACGATCAGCGGCCGGCGGCCGAGATCGCCCTGCTCCTCCCGCCATCGGGCGAAATCGGTCGTCGTCGCCGCGGGAGGCGGCGTGCCGAGATGCGCGGCGAGCCGACCGCGCGTATCCCAATAGACGGCGCGCGTCGGATCGTCGGAGAGCGGCGCGAGGTCGAGCGGTACTGACTGCGGATCGACGCCCGCCTCGTCGATCGCTCCCTGCCAGGCCTGGGAGCCTTGCCTGGTGAGGAGAACGATGCGGACTGCATGATCGATCGGCTCGAGCGCCTTCGCCTCCTTCAGCACGGCGCCGACGCGGGCGCGCTGTTCCTCCGGGTAGTCGAGGATGAGGAAGAGTCCCTTCTTCGCCTGTGGCAGCGCGCCCGTGCGGCTCGGATCGGCATGCGGCTTGTACAGACCGGCCGCCCATCCCTCGCGCGACAGCTAGTCAGCGACCTCCGCGGCAAGCCGGCTCTTGCCGAAGCCGCCATCTCCCGTGACGATTTTGACGCGGACGCCCGGCCCCGACTTCGCCCAGTCGAGCAGCGCGTTGCGTTCGGTCTCGCGGCCGACGAGTGCGGCTACCGGCTTACCATCCTGCAGTCGCGCCCAGCAATTCAGCGCGGCGAAGGGCTGCAACTCGCCCCTGTCGAGGGTGAACCAGGGGAGTGAGGGTGGCGGGGCGTATCTTCCCGCGGCCTTCTCGGCCAAGGCCTCGCTTCGCGCGACTTGGTCGCGCACGGCCCGGACAATGTTGGTGATTGCTCCGATGGCGCCCGCGGCGCCAGCGAGAAGCGCAAGCACGAGCCCGACCTTCTTGACCGAGAGCTCATCGCCGTCAAACGCGGCGGCGATCACATCGGCATGCCACCACAACCCGAGGCCGAACAGCGAGACGAGCGAGCTGACACCGATCCACACGGCAATCCGCCGCATTCAACCTCCCCTTCCGCGAGACAACTCAAGATAGGAGGTGGCTTTCGGTCGGTCTACCGCGGCCTGCCCGCCCTCTTGTGCGCTCCATGCGGCAATCAGGGCGCCGGTTCGCTCATTCTGCGGGCAAGTGGGCATTGCATGGCAACGTCGTCCCCGTCACCTTGGCGCCCAAACTCGGGGGCTTAGTGCATCCTCAGAACATCCTCCGCGGCATCCTCTTCATGTGCGCGGCCTCGGCGATCTTCCCGATCATGAATGCGATGGTGAAGCATCTCTCGGCCGAGCTGCCGACCTTCGAGATCGTCTGGGCGCGGAACCTGAGCCACCTGGTCTTCGTCGTCCTGCTCTTCGGGCCGCGCTATGGCTGGCGGCTGGCGGCGACGAGGCGGCTCGGAAGCCAGATCCTGCGCTCCGCCTTCTTCCTGGGCTCCAACATCCTCTACTTCGCCGCGATCGCGGTCGTGCCGCTGGCCGAGGCCTCGGCGATCTCCTTCGTGTCGCCCTTCCTGGTCGCGATCTTCGCCGCCTTCGTGCTGGGTGAGCGGGTCGGGATCGGCCACTGGGCCGCGATCCTGGTCAGCTTCCTGGGCGCGCTGATCATCATCCAGCCGGGTTCCGGCCATCTGCCCTGGCAGGCTGTCTTCGTGCTCGGCAGCTCCACCTGCTATGCGATCTATCAGGTGATGACGCGCGGCGTCGCCGGCGACGACTCGCCGGAGACCTCGGTCTTCTATGCTGCGCTCGTCGGGTCGGCGGTCATGTCGATCGCCGTTCCCTTCTTCTGGGTCACGCCGGGGAGCGTCGGAGCCGTGCTGGAGCTTTCGATCCTCGGCGTCTTCGGCGGGCTCGGGCATTACTGCGTCGCGCGCGCCTTCATGTGGGGGCCGGCGCCGGTGATCGCGCCGTTTCAGTATTTTCAGCTCCTGGCGGCGAGCCTGTTCGGCTTCTTCATCTTCGGCGACGTGCCCAGCATCTGGACCGGGATCGGCGCGGTCATCATCATCGCGAGCGGTCTCAGCATCGCGCTCCGCGCCCGGCGCGAGGAACGAGCGAGAACGGAGGGCGGGAAGCAACCGGCATGAGTCTCTGGCCCGCGCTCGTCGTCGATCTCGGCGGCACCCATGTCCGGTTCGGCCTCGTCGACGGCCCGGAGGCCGAGCCGCGGGCGGTCAAAGAACGCCTGCTCGCCGATGGCGGCGATTTCGAGCAGGCGATCGGCGATTACCTCAGGAGCATCGGCGGAGGCATCGCAGCCGCCTCGCTGGCCGTCAACGGCCCGGTGACCGCGGACGAGGTCACGCCGAGCAATTCGACCTGGCATTTCTCGATCTCGGCGCTCAAGCGCGCGCTCGGCTTCGAGCGGCTGGTCGTGGTCAACGATTTCCACGCGCTGGCGCTGGCGCTGCCCAGGCTCGGCCCCGGCGATGTCGTTCCGGTCGGCGGCGGTCGCGCGCAAGCGGATGGCGCCCGCGTCGTCCTCGGTCCGGGCACCGGCTTCGGCGTCGCGGCGCTGCTGCGCCATCGCGGCGCCTGGGTTCCGGTCGCGAGCGAGGCGGGTCAGATGAGCTTCGCGCCGCTGGACGAGCAGGAAGCGCGGGTCGCCGCCATTCTCGCCCGGTCCGGCCGGGTTACGGTCGAGCGCGTCGTCTGCGGGCCGGGACTGCTCGAGATCGACCGGGCCCTGGCCGAGATCGATGGAACCGTCTCGATGCGTACCCGTCCCGAGCAGGTGGCGGAGGCGGCCGTCGCGGGCGACCCGCGCGCATGCCGAGCGCTCGACCAGTTTTTCGCCGCGCTCGGCTCCGTCGCGGGGGATGCGGCGCTCGCCTTCTGCGCGACCGGAGGTGTCTATCTCGCCGGCGGCGTCCTGCCGAAGCTGCTGGGGCCGCTCGCCGGCAGCCGCTTCCGCGCCCGCTTCGAGGATAAGCCGCCGCTCGCAGCCCTGATCCAGGCGATTTCGACCTCGGTCATCACAAGATCGTATCCAGGCTTGGTCGGCGCTGCCGCCGCGCTCGGAGACAACAAACATTCATGACAAATTTTTGACAGAGGTCGGGGCCTGGGGCATCGTCGTAGGATCAAAAATATAATGACGCGGGAGGATCAAATGGCGCGCAAGTTTCTGACGATCGGGCTGACGATGGGCGCGGCGGTGCTTCTCGGCGCCGCGGATGCGCGTGCGCAGCTCAATCTCTACTGCACCGTCCAGGAGGAGTGGTGTCGCGAGATGGTGCAGGCCTTCGAGAAGGAGACCGGCATCAAGGTCAACATGACCCGCAAGAGCTCGGGCGAGCTCTACGCGACGATCAAGGCCGAGGCCTCGAACCCGAAGGGCGACGTATGGTGGGGCGGCACCGGCGACCCGCACCTGCAGGCCGCTGAAGAGGGCCTCAGCGAGGAGTACAAGTCACCGAAGCTGGCCGAGCTTCATGACTGGGCGCAGCGCCAGTGGGAGCAGTCGAAGGGCCGCACCGTCGGCGTCTATGCCGGCGCGCTGGGCTACGGCTTCAACACGCAGCTGATTGCCAAGAAGGGCATCCCGGAGCCCAAGTGCTGGGCCGACCTGCTGAATCCGAAGCTCAAGGATGACGTCCAGGTCGCCGACCCGAACTCGTCCGGCACCTCCTACACCATGCTTGCGACCATGGTGCAGCTCATGGGCGAGGACAAGGGCTTCGACTACCTGAAGCAGCTCCACAAGAACATCAACCAGTACACCCGCTCGGGCGCAGCCCCGGCCAAGGCGACCAGCCTCGGCGAGACCGCGGTCGGCATCGTCTTCCAGCACGACATGGTGACGATGGTGGTCGAAGGCGGGCCGATCAAGGTCGTCGCTCCCTGCGAAGGCACCGGCTACGAGATCGGCTCGATGACGCTGATCAAAGGCGCCAAGAACATGGAGCTTGGCAAAAAGTGGTACGACTGGGCGCTGACCCCGGCGGCTCAGGAGCTCGGCGCCAAGGCCAAGGCCTATCAGGTGCCGTCGAACAAGGCCGCCAAGGCCCCGCCGCAGGCGCCCGACCTCAAGACCATCAAGCTGATCAACTACGACTTCGCCAAGTACGGCTCCTCGGCCGAGCGGGTCCGCCTGCTCGCCAAGTGGGACAAAGAGGTGAAGAACCTGCCGAAGTAAGGCCGCTCGTCTCCTCGGGGGAACGGCCCTCGTGACCGACCGTATCGCCGCGCCCTGGCTGGCCATCGGCTGGCTGGGGGCGGTCCTTCTTCCCTGGTACATGATCGATGCGGGCTTCTTCGCGTTCGGATGGGTTCGCGCCTATCCGAGCGCGGAGAGCGGCCCCGCCGTCTGGCAGATCGTCGCGCAGAATCGCTGGTGGCTTGCGCCGGCGCTTCTGCCGCTGCTTGCCGCGACCTGGGCAGTATGGAAGCAGGATGAGAACACCGCCCGCCTGCTCGTCGCCGCCGGCGTCGCGGGCATCGGATTGATCCTGATCCAGGGCTTCGCCATCGACCATCGCGGCTGGACGGTGGCCGCGCTCGGTCCCGGTGGGCCGAAGCAGACCGGCATGGGCTATGGCGCGCTGGCGCTCTCGCTCTCTTATCTGATGGTGATGTGCCGCGGCCTCGCGCTGCGCGGCTACTGTCGCGGCGACACCTTCACCGTCGGCGCGATCGCGCTGGTCGTCGCGCTGATCGCGCTCTTCGTGCTGTTTCCTGTGCTGACCATCCTGACCAGCGCGGTCAAGGACAACCAAGGCAACATCAATTTCGGCGTCTTCTGGGGGAAGCTTTCGGATCACTCGATCTGGGGGCTCGACTGCCTCTACTCGAACCTCCGCTGCGGCGTCGCCTGGAACACGTTGTTCCTCGCGATCCTGACCGGTGCCGGCACCACGCTTCTCGGTCTCGCCTTCGCGCTGATCGCCGTGCGCTCGGGTTTCCGCTTCAAGCGGCTCCTGCGCGTGATGAGCGTGCTGCCGATCATCACGCCGCCCTTCGTCATCGGTCTTGCCGTCATTCTTCTCTTCGGCCGCGCCGGCCTCGTCTCAACCATTCTCTTCGAGTACTTCGACGTATCGCGGAGCCGTTGGATCTACGGCCTGACCGGCGTCTTCCTGGCGCAGCTCCTCGCCTTCACGCCGATCGCCTTCCTGGTGCTGATCGGCGTCGTCCAAGGCATCGCTCCCTCGCTCGAGGAGGCGGCGCAGACTCTGCGCGCCAGCCGCTGGACCACATTCCGCACCGTGACCTGGCCGCTGCTGCGTCCGGGCCTTGCCAACGCCTTCCTGCTCGGCTTCGTCGAGAGCCTCGCCGATTTCGGCAACCCGCTGGTGCTCGCCGGCAATTACGAGCTGCTCTCGATCAAGGTGTTCTTCGCCGTGGTCGGCGCCGCGCATGACCAGGGGCGCGCGGCGGTGTTCGCGCTCGTCCTGCTCGCCTTCACGCTCGGCGCCTTCTACGCCCAGCACCGCTGGCTCGGGCGCGTCTCCTACACGACGGTGACCGGCAAGGGCGATTCCGGCCTGCCGCTGCCGCTGCCGAAATGGGTGGCGCGGATCTGTTATGCCGTGGTCATCCCGTGGTCGATCTTCACCGTCATCATCTACGGCATGATCCTCGCGGGCGGCCTGGTGAAGGCGATGGGTCGCGACCACACGCCGACGCTCGAGCATTTCCTCACCGGTTTCCGCATCGACCTCACGAGCCCGCAGATCTTCGCCGGATCGGCCTGGACCTCGTTCTGGACGACGCTGGAGATCTCGATCCTGGCAGCACCGCTGACCGGGGCGATCGGGCTCCTCACCGCCTATCTGCTGACCAGGCAGAACTTCGCCGGCAAGCGCGCCTTCGAGTTCGGCACCATGCTGAGCTTCGCCATCCCCGGCACCGTGATCGGCGTCAGCTATATCCTCGCCTTCAACGTGCCGCCGGTGGAGCTCACCGGCACCGGCATCATCCTGGTCATCTGCTTCATCTTCCGGAACATGCCGGTCGGCGTGCGCGCCGGCATCGCGACATTGAGCCAGATCGACAAGTCGCTCGACGAGGCGTCGCTCACCCTCGGCGCCCGCACCGCGACGACGGTGAGGCGCGTCGTGCTGCCGCTGCTCAGGCCGGCGCTGGTCGCCTCGATGGTCTACAGCTTCGTCCGCGCCATGACCGCGGTCTCGGCGGTGATATTCCTGGTCACCGCGCAGTACAACATGGCGACCGCCTATATCGTCGGCCGCGTCGAAGCCGGCGAGTTCGGCCTCGCCATCGCCTATTCCTCGGTTCTCATCCTCGTCATGATCGGCGCCATCCTCCTGATCCAGATCCTGGTCGGCGAGCGCAAGCTCGGCCGCCGCCAGGCCGGCGACGTCGGAGTGCCGGCCGGCGCCGGCTGAAAGCAAAGGGAGACTTCCATGCGCGTCCTTCTTGCCTCCGCTTTCGCCCTGGCGCTGTTCGCCGCGCGTGCCGAGGCGCAGCCGCTGAACGTCTACTGCAGCGTGCTCCAGGACTGGTGCACGCTGATGACCCAGGAATTCGAGAAGAAGACCGGCATCAAGGTCAGCCTGGTGCAGAAGGGCTCCGGCGAGACCCTGGCGCAGCTTCGCGCCGAAAAGACCAATCCCAAGGCCGATATCTGGTGGGGCGGCACCGGCGACCCGCACCTTGCTGCGGCCGAGGAGGACCTGACCGAGGCCTACCGGTCGCCGATGCTGGCGAAGCTGCATGACTGGGCCCGCCGCCAGGCGGAGCAGTCGAAGTTCAGGACCGTCGGCATCTATGCCGGAGCGCTCGGCATGGCCTACAACACCGAGCTGATGGCGAAGAAGAAGCTGGCGGTGCCGGCCTGCTGGAAGGACCTGACCAAGCCTGAATACAAGGACGAGGTGCAGATCTCGAACCCGGCCTCGTCCGGCACAGCCTATACGGCGGTGGCGACGCTGGTGCAGGTCTTCGGCGAGGAGCCGGCCTTCGACTACCTGAAGCAGCTCCACAAGAACGTGAACCAGTACACGCGTTCCGGGCCGGCGCCGGCCCGGGGCACGGCGCGCGGCGAGACCACGATCGGGATCATGTTCCTGCATGACGCGGTCGCCGAGGCGATCGAGGGTTTCCCGGTCAAGGTCGTCAGCCCCTGCGAGGGCACCGGCTACGAGATCGGCTCGATGAGCCTGGTCAAGGGCTCGAAGAATCTCGATGCGGCAAGGAAGTGGTACGACTTCGCGCTCACCGCCGAGGCGCAGGCGCTGGCGGCGCGGGCCAAATCCTACCAGACGCCGTCGAATGTCGACGCGCCGATCCCGGACAAGGCACCGAAGCTCTCCGAGATGAAGCTGATCGCCTATGACTTCGCCAAGTACGGCGGCGCCGAGGAGCGCAAGCGCCTGATCGCGCGCTGGGAGAAAGAGGTGGGGAGCCTGCCGAAATGATGAAGCGCTCGGCGCCGGCCTCGGTCGAGTTCCGCTCGGTCATCAAGCGCTACGGCACGGTCGTTGCCGTCGACGATGTCTCGTTCACGATCGAGCCCTCGACGCTGGTGACGCTGCTCGGGCCGTCGGGCTGCGGCAAGACGACGACGCTGCGTCTCATCGCCGGGCTCGAGATGCCGAGCGAGGGGCAGATCCTGATCGGCGACAAGGACGTGACCAACCTGTCGGCGGCCGAACGCGACGTCAGCATGGTCTTTCAGTCCTACGCGCTGTTCCCGCATATGAACGTGATCGAGAACGTCTCCTACGGGCCCAGCGTCTCCGGGCTCGGCAAGGCCGATGCCGAGGCGCTGGCGCGCGAGAAGCTGAAGCTGGTCGGGCTGGAGGGCTACGACAAGCGACTGCCGTCGGAGCTTTCCGGCGGCCAGCAGCAGCGCGTCGCCGTCGCCCGTGCCCTCGTGCTCGAGCCGCAGGTGCTGCTGTTCGACGAGCCGCTCTCCAACCTCGATGCAAAGCTGCGCCGGCGCGTGCGCGAGGACATCCGTGAGCTGCAGCGCTCGCTGAACCTGACCGTCGTCTACGTGACCCATGATCAGCAGGAGGCGCTCGCCGTCTCCGACCGCGTCATTGTCATGTCGAATGCGCGCATCGCGCAGTCAGGTGCGCCGCGCGACCTCTACGAGGCGCCGGCCAACCGTTTCGTCGCCGACTTCATCGGCGATGCCAACCTCGTCACCGGCGAGCTCGGCCAGAAGTCCGGCGACAAGGCGGTCGTGAGGGTCGGCGGCGTCATGCTGAACCTGCCGCATCGCGACCAGGCACCGGGCGAGGTCAAGCTGGCGATCCGGCCCGAAGCGATCACGCTTGAGCCGCACAAGCCGGGGCGTCCGACCATTCCCGGCTCGATCGCCAAGGCCGCCTATCTCGGCACGCATATGGAGTACACGGTGGCGACCGAGGCCGGCGAGTTCTTCGTCGTCGACCGTCATTTCGCGCGGCCGGCGGCGATCGGCGCCGAGGTCTGGCTCTCGCTCGCCGATCACGGCATCACGGTCGTTCCCGCCGGCTGACGTGCAGAGCATCGGCGTCGGCGTCATCGGCACGGGGTTCATGGGCAAGGCCCATGCGCTCGCCTTCGCCGCTGCGGCTTCCGTCTTCGATCTCGACCGCCGCCCGCACCTCGCCGTGCTCGCCGATGCCGACGAGGCCAGGGCACGCCGCTGCGCCGGTCAATGGGGCTTCTCACGCGGCATCGGTGACTGGCGCGCTCTGATCGCCGACCGCGAGGTCGAGGTCGTTTCGATCGCCACGCCCAACCATCTGCATGAGGAGATGGCGCTGGCGGCGCTCGCCGCCGGCAAGACGGTCTATTGCGAGAAGCCGATGGCGACGTGCATCGAAGGCGCGCGGCGGATGGCCGAACGGGCGAGAAGCTGCCCGACCCTGCTCGGATACAACTACCTGCGCGGCCCTGCCATCGGACTCGCGAAGGACATGATCGCCGCGGGTGAGCTCGGCGAGATCGTCGCCTTCAAGGGCCGCTTCGCCGAGGACTACATGGCCGACCCGGCGGCACCGCATTCCTGGCGGTGCGTACGGGCGCTGGCCGGTTCAGGCGCCCTCGGCGATCTCGGCTCGCATCTGCTCGGGTTTGCCATCCATCTCGTTGGTGATGTCCAGGCGGTCGCCGGCGAGGTCTCGACCGTCATTGCCACGCGGCCGACGACGGCAGGCTCGGCCGCGGTCGAGAACGACGACCAGGTGCATGCCGTGTTGCGTTTCGCCAACGGCGCACGGGGCGTCATCGATGTCAGCCGCGTCGCCTGGGGCTACAAGAACCATCTGGCGGTAGAGATCACCGGCACCAAGGGGACGATCGCCTTCGACCAGGAGCGTCTCAACGAGCTGCGCTATTGCAAGGCAGGGCAGGCAGCGCGCACGGGCGGATTCTCGACCATTCTCGCCGGGCCGCAGCACCCGCCCTATGGCGCTTTCAGCCCGGCGGCTGGTCACCAGCTCGGCTATGGCGATCTCAAGACCGCGGAGGTAGGACATCTCCTCCGCGGTCTCGCCGGCCACGGGGTGATCTACCCGGACTTCGCGATCGGGCTCGTCATTGAGCGCATCGCCGCCGCGATCGAGCGGGCCTCGGCCGAGCGGCGCTGGGTCGATCTCGACGAGGTCTAAGAGCCGATCTCGCCTCCATCCGCCTTGGTGATCGCGATGACCGACGGTCTCGGCGGCATGTCAGCACGGAAGTCGGGCCAGCGCGTCGTCGGCTTGTCGATGGTCGAGCCCTTCTCCTCCGCCGGGTGCTGGATCGCCAGGAACAGCGTCTTGCCGTCCGGCGTGAAAGCGGGCCCGCAGATCTCGGCGCCGCGCGGCGAATTGAAGAACAGCTTGGTCACGCCGCGCCCCGGTCCGGTCGTGTCGCAGGCGTAGGCGGAATCGCAGACATTGAAGGCGTCGTCCTGACCGTCCGTGACGATCCAGAGCCGGCCCTTCGGATCGAAAGCGAAGTTGTCTGGGCAGGCGAAATAGCCATGCTCGACGCCGGCGCCGTACTTGGCTTTTTGCTCCGGCTTCTTCGGATCGCCGCCGGCGAGGAAGAGCTCCCACTTGAAGGTGTCGGCGGTGTGATCGGCTTCCTTGCCCTCGCCGGGTGGGATCAGCTCCACGACTTGTCCCCATAAATTGCGGGCGCGCGGATTCGGGCCGTCAACCTGATCCGGCTTGCGGTTCGGATGCTTGGTGAGCGCGACATAGACGCGTCCCGTGATCGGGCTGACATCGATATCTTCAGGCCGATCCATCTTGGTCGCGCCAATCGCGTCGGCGGCAAGCCGTGTGTCGATCAGCACGTCGCCCTGGTCCTTGAAGCCGTTCTCGGCCGTGAGCTTGCCCTGACCATGGACGAGAGGGAACCAGCGCATGGTGCCATCGGCCTCGAACCTGGCGACCGACAGCGTCCCCTTGTCGAGCAACTCGCGGTTGGCGGCGCGGTCGTTCGGATTGAAGCGGCCGTCGCTGACATAGCGGTATATGTACTCGTCATAGGCGTCGTCGCCCGTGTAGACGACGACCCGCCCGTCGCGGCTGACCACCGTGTAGGCGCCCTCATGCTTGATGCGGCCGAGCGCCGTACGCTTGATCGGCTGCGCGGCGGGATCATAAGGATCGAGCTCGACCACCCAGCCGAAGCGGTTGGGCTCGTTCGGCTCCTTCTCGACGTTGAAGCGGTCGTGGAACTTGCCCCACACATTCCTGATCGCGCCGCCGACCCCGTTGCGTTTGTGGTTCTTGGCCTCGGCGCTCTTCTGCGAATCGCCGATGAAATAGTTCTGATAGTTCTCCTCGCCCGAGAGGCAGGTGCCCCAGGGTGTGACGCCGCCGGCGCAGTTGTGCAGCGTGCCATAGGCAAGCATGCCGGCGGGATCGGCCGAGGTCTTCATGCGAGCGTGGCCGGCTGCCGGGCCGGTGATGCGGAAGCCGGTTCCCGTATGGATGCGGCGGTTGTAGCGGCTGCTTTCGACGACGTTCCAGCGCCCGCTTTCCTTCTTGACCTCAACCACCGAGAGCCCGTGCATCGCCATCTCGGCGTCGATCTGCTGCTTGGTCTGCAGCTCCATCTTGACCTTATCCTCGACGATTCCGGGCCAGATCAGCTGCTGATGCGTGTTCTCGTGGTTGACGAACAGCAGGCCGTTGTCGGGGCTGTTCGATCCCACCGGCAGCGGCATGAAGGCGAGGAAGTCGTTGTTGAATCCGAACTGCTTCGCCTGCGACTCGCCGGTGATGTTCTTGGGATCGAAGGGCGGGGCATCGGCCACGACCTTGTCGCCCCAGCGGATCAGGACCTGGACATTGTAGCCGGGGGCCACCGCGTGACCTTCGGCCATGTGGTGCGGGATCTCGGCGAAGCCGAGCGTCGAGGTCGATGCGGCCAGGGATTCCTTGATCTTGAACACAGGGGCGCCTGCGGCAACGGCCGACGCGGCCGCCATGCCTTTGAGCAACGCGCGCCGGCTCATGACCTCGACGAGATGTGGATTGGCAGAGGGATTGGCGGGGCGGTCGCTCAGATGAGCGTCGTCCAGATGCAAGCGTGACATGGCATTACCCCCGTTCGTTCGTGGTTATCGGTTCAGCTGGTAGCCAGGCGGCTTCGCTTCAGCTCGCCGGTCGCCTCCAGGATCGGATAGGCGACCGAGACGAGGTGAGAGTGGATGCGTTTCAGGTCGCGCAGGATGTCGAGGTGCAGCGATGAAGTCTCGATGCTCTCCGGTCGGCCGCTCTTCAGCCGCTCGAGATGGTGCTCGGCGGCCGCGTGCTCGCGCTCGCGCATCTGGGTCTTCTGCTCGATCAGCCGGCGGGCCTGCGCCGCATCGCCCTGCATGAAGACGGCCAGCGACAGCTTGAGGGTATCGAGCACGCTTGCATGGATGTCGCCGATCTCGGCAAAGCCTTCATCGGAGAAGCGCAGCCGGTTCTTGATCTTCTTGACGGCAAGCTCGATCAGGTTCTTGTCGATGATGTCGCCGACATGCTCGAGGTTGGTCGTATAGGCGATGATCTCCATGCAGCGCTTACTGTCGGCCTCGCCCAGCGCTTCGCGGCTGACCCGGGTCAGATATAGCTTGATCGCTTCATGGAGCCGGTCGACGACGTTGTCGCGCCGGCAGATGTCGTCGGCGAGCTTGCGGTCGTCAGTCCTCAAGACAGTCAGCACATCGCGGAGCATGGTTTCGAGCGCATCGCCCATGCGCAGTGTCTCGCGCGAGGCAGCAGCGATGGCGAGGGCCGGCGTGTCGATGACGCCGGGGTCGAGGTAGCGCGGCTTCTGCGGATCGTCGACGTCCTTCCGCTCCGGCAGCAGCTTCTCGGCGATGCGTGCGGCGGGGCCGATCAGCGCAAGGAAGAAGACAGCCAGCGCCAGGTTGAAGCCGAGGTGAAAGTTGACCACCTGCCGGCCGATCTCGCCGCCGAGTTCCGGCAGCGCTGTTGCGATGGTGGAGAGAAGCGGGAGGAAGATGACGACGCCGATGAAGCGGAAAGAAAGATTGCCGAGCGTGACGCGGCGTGCCGCCGCGTCGCCGCTCCATGTGGCTGTCACCGCGGGAAGGCCGCCGCCGAGATTGGCGCCGAGCACGAGGGCCAGGGCCAGCGGCAGCGGCACAATGCCGATCGTCGCCATCGACATGACCATGAGGATGATGGCCAGGCTGGAATGGGCGAGCCAGGTCAAGCCCATGCCGATCAGGACGGCGATCACCGGCTCGCCGGCGAGCGCCTGCATGACTTCCTGCAGCACGATCGAGTGCCGCAGAGGCAGGGAGGACTCCACGATCAGCCGAAGCGCCAGCAGCATAAGGCCGAGGCCGACGACGGCGCGGCCAGCGTCTCGCCAGCGCGTTGTGGTGATCGCCATGAAGGCGATGACGCCGACCAGGATCAGCGCGGGCGAAAGCCAGGTGATGTCGAAGGACAGCGCCTGCGCCACCAGGGCCGTGCCGACATCGGCACCGAGCATGACCGCGAGGGCCGGGGCGGTCGTCATCAGGCCGCGCTCGGCGAAGGAGGCGGTCATCAGCGCGGTCGCGGTCGAGCTTTGCACGGCGCCGGTGACGCCGAGCCCGATCAGGAAGGACGAGAAACGATTGCGGAGCCCGATACCGATCGCGCGGCGAAGATCGCCGCCGAAAGCCCGCATGACGCCGGTGCGGACCATCCGCAGGCCCCAGAGCAGGAGCGCGACGCCACCCAAGAGGTGAAGAAGAACCGTCGTAGCCAACGCCTGGGCGCCTCGCTCCTGATCGTCACAAAATTGTAAAACATCATCCTCCCCATCCTCGGAGTATGGCAAGACGAAGTTTTCGCCGCACTCTATGCCTTTAATGAGGACCTTCGCTGATGCGCCCTGAGACCTGGGTGAGGCCGACGCCGTCGGGACTCTTCGTCGAGCCCGGTGGCTTCTACATCGATCCCTCTTCGCCGGTGGATCGGGCGGTCGTCACACATGGGCATTCCGACCATGCGCGCGGCGGCAATCGGCGCGTGCTCGCCACGGCGGAGACGCTGGCGATCATGGAGAGGCGCATCGGCGCCGATGCCGTCGGCTCGACCCAGGCTCTCTCCTACGGCGAGACGGTCGAGGTGAACGGTGTTCGTGTCGCGCTGGCACCGGCCGGGCACATCCTCGGCTCGGCCCAGGTGGTCCTGGAGTGGCGGGGCAGCCGCGTTGTCGTCTCCGGCGACTACAAGCGTCGTCGCGATCCGACCTGCCCGCCTTTCGAGCCGATCAAGTGCGATGTCTTGGTCACCGAAGCGACCTTCGCGCTGCCGGTCTTCTGCCATCCGGACGACAAGGAGGAGGTTGCGCGCCTTCTCCGCTCGATGGCCGTTTTCCCCGATCGCACGCATCTGGTCGGCGTCTACGCGCTCGGCAAGTGCCAGCGGCTGATCCGCCTGCTGCGCGAGGCCGGGTACGACCGGCCGATCTACCTGCATGGCGCCTTGATCGGGCTTTGCGATCTCTATCGCGAGCGCGGCGTCGATCTCGGCGAGCTCGCGCCCGCGACCGAGGCGCCGCCTGGCATGTTCGCCGGCGCGCTGGTGCTGGCGCCGCCGTCATCCCTCGGCGATCGCTGGTCGCGTCGGATGGCCGATCCCGTTCTGTCGTTTGCCTCGGGCTGGATGCGGATCAAGCAGCGCGCCAAGCAACGGGGCGTTGAGCTGCCGCTCGTGATCTCGGACCACGCCGACTGGAACGAGCTGACCCGGACGCTCGACGAGGTCGGAGCGCCCGAGGTCTGGGTCACACATGGCCGCGAGGACGCGCTGGTCCATCACGCGACCGGCCGCGGTATCCGCGCGCGTGCCCTGTCCCTGCTGGGCTTCGAGGAGGAGGGGAGTTGAAGGCGTTCTCACGCCTCCTCGCCGGCTTGCTCTACACGCCGGCGCGCAACAGCAAGCTCCGGCTGTTGCGCGCCTATCTGGCGGAGACGCCGGACCCGGATCGGGGATACGCGTTGGCCGCGTTGACCGGCACGCTGGCCTTCGCCGAGGCCAAGCCCGCGGCCGTGCGCGAGGTCGCTCGCCGGCGCGTCGATCCGGTGCTCTTCGATCTCTCCTACGACTATGTCGGCGACCTCGCCGAGACCGTGGCCTTGATCTGGCCGACTTCTGGCGGGATGCGTGATCTCCGGCTCGGCGAGGTCGTCGACACGCTGACCCTGGCGGCACGCGCGAAGGTGCCGGAGCTGTTGGAGGGCTGGCTCGACCGTCTTGACGCGGAGGCGCGCTGGGCGCTGATCAAGCTGCTCACCGGCGGGCTTCGCGTCGGCGTCTCCGAGCGGCTGGCTAAGGCGGCGCTTGCCGAGCACGGTAAGGTCGAGCTCGCCCAGGTCGAGGAGATCTGGCACGGGCTCGATCCGCCCTATCGCACGCTCTTCGACTGGCTCGACCGCAAGGCGCCGCCGCCGCAGATCGATGCCGGCCGGCTCTTCCGCCCGTTGATGCTGGCGCATGCGATCGAGGAGCATGAGCTGTTCGCGCTCGATCCCAGGGACTTCCGCGCCGAGTGGAAGTGGGACGGCATTCGCGTGCAGATCGTCTCAGGTCCCAATGGGACCCGTCTCTTCTCGCGCGGCGGCGAAGAGGTGGGAACGGCCTTTCCGGATCTGGTCGAGCGGATGGCCTTCCCCGGTGTCGTCGATGGCGAGCTGCTGGTCCGGCGCGGCGAGGGGGTGGCGCCCTTCAACGATCTGCAGCAGCGCCTCAACCGCAAGAAGGCGAGCGCCAGGCATATCGTTGACTATCCCGCCTTCGTGCGCGTCTACGACCTTTTGTTCGAAGGCGAGGAGGATCTTCGCCACCTCGGTTTCGATGCGCGGCGCGCGCGGCTCGAGACGTGGGTCGGCAAGACCGGGCTTGCTACCGGCGTCATCGACCTCTCGCCGCTGGTTCCCTTCGCCGACTGGGAGGAGCTCGGTCGGCATCGTCTCAGCGCCGGCGCGCTCAACGCCGAAGGCCTGATGCTGAAGCGCGCCGACAGCCCTTACGTCTCCGGCCGGCCGAAGGGGTTCTGGTTCAAGTGGAAGCGCGCCGCCGATACCATCGATGCAGTGCTGATGTACGCCCAGCGCGGCCACGGCAAGCGCTCGTCCTTCTACTCGGACTACACCTTCGGCCTCTGGACCGAGCCCGGCGGCGAGCTGGTGCCGGTGGGGAAAGCCTATTTCGGCTTCACCGATGCCGAGCTGGCGGAACTCGACAAGTGGGTCAGGAACCATACGGTCGACCGCTTCGGCCCGGTTCGCCAGGTCGAGGCCGGACTCGTGCTGGAGATCGCCTTCGACTCCGCGCAGCGCTCGACGCGGCACAAATCGGGCGTGGCGCTCCGCTTCCCGCGAGTCGCGCGCATCCGCTGGGACAAGCCGGCTGGAGAGGCGGATGTCCTCGAAACCTTGGTGAAGCGCATCCCGGCGTGATCGGCTAGGATTGGGGCATGAGCGATCCTTTCGCCCACCCGCCGCGCGACCTGATCGATCTGGCCCGATACCCCCTCGACGATCCGCGCGGGCGTGCCGAGCTGATGGAGCGCTGCCGCCGGGAGCTGGCCGCCGAAAGCTGCGTCATGCTGCCGGGCTTCGTCACGGGTCAGGCCGTCCGCCGCATGATTTCCGAGGCGATGGCAATATTGCCGCGTGCCAGCCGCCGCGACCATGACCTGACGCCCTACGGGCCGCCGCGCACCGACCTGCCCGCGGATGATCCGCGCACGATCACCTCGCGAAGCGCGATGCATGTCGTCGCCGGCGACGATCTGGCCGAGTCGGCCGCGGTTCAGCGCCTCTATCGCTGGGACGGGCTCACGCGCTTCATCGCCGAGGTGGTGGAGGCAAGCGAGCTCTATCGCGTGCTCGACCCGATCTTCAACTGTAACCTCAGCATCATCGGCGAGGGCGACGGCCATCACTGGCACTTCGACTCGAACGACTTCGTCGTCACCTTGCTGCTGCAGCAGGCCGAGGCCGGCGGCGACTTCGAGTTTGCGCCCTATATCCGCAGCGAGGAGGACGAGAACTATACCGCGGTCGCCGAGGTCCTGCGCGGCGGGCGAGATGGCGTGAAGACGGTGCGGGTCGAGCCCGGCACGCTTGTGCTGTTCTGCGGCAAGCGCTCCGTGCACCGGGTAAGCCCGGTCGAGGGAAAGCGAAAGCGCGTGATCGCGCTCTACAGCTACGACAAGCGCCCGGACAAGATGTTCTCTGACGAGTCGGCGATGCGCGTCTTCAACCGCCGACGCACGACTCCAGCGGCAGCCGACTAACCTTTCAGCAGCCCCTCGACGCAACGCTGCACGGTCAGGCCCTCGGCGAGGGTGGGCAGACGATGGGCGCGGCCGGCGAGCATCGCTGCGAGCGCGTCGAGCTGACCGACCTGGGCGCGTCGGCGAAGCTCCTCGGCGCCATCGCCAGGCGGGCGCCACTTGTCACCTTCGCGGATCTCGACACTCATCCAGTCGACCAGCCGGACGCCGCCCTGCTCGAACTCGACCGTGGTGACGTTGCGGTCGGCGACCGTGGTACTGCCGACGCGGCCCGAGATCGCCGCATGGACATTGCCGAAGATGACGCGCGCGTCGAGCGCGGTCTCCGCGCCGTCGCCGGCAGGATAGGTCGGGCGTGTCTCGACGATCTCCGGCGAGCCCAGCGTGCGCTGGAGCGCGAAGACGAAATGCGAGATGACCTCGCGGGTGAAGCCGCCTTCGGCCCGCCTCGAGAGCCAGGGGGCCGCCCCCATCTGCCAGGGACGTGGCCAGGCGGCGAACTCGACCTCGACCGAGGCGGCGACCGGCTTGCCGAAGCGGCCGGAGCGAATCGTGTCTTCCAGGACGATCAGTCCCGGCGCGTGAGCGAGCGAGAAGTTGATCGCCGCGGCCCGCTTCTCGCGCGTCGCCCGCGCGACGATCGCTTCCGCTTCCTTGAGGTCGGTTGCCAGCGGTTTCTCGACGAAGACCGGCTTTCCGGCGTCGAAGGCAGCGAAGGCATGCGCGATGTGGCTGGCCGGCGGCGAGGCGATGTAGATGCAGTCGAGATCGGCGCGGCGGCAGAGCGCTTCCGCCGAGGCGTCGGGGGCGAGCGTCGGATGTGCCTTCTTCGTGCGCTCGCGCGCGTCCGCGCTCGGATCCCAGCCGGCAGCCGCTTCGAGATCCGGGTGCTGCGCGAGGCGGTCGAGCATCCGGTTCCCCATGATGCCGAGGCCGATGACGCCGATGCGATAGACCATCGTCCGATCCTTCAGTAGCTCTTAGGCAGGCCCAGAACGTGCCGGGCGATGTGGGCGAGCACGAGGTTGGTCGAGATCGGCGCAGTCTGGAAGAGCCGGGTCTCCCGCCACTTGCGCTCGACATCGTATTCGCGGGCGAAGCCGAACCCGCCGAAGGTCTGCATGCAGGCTTCGGCTGCATGCCACGAGGCCTCGGAGGCCAGCAGCTTCGACATGTTGGCATCGGCGCCGCAGTCCTCGCCCGCGTCGAATAGCGCCGCGGCGCGGCGGGCGACGAGGTCGGCCGCCTCGGTCTCGGCATGGGCACGGGCCAGCGGGAACTGGATGCCTTGGTTCTGGCCGATCGGCCGACCGAAGACCTGGCGCTCGCGAGCGTAGGCGCTCGCTGTCTTGAGGAACCAACGCGCGTCGCCGATCGCCTCGCCCGAGAGCAGGATGCGTTCGGCGTTCATGCCGTCGAGGATGTAGCGGAAGCCCTTGCCTTCCTCGCCAATCAGGTTCTCGGCCGGGACTTCCAGCCCGTCGAAGAACACCTCGGTGGTGTTGTGGTTGATCATCGTTTTGAGCGGGCGGATGTCGACGCCCTTGCCCTTGGCTTCGCGGAGGTCGACGAGGAAAACCGAGAGCCCGTCGCTCCGCCGCCTCGCCTGATCGATCGGCGTGGTTCGCGCCAGAAGCAGCATCAGGTCGGAGGCCAGTGCGCGGCTGGTCCACACCTTCTGGCCATGCACGACGTATCGGTCGCCCTGGCGAATGGCGCGGGTCTTGAGCGCCGGCGTGTCGGAACCGGAGGTCGGTTCGGTTACGCCGAAGGCCTGAAGGCGGAGCCGGCCGGCGGCGATGTCGGGCAGATAGCGCTGTTTCTGCGCGGCGCTGCCGTGACGGAGGAGCGTGCCCATGATGTACATCTGCGCGTGGCAGGCGCCGGCATTGCATCCTTCGCGATGGATCGTTTCCAGGATCACCGCGCCGGCGCGAAGCGGCAGACCGGCGCCGCCATACGCTTCGGGGATCAGGGCGCCCAGGTACCCGGACTCCGTCAGTGCGCGGACGAAGGCTTCGGGATAGGCCTGGGCCTCCTCGAGCTCCCGCCAATAGGCGCCAGGAAAGCCGGCGCAGACCTTCGCCACCTCGGCGCGGATCTCGGGATAGTCTTCGCCGAGGGTCAAGGTGAGCGGCGCGTCGCCCAAGTCGAAGCTCCTTCAGGGAAAAGGCGCCATGCTATAACCCGCGCCTCTCCAAGCGTCGAGGACCAGACCCTGCCTGCTCAACTGACCTATCCGTTCGAGGGCCGCCCGGACCCGGCGACCGTGAAGGAGGTCGCTCGCGGCGTCCTCTGGCTACGCATGCCGCTGCCTTTCGCGCTCAACCACATCAACCTCTGGGCGCTCGAGGACGAGGGCGGCTGGACACTGGTCGATACCGGGATCGCCGACGACACGACGCGCGGCCTCTGGGGTCAGCTCTTTGCCGGACCGCTGGCCGGTCGCAAGGTGGTTCGCCTGATCGTCACGCATTTCCACCCCGATCACGCCGGGCTTGCCGGCTGGCTCACCGAACGCTTCGGCATCGAGCTGTGGATGACCCGGGCCGAGTGGCTCCACGCGCGCATGCTGCAGCAGGACACAGGTCCCGAGATGCTGGCGCAGCAGGTTGCCTTCTACGCTCAGGCCGGTGCGCCGGATGAGTACATCGATGGGGTCAAGCGCGCCGGCCCCAGCTACGCCAAGCGCGTCGGTCCGGTTCCGCGCGCCTATCGCCGCCTTCGCGGCGGTGAGGAGGTCGCGATCGGCGGCCGCAGGTGGCGCGTGGTCATCGGTCTCGGTCACGCGCCCGAGCATGCCTGTCTCTTCTGCGAGGACGAGAAGCTGCTGATCGCAGGCGATATGGTGCTGCCGCGGATCTCGCCCAATGTCAGCGTCTGGCCGAACGAGCCGGACGCGAACCCGCTCGCGGACTTCCTCGACTCGCTCGGACCGATCCGCGACCTGCCGGCCGAGACTCTGGTGCTGCCTTCGCACAACGAGCCGTTCCGGGGCCTGCACGAGCGCATCGACGAGCTCGGTCATCACCATGAGGAAAGGCTCGACAAGCTGGCATCGCTGATGGATGGCCCCAAGACGGCTATGGAGATCGCGCGCGGCCTCTTCACACGTCCGCTTGACCAGCACCAGACGGGCTTCGCCATCGGCGAAACCCTCTCGCATATCGGCCTGCTGCGTGCGCGGGGCGGCGCGGTGAGAGAACGCGGCGATGACGGAGCGTGGCGTTATCGCCGCTCCTAGGCTGCGATCGACTGCAGGAACCTGCTCAGCCGGGCGTTGAAGACATCGGGCTTCTCCAGCATCGGCAGGTGCGCGGTGCCTTCGACGAGGAAGGCTTCGCCCTTCTCGACCGTCGCCGCAATCTCGGCAGATCGCCGCTGAATGTGCTCGAAGTCGAGGTTACCCCAGATGACAAGGGTCGGCATATTGAGCTGGCCGAGCCGCGGCATCGCGGGCGGGCGTGGGCGTTCTTCGATCTCCGGGTGGTGAAGCGCAATGGCGTTCATGTCGAGGAAGAGCTCGCGCAGCTCGCCGCTGACGCGCCCCTCGCGGCTGGTCGGCCCGTCAAGCCAGACCCAGGCCTCAAGTTCGTTCATGCGGTCGAAGTCGTGGTCTTCCTCCGCGTGCTCGAGCTCCTCGATCCGTTCGGCGAGGCCCGGCGGAAAGGTTGCGGGACTCGGCGCACCCGTGACGGCTGGCGCGACAAGCGCAAGAGCGGACACCCGCTCGGGATGGACGAGCGCAAAGTCGATGGCGATGCGACCGCCTTGTGAGCAGCCGACGAGCGTCGCCGATCTGAGGCCGAAATGATCGAGGACGGCCTCGAGATCGTCGACATGCGAGAAGACCTGGCTCGATGCCCGGGTCCTGCCGAAGCCGCGGCGGTCATAGGCGATGACCTGACGATCGGCGGCGAGCCGTTCCATCTGGGTCCGCCACATGCGGAGATCCGCGAGCCCGGCATGAAGGAAAACGACAGCCGGCCCGCGGCCGGAGATTTCCCCGGCCAGGCGTGCGCCGGGGACGTCGACAGCGAAGGTTTGCGTCATGGGCGCGCGTTCTACAGGCCGAGCGCGCGGATTTCCAGCGTCTCGTCTATTGTCCTTTGAAGCTGGGCGGCCGCTTCTCGAGGAAGGCGTTGCGCCCTTCGGCGTGATCCTCGGTTCGGAAGAGGGCGCTCTGGCCATCGACCTCCATCTGCAGCACGGTTTCGAGCGTCGCCGGCATGCGAGCGAGCGCCGACTTGGTCATGGCCAGCGCCACCGGCGGGGCTGCGGCGAAGAGACGGGCGCGCTCGATCGCCGCCGCCAGAACCTTGCCGGGCTCGGCCAGGCGATCAACCAGCCGGATCGCCAACGCTTCCTCGGCCCCGACGATCTCGCCCAGCATCAGGAGCTCGCGCGCCTTCCCGCTACCGACGCGCAGAGGCAGCGTGTAGAGCAGGCCGAGATCGGCCATCAGCGCCACGCGATTGAAGCTGGCGCAGAAGCGTGCATCGCGCGCGGCGATGACGTGATCGCAGGCAAGCGCGATCGACACGCCGGCACCGAAGGCATAGCCATCGACAGCGGCGATCACGGGCTTCCTCCCCGTGAGCAGCAGGCGGATGACGCGATGCAGCCGGCCGATGCGATCGCGGACATCGACGAGCGGCGCGTTCGGATCGAAGGAACGGATGTCGCCTCCGGAACAGAAATTCCCGCCGGCGCCGGTCAGCACGATGGCGCGTGCGTCGCTCGCCATCGCTTGATCCAGGACCTCGGCCAGGCGCTCGCGTAGCGGGATCGACAGCGCGTTCCGCCGCTCAGGCTCGTTCAGCGTGACGACGGCGATCTCGCCGTCGCGGGAAAGCAGGACAGGCTCGGTCATGACGGCAAGCTTATCGCGCGGCTGCCGGCCGGGTCCATGTCTCTGCCATCTCGCGAAGGCGGGTGCGTTGGGTCTTCGTTCCGCTCGGCTCGGTCGGCGGCATCGTTGAGCAGTGCCGAAAGGGTTTTGCGACCAAAGCTCAAAGCACGGAAATCAAATGAACCGGTTCAGGCCGCGCGATCCGCGGCAGGATTCGTTCCCCGGTCCATATCGTGCCGAAGGCCGGTGCGCGCAACCAGGTCGTGCGGCCTTCCGCTGCGGGTGCCAGGCAATAGATTGCGACCGAGACATTGGACGAGCCGTCGAGGACGAAGTACTGGCACAGCGCCGCCGTCCCGATGTCGCGCACGACCTCTTGCGCCAAGTGATGGTTCCCGCTTGGGCTGGTGAGGCCGAGCTGGACCTCGGCGACGGAGTCCTTGGTGAGCCGGGCAGCGTCATAGCAGAACACGCGGCTAGCGTAGCGTCGGCGAAACGCGTCGACGGCCGGCTCGTAGTCGGTCAGCAGGAATATCCGTGCGGCCGACTCACGGGCGATGAGGGAGTCGATGGCGCCGAAGTACTCGCCAATCTCCACATACCGCTTCTCGGCCGACTCCTGTACCTTGTGGCTGGATTGAAGACGGTAGTGCACAGCGATAACGGGGCAATCCGTGGCTTGCTCGTGGAGCCAGCGGCTATGGCTCTCGGCGAGATCTGGCCGGATCCTAATGAAGCGATCGAATGCGGACTTGAAAAGGTCGAGCGGCTGCATCCCTCTCCAAGCATGGCCTGTCGGCAGCAGGGATATTATCTCTGGCAGTGTGCTAAAGCGCTCGACCACAGCGACATCCTCGCCGTGAGCTGCCCCCGGATTTTTTGGACACCGATTTGTCCAACCGGAGGCATTCATGATGAAGTCGAGCATGAACCAAATCGAAACCAACGATGTGAATGATGATACCGAGGTCGGCAGGGTCGAGCGCAGTTCGTCCGGGCAGTCTCCTGGCCATGTGTTCCCTGGCCAGGGAACGACGC
>VGEN01000050.1 GCA_016869285.1 Alphaproteobacteria bacterium
AGCAGAAAGGCCGCCTCCGCCTCGATCCGATCAGACCGCCGGTCGCCGCCCTGAGCCAAGGCCGCCGTGCGGCCGCTGCGACGCCACTCATCCACCCACCGGATCGCGCTCGACACACCGACCCCGAACCGCTCAGCAGCCTGGCGCCGAGACAATCCGTCCTCGACCGCCCGCACCACACGAACACGAAGATCCTCTGATAGGGGAACTCCCATGCCCGCTGGCCTCCTCCTCCAGCACGCATCTTGAATCACATCGCGACAGGATTGGGAATCCCTGACGATTCAGACAGATCGGAAAATGCTCTAGACGTCGCCCGCGTCGGGTCGCGTGAGAACCTCGCGCTTGCCGACGTGGTTGGCGGCCGAGACCAATCCTTCCTGCTCCATGCGCTCGACCAGGCGTGCGGCGCGGTTGTATCCCAGCTGCAGATGGCGTTGGATGAAGCTGGTCGAGCATTTGCGCTCGCGGATCACCAGCGCCACCGCCTGGTCGTAGAGCGCATCGCCCGAGCCCTCGCCGTCCTCGCCCGTCATGGCGCCGAAGGCGGCCTCCTCCTCCGGGTCCTCGGTCACCGCCTCGACATATTCCGGCTGGCCCTGGGCCTTGAGGAAGCGGACCACGTCCTCGACCTCGCCGTCGGAGACGAAGGGCCCATGCACGCGCGTGATGCGCCCGCCGCCGGCCATGTAGAGCATGTCGCCCTGGCCCAGCAGCTGCTCCGCCCCCTGCTCGCCGAGGATCGTGCGGCTGTCGATCTTGGAGGTGACCTGGAAGCTGATGCGGGTCGGGAAGTTCGCCTTGATCGTGCCGGTGATGACGTCGACCGAGGGACGCTGCGTCGCCATGATCAGATGGATGCCGGCCGCGCGCGCCATCTGCGCCAGGCGCTGGATCGCCCATTCGATATCCTTGCCGGCGACCAGCATGAGGTCGGCCATCTCGTCGACGACGACCACGACATAGGGCAGCGGCGAGAGGTCGAGGGTCTCGTCCTCGAACACCGGCTTGCCGGTATCGGCATCGAAGCCGGTCTGCACGCGCCGCGTGATCATCTCGCCCTTGGCCTTCGCTTCCTCGACCCGCGCGTTGTAGCCGTCGATGTTGCGGACGCCGAGCTTCGACATCGAGCGATAGCGGTTCTCCATCTCGCGCACCGCCCATTTGAGCGCGACCACCGCCTTCTTCGGATCGGTCACGACCGGCGCCAGCAGATGCGGGATGCCGTCATAGACCGAGAGCTCAAGCATCTTCGGGTCGACCATGATGAAGCGGCAATTCTCCGGCGAGAGCCGGAACAGCAGCGACAGGATCATGGTATTGATCGCGACCGACTTGCCCGAGCCGGTGGTGCCCGCGACGAGCAGATGCGGCATGCGCGCGAGGTCGACGACCACCGGGGCGCCGCCGATGTCCTTGCCGAGGATCAGCGGCAGACGCCCGCCGGAGCGGTCATAGGCTTCGGCGCCGAGCAGCTCGCGCAGGAACACGGTCTCGCGGCTGGCGTTCGGCAGCTCGATGCCGATGACGTTCCGCCCCGGGATGACCGCAACCCGCACCGAGAGCGCGCTCATTGAACGCGCGATGTCGTCGGCAAGCCCGATCACGCGCGAGGATTTGATGCCCGGCGCCGGCTCGAGCTCGTAGAGGGTGACGACGGGCCCCGGCCTCACCTTCACGATCTGGCCTTTGACGCCGAATTCCTGCAGCACGGATTCGAGCAGGCGCGCATTTTCGGAAAGCGCGCTTTCATCGAGCTTGGCAACCGGGCCGCCCTCCGCCGGCGACAAGAGATCGAGCGGCGGCAGGCGATAGTCGCCGCCGGCCTCGTCGAGCGCGAGGCGCGACTGGCGGCGCGCTTCTGACTTCTTCGGCGCCGCGGGCTTGGCGGCGACCAACGGCTCGGCGCGGAGCGGCTTCGCCTCGACTTCGGCGGCACGATCGAGCACGAGCGGCGGATCGTCGGCCTTGTCGCGATCGGCGAGCGGCCGGATCGCGAGCCTTGGCTCGACCCGCTTCGGCGACTTCGTGAACGTGCTCGCTCTACGATAGCCCGCGGCGGCGGCGCGGCTGCCGGCGCGGCCTCCCCATACGCCGAGGCGCCAGGCCGCGCGTCCGCCGGCGGCGAGGCCCTTTCCGCCGGCCCGCCCCAGGGACACCCAATCGCCGACGGAAAGCCCGAGGGCGACGGCCGCCAGCGGCATTGAGAGCGCAGCGGCGCTGGCCGAGATCAGGCTGGTCGCGGCGAGCCCGCCCCAGGGCGGAACCCAGGCGGTCAACCGCCCGACCAACAGCTGGCCGACGATGCCGCCAAGACCAAGCTCGGTCAGCTCAGGCCACAACATAGCCGCCGGCAGGAGCGTCAGCGCGACGGAGACGGAGAGGATTGCCGCCGGCAGCGCCGTCAGGCGCAGCCACAGACGGCTGACCGGCCGGTGCAGGAAGAAGCGGAAGCCCCAGACCGTGACGACGAGAGCCAGGCCAAGGCTCGCGGCGCCAAGACCCTGCACCAGCACGTCGGCAGTGTTGGCGCCGACCGCGCCCAGCGGATGGGCGATCGGCCGGTCGACGGCAACGCTGAAGGAGCGGTCGCCCGGCACGTAGAAAAGAATGCAGGCCGCGAGGAACAGGCCGACAATTAACAGTACGGTGCCAACGATCTCCTGAGTCCGCCGGCGAAGGAAGACTTCGGCACCTTCGGGAAGGAAGCCTGCCTCGGCGACCATCACAACACCTGCGTCATGAGCTTGAGCGCCGTCTCCATCATCGGCTGGTCGTAGACCATGGCGACACGGATATAGGGCTGCCCGTGATTCTTGCCGGTGTGGTCGGGCCAGGACATGAAACCGCCCGGCAGCACCCGGATTCCGGCCTCGCCCCAGAGCTTCTTCGCCGCCTCGGCGCCGTCGCCGACATCGAGCCAGAGATAAAAGCCGCCATCGGGCCGGTAGTAGCCGAAGCGGCCGTCGAGCACCTTTTCGGCGATGTCGAAGTTGCGGCGATAGATCTCGCGGTTGGCATCGACATGGGCCTCGTCGGACCACAGCCGCGTCGCCGCCGCCAGCACCGGCTGGCTCATGCCGGCTGCGCCGTAGTTGAGCACGTTGATGAAGGCCTGGATCGACTCAGCCGAGCTGCAGACGAAGCCCGAACGCAGCCCCGGCGCGCTCGACCGCTTGGAGAGCGAGTGCGCGATCACGACGTTGTCGAGGCTGCCGCCCAAGGCAGCGCAGGCTTCGAGCGCACCGGGCGGCGGCGTCTTGTCGTAAATCTCGGCGTAGCATTCATCGACGACGAGCAGGAAGTCGTGCCGGCGCGCGAGCTCGACCGCGCGCTTCAGGTAGTCGAGGCTCGCGACCGCGCCCTGCGGATTGACCGGCGTGCAGAGATAGAAGAGCGCGGCACGTTCGAGATCGGCCTTCGGGATCGCATCGAGATCCGGAAGGAATCCGGTCTCCTTCCGCGCCGGCAGATAGACGAGGTCGGCGCCGGCGATCAGCGCCGCGCCGGTGTAGACGTGATAGGAGGGGTTCGGGATCAGGCACGCCGGCGTCTTGCCGGCCTTCGCCTCGGGCACTGCGAACAGCGCCGCCATGAACAGGCCCTCGCGCGAACCCGGCACCGGCAGGATGTGCTTGTCCGGATTCACCATCGCGGCTGGCAGCCTGTAGCGGCGCGTCAGCCAGCCGGCGACCGCCTTCCGGAACTCGGACGTGCCCGTGTGGTCGGTATAGCGGTTCCACTTGTCGGCGTTCTTCGCCATCTCCTCGGCGAGGAAGGCGGGAGGCTGGTTCTGCGGCTCACCGACTGAAAGCAGGATCGGCGCCCGGTTGCTCTTCGGCTGGATCGGGCTCAGCAGCTCGCGAAGCTGGCGGAAGGCGTAGTCCTTGAGCGGATCGAGGCGGCGGTTGGTCATCGATCTCAGGGTTCAGAAGGCCCAAACGGCATTGGCGAGCAATGCCCGCCACTTACAGTATATAGCTGAAGCGCCGTGTCAGGACCACAAAATCCTGAGGTTATCTAGAGTTCGAGCCCCTCGCGGGACGGCTCGGAGCGGGCGTCCTCGGCCTCAGGGTAAAGGGGCTTGATCCGCTTCAGGATGATGTCGCCTTCGGGCGTGATCCGGGGCGGCTCGAACATCGGCATCTGCTCGACCAGCCGGCGAATGCCGTCGAGGATCCGGCGAGCGCCTTCGCGGATCATGTCGGGTGCGCTCGGGGCCTCGGGGGAGGGTCGCGGTACGGTTTCGACCTGCTGCTGCGCAAGGGCGGGACCTGTTGCGAGCAGAGCGGCGATGACGAGCACACGAAGCATGGCACATGTCCTTTCCACCTAAGCCTCGCGCAGCATTGGGGCAGCTTTTTGGCCGAGCGCATGCCAGGTGCCGATCAGGCCGAGCAGCACGGTGAGCACGACCGAAAGAGAGGCCGAGCCGGCGACCGCAATCGCCGAGAAAGCGAAGTCGCTGCGCATGGCGAAGACCAGGATCGCCCAGCCGGCGACCGTGCCGGCGACCGCAGCGATCGCGGCAATCACGAGGCCGAGCAGGCCGAATTCGAGCAGATAAGCGCCGAGCACCTCGACGCGCCGGGCGCCGAGCACCTTGAGCACGACGGCGTCCTTGACTCGACGGCGATGGCCGGCGGCAACCGCGCCGGCGAGCACCAGCGTGCCGGCCGCGAGCGTCACCGCGGCGGTGACGCGAACGGCAAAGGCGATGCCTTCGAGGATGCGGTTGGCGGCGTCGATCGCATCCTTCACGCGCACTGCCGAGACGTTGGGAAAGGCCTTGCCCATCGCGGCAAGCAGCTTCCCCTCCTCCTGCGGCAACGCGAGGTGCACGGTTGCGAGATGAGTCTGCGGGGCACGGTCGAGCGCGCCGGGCGCGAAGATGAAGGTGAAGTTCATCGAGAGCGTGCCCCAGTCGATCTCGCGCAACGAGGCGATCTCGGCTTCGATCACGCGGCCGAGCACGTTGAGGCCGACCCGGTCGCCGATGCCGATGCCGAGCCCGCGCGCGATGTTGACGTCCATCGACACCAGCGGCGGTCCCGAGTAGTCAGCCGGCCACCACTTGCCTTCGACGATTCGCGCATTCGCCGGGACATGCCGCGCATAGGAGAAGCCGCGATCGCCTTGCAACGCCCAGGCGGCGCCCGGCGCCACCTTCACCTGATCCGCCGGCACGCCGTTCACGCTGGCGACACGGCCCCGGATCATCGGCGTGCGCGAGAGATCGCTGGCGCCCGGCGTCGAGGCGATGAGGCGGTCGAAGGCCTCGGCCTGATCGGGCTGGATGTCGATGAAGAAGAAGGTCGGCGCGCGCTCGGGCAGGCGCTCGTTCACCTGACGATCGAGATTTCGCTCGATCAATGCGACCGCCACCAGCACCGTAAGCCCGAGGCCGAGCGAGAGCGCCAACGCGCCCATCGGCGAGCCCGGCCGCGTCAGGTTCGCCAGCGCCAGCCGCAGCAAAGGACGGCTCGGACGCCCGGCACGTCGCGCCAGCGCGGCGATCGCAGTCGCAGTGCCGTGGAAGAGGAAGACCGAGCCGATCGCGCCCAGCAGAAACCACAGCGCGAGCCAGCGATCCTGCGCTGTCGCCACCATCAGCAGGCTGAGCGCAAGGAAGGCGGCGCCGGTGCCAGCGACCGGCAGCCAGCCGGGAAAGCGACGAGGCGGCGAGATCTGCGCACGAAAAAGATCGCCCGGCGCCACCTGCGAGGCACGCGCCAGCGGCACGAAGGCGAAGGCGAGCGTGGTGAAGAGGCCGCAGGCCGCGGCGACGGCAAGCGGCGGCCAATAGAGCCCGACCTTGGCCTGGATCGGCAGGACCACGGCGAGCGCGCGACCGAAGATCATTGGCGTCACCGCGCCGAGCACGAGGCCGGCGAGAATGCCGCCGGCGGCCATCACCAGGACGAGGATCAGGTATGTTGCGAAGGCGAGCCGCGCCGGCGCACCGAGCGCCTTCAATGTGGCGATCGCCGTGAGCTTGCCGTCGAGATAGCTCCTGACCGCGTTGCCGACGCCGACGCCGCCGACGAGCAGCGCGGTCAGGCCTACCAGCGTCAGGTACTGGCCGATGCGTTCGAGGAAGCGACGCAGGCCAGGCGCCGCCTCGTCGAAGGCGCGGATGCGCCAGCCCGCCTGCGGCTGCTCGGCGCTCGCTGCAGCACGCAGATCCGGGATCGTGTGACCCGGCGCCATCATCAGGCGATACTGGTGGCGGACCAGGCTTCCGGGCAGAAGCAGCCCGGTCGCCCGCAACGTGTCGAAGGAGACGAGCACGCGCGGCCCGAAGGTGAAGGCTCCGGTCGCCTTGTCGGGCTCGCGCGCGAGGATCGCACGGATCTCGAGCTTGACGTCGCCGACTGAAAGCACATCGCCGACTGCCAGGCCGAGCCTGGAGGCGAGCGCCGGCTCGACCGCCGCGCCGCGCCCTGCGATCGCACGAGCGAGCGGCTGCTCCGGCTCGAAGCCGATCGTGCCGACCAGCGGATAGGCCGCATCGACCGCCTTGAGCTCGACGAGCGTGCGGTCCTCGCTGCCCTGCTTCACCGCCATCGCGCGCAGCTCGGCGACGTGAGAGAGCTTTCCGAAGCGCGCGAGGAAGCCGCGCTCTTCGTCCGTCGCATCGCGTTGGACCAGCGCCACCTCGACATCGCCGCCGAGGATCGCGCGCGCATCGGCGGCAAGCCCCGCCATCAGCGAGGCGGTCACCGAGCCGACGGCGGCGATGGCGCCGACGCCCAGCGCCAGGCAAGCGAGGAAGAGGCGGAAACCCTTGAGGCCGCCGCGAAGCTCACGGCGCGCGAGGCGAAGCGCGAGCGCGATCATCAGGCGAGCGCGCCGACGCTCTCGCCGACGACCTTGCCGTCGGCGAGCCGGACGATGCGGTCGGCGCGGCCGGCAAGCTCGGGATCATGCGTGATCAACATCAGGGTCGAGCCGGTGGCGCGGCGGCGCTCGAAGAGGAGTTCGATGATCTGATGGCCGGTGTCGCCGTCAAGATTGCCCGTCGGTTCGTCGGCGAGGATCAGGGAGGGTTTGGCGACGACGGCGCGCGCGATCGCGACGCGCTGCTGCTCGCCGCCGGAAAGCTGGTCGGGATAGTGCTCCAGCCGATGGCCCAGACCGACGGAGTTGAGCGCTTCGCTCGCGGCATCGAAAGCATCGTCGCGGCCGGCAAGCTCGAGCGGCACGGCGACATTCTCCAGCGCGGTCATCGTCGGCACGAGGCGAAAGCTTTGGAAGACGATGCCGACATGCTTGCGCCTGAGCAGCGCGAGCCCATCCTCATCGAGGCTGGAAAGCTCATGACCCGCGAGCGAGATCCGGCCCGCGCTGATGCGCTCGAGTCCGGCCACCACCATCATCAGCGTCGACTTGCCGGCGCCGGAGGGGCCGACCACGGCGATGGCTTCGCCGCGCCGGATCGAAAGATCGATGCCTCGCAGGATGTTGACGGGCCCGACGGTGCTGGGCAGGCTGACTTGCACACCCGCCAGTTCGAGCAGAGCACCGTCGGCGGAAGCATCGGTCATCGGGCAGTTCCGGGGCTTATGTGCGCTCAAATGGGCTCGGCCGACGGCCGCTGCCGGAATGAAAGGTGGTCTCTTGCCGAGGATTGTCAACGGATTGAGAGTCGCCCTCGCGGGCTTGTGCCTGCTCGTCGGACAGGCGCTCGTTCCTCCAGAGGCGACGGCTGCCTCGGTCCGTGTGCTGATGCTGGGCGACAGCTTGACCGCCGGATACGGCTTGCCGCTGCCCGAGTCGCTGCCCTCGCAGCTCGAAGCCGTGCTGAAAGGCCAGGGTCTGGACGTCGTCATCCTCAATGGCGGTGTTTCCGGCGACACCACGGCCGGCGGCCTCGCGCGCCTCGACTGGGCGCTGTCCGATAAGCCCGACTATGCGCTGGTCGCGCTTGGCGCCAACGATGCGCTGCGAGGCTTAAGCCCGGAGAAGGCGTACGAGAACCTCGACGCGATCATCGCCAAGCTCAAGGCAAAGGGCGTGAAGGTGATGATCTTCGGCATGATGGCGCCATTGAACCTGGGCAAGGAGTACCGCGAGAGCTTCGCCGGCATCTTTCCGAGGCTCGCCGAGAAGCACCGCGTGCCGCTCTATCCTTTCCTGCTCGACGGCGTTGCGCTCGATCCCAAGCTGAATCAGCCCGACGGTATCCATCCCAACGCCGAAGGCGTGAAGATCATCGTTGGTCGCCTCGCACCGTTGGTGAGGCGGTTGCTGGAGACGCCGCCGGGATGAGCGAATTCATCTCCTCGCACGCCGCCGACGAGGATGCTGACGAGGCGATGTCTCTCACCCTTGCCGGACTCGCACCGCTGCCTCAGGGCGCCAATCTCGGCTTCGTCTACGCAACCGACAGCTTCGCTGCCGAACTGCCCTCGCTGGTCGGAAAGCTGCGCGAGGCGACCGGCGTCGCCGAATGGGTCGGAACGGTCGGGCTCGGCGTCAGCGCGACCGCGGCCGGCTATTTCGACCGGCCGGCGCTCTCGGTCATGGTCGGCGCGCTGCCGGGGGGATCGTTTCGCGTCTTTTCAGGTCTTGAGCGCGGCATGGAAACGTTCCGCCACTCGCATGGCGCCTGGATTGCCGAGAAGAAGCCGGGTTTCGGCATCGTTCACGCCGACCCGCGCAATCCGAAGACGCCAGAGCTGGTGACGCAGCTCGCCGAGGAGCTTCCCTGCTATCTCGTCGGCGGCCTCACCTCCTCGCGAAGCCGCCATGCCCAGGTCGCAGGAGCCGGCGCCGGCGCGGCCGAAGGCGGGATCTCGGGCGTGCTCTTCGCCAGCGATGTCGCAGTCGCTTGCGGCCTCAGCCAGGGCTGCTCGCCGATCGGGCCGTCGCGCGCGGTGAGCGAGGCCGAGGGGAACGTGATCAAGGAAATCGAGGGACGTCCGGCGCTGGAGCTGCTGAAGGCCGACCTCGAAGCCTCGGGCCAGCGCACATCCCAGGCTCTCCACGTTGCGCTGTCGGTGCCAGGCTCGGATACCGGCGATTATCTCGTGCGCAACCTGCTCGGCGTCGATCCCGAGAAGGGCTGGATCGGCATCGGCGATCACGTCAGCGCCGGCGACCGCGTCATGTTCTGCCGGCGCGATCCGAAGAGCGCCGGCGAAGACCTCGACCGCATGCTGAAGCGCCTCAAGGCGCGGCGGAACGCGGCACCCGCCGCCGGCCTCTACTACTCCTGCGTCGCCCGCGGCCCGCACCTGTTCGAAGGGGAGTCGACCGAGGCCGAGATGATCGCCGGCACGCTAGGCGCATTTCCTCTGACCGGCTTCTTCGGCAATGGCGAGATCTCCTCCAGCCGCCTCTACGGCTATACCGGGGTGCTTGCGCTGTTCGAACCCAGGCAATAAACTAGACTATAGACTAGTTGGAGAGCTCTTATGGCCCGGACCGTCGGCGCCTTTGAAGCCAAGACCCATTTCTCTCGCCTGCTGGAACGCGTGAAGAAAGGCGAAGAGATCACCATCACCCAGCGCGGTAAGCCGGTCGCACGGTTGGTGCCGTCGGGGCCCACTCACGATGTTGCGGCCGCGATGGAGGCTGCCGAACGCCTCCGGCAGCTGGGAAAAGAGCTGAATCTCGGACCGTTCGACTGGGATGAGTGGAAGCAGTACCGAGACGAAGGCAGACGCTATCTCTGATGGCCGCCCTCGTCCTGGACGCCTCGGCCGTGATGGCCGGCTTCTTGCCTGATGAGCGGGGGATAGCGGATACCGATCTTCTCCGCGACGTCGCGACCGGAGCGGCCATCGTACCCGCGCATTGGCCGCTTGAGATCGCCCAGGCCCTGCTTGCCGCTCAACGTCGTAAGCGGATTTCGGTCGAGAGCAGGACGGCCATTCTTCGAGATCTCACTCTCCTGCCGGTGGCGATCGATCCTGAGACCCCCGACCACGCTTGGCGCCAAACCCTCGACCTCGCCGAAACGCAGGCGCTCAGCCTCTACGACGTCGCCTATCTGGAACTCGCAATCCGCAAGGGTCTTCCGCTGGCCACTCGCGACCGGATCCTGGCCGCCGCCGCGGCTCGTTGCGGCGCCCGGCTCCGCTAGTCAGCGCCGTATCTTCCAGCGTTTACATCGCATTTTGCCCCTGCTAGAAACCGCGCGCCGGCGGCGGACGGGTCGCCTCCGGGACCGGGTTTCGCGCCCCCGGGCCATAGGGGTCTCATCGCATGAAGGTCATGACGGGCAATAGCAATCGGCCGCTGGCCGAGGCGATCTGCGCGTATCTGAACCTGCCCCTGGTCAAGGCCTCGGTGAAGCGGTTCAATGACCAGGAAGTCTTCGTCGAGATCCACGAGAACATCCGTGGCGAGGACATCTTCATCGTGCAGTCGACGTCCTTCCCGGCCAACGACCACCTGATGGAGCTGCTGGTCGCGATCGACGCGCTCCGGCGCTCGTCCGCCCGCCGAATCACCGCGGTGCTGCCCTACTACGGATACGCGCGACAGGATCGAAAGTCGGGCTCGCGCACGCCGATCTCGGCCAAGCTCGTCGCCAACCTGATCACCACCGCCGGCGCCGACCGCGTGCTGACCATGGATCTGCACGCCGCTCAGATCCAGGGCTTCTTCGACATCCCGCTCGACAACCTGTTCTCGGCCCCCGACTTCGTGAAGGATATCCAGCAGCGCCATGACGGCGCCGAGCTGACGGTGGTCTCGCCCGATGTCGGCGGGGTCGCCCGCGCCCGCGCTGTCGCCAAGCGGCTGGAATGCGACCTGGCGATCATCGACAAGCGCCGCGAGCGCGCCGGCGTATCCGAGGTCATGAACGTGATCGGCGACGTCAAGGGCCAGCGCTGCATCCTGGTCGACGACATCGTCGATTCCGGCGGTACGCTCTGCAACGCCGCCGAGGCGCTGATGGCCAGCGGCGCCGTCGGCGTATCCGCCTATTGCACCCATGGCGTGCTGTCCGGCCAGGCGGTCGACCGCATCGCCAAGTCGCCGCTCGAGGAGATGGTGATCACCGATTCCATCGCCGCGACCGAGGCGGTCAGGAATTCGCGCAACATCCGCCAGCTGCCGATCGCGCACCTCGTCGCCGAGGCGATGCGGCGGATCAGCGAGGAACGTTCCGTTTCGAGCCTTTTCGACTAGAGTTACCGAGATTCCGGTGCCGGCACCCCTGGAGGCCGGACCGGATGCCAGGGCCAATCCCGGCCCGTTGAGTTCAGATCAAGGAGCAGACGTGACATGGCTGAGATCGTGACCCTCGCCGCCGAGCGGCGAGACCGGGCCGGAAAGGGGGCCGCCCGGGCAACCCGTCGCAGCGAGCGGGTTCCCGGCGTCATCTATGGCGACAAGAAGCCCCCGATCCTGATCAGCGTCGAGCAGCGCGCCCTCGAGCGCGTCGCCGGCAAGGAGAGCTTCTTCGCCAAGCTGGCGACGGTGACCGTGGACGGCGAGAGCTTCAAGGTGCTGCCGCGCGAGGTGCAGCTGGACCCGGTCAGCGACCGTGCGATCCACTGCGACTTCCTGCGCGTCGGCCCGAAGACCCGCATCACCGTGGCGGTGCCGATCCACTTCGAGAACGAAGCGGCTTCGCCGGGCCTGAAGCGCGGCGGCGTGCTCAACGTCGTTCGCCATGCGGTCGAGGTCTACTGCCTCGCGGATTCGATCCCCGATGCGTTTACGGCCGACCTCACCGGTCTCGACATCGGCGACTCGATCCACATCAGCCATGTGAAGCTGCCGGAAGGCGTGAAGCCGACGATCGCGCGCGACTTCACCATCGCTTCGGTCGCCGCGCCGACGGTCTACGTCGAAGAGGCGCCGGTCGCCGCTGCCGCCACCGCCGAGGGCGAGGCTGCCGCTGCGCCGGGCGCCGAAGGCGCTGCCGCCGCTCCGGCCGCAGGTGCGGCTGGCGCCGCGCCGGCTGCCGGGGACGAGAAGAAGCCCGCGCAGAAGAAGTAAAGTCCGGCTGTCATGTGGCTCTTCGCCGGTCTGGGCAATCCCCGGCCGGGAGACGCCGGCAACCGCCACAACATCGGCTTCATGGCGGTCGACCGCATCCATGCCCGCCACGGCTTCCAGCCGTGGCGGGCGCGTTTTCGCGGTCTTGCTTCCGACGGATCGCTCGCCGGCGAGAAGGTGCTGCTGCTGAAGCCGCTCACCTACATGAACCTTTCCGGCGAATCCGTCGGCGAGGCTCAGCGCTTCTTCAAGATCCCGGCCGAGCAGGTCGTCGTCTTCTATGACGAGATCGACCTCACGCCCGGTCGCGTGCGCGTGAAGAAGGGTGGCGGTTCCGGCGGCCACAACGGCATCCGCTCCATCGCCGCCTGCATGGAGCCGGATTTCTGGCGGGTCCGGCTCGGCGTCGGCCATCCGGGGCACAAGGATCTGGTCCAACCCTGGGTGCTCAACGACTTCGCCAAGGCGGATCGCGAGTGGCTGGAGAAGCTGCTCGATGTTGTCGCAGCCGAGGCGCCGCTCCTTGTCGAGGGGCGCGACGGTGAGTACATGAACCGCTGCGCGCTGGCGCTCTTCCCGCCGCGGCCGAAGCCGCCGAGGAAGCCCCCTCCCACCGAGACCGATCCCGAGACCTGAAATGGGCTTCAATTGCGGCATCGTCGGCCTGCCGAATGTCGGCAAGTCGACGCTCTTCAACGCGCTCACGGAGACCGCGGCGGCGGCGGCCGCGAACTATCCGTTCTGCACGATCGAGCCGAATGTCGGCCGTGTGCCGGTGCCCGATCCGCGCCTCGACACGCTGGCGAAGCTCGGCAAGTCGCAGAAGATCGTGCCGACCTCGCTCGAATTCGTCGACATCGCCGGGCTCGTCCGCGGCGCCTCCAAGGGCGAGGGGCTGGGCAACCAGTTCCTCGGCAACATCCGCGAGGTCGATGCCATCGTCCATGTGCTTCGCTGTTTCGAGTCTTCGGATATCACCCATGTCGAGGGCTCGATCAATCCGATCCGCGATGCCGAGACGGTCGAGACCGAGCTGATGCTGGCCGATCTCGACAGCCTGGAACGCCGGGTGAGTGCCGACCAGAAGAAGGCGCGTGCCGGCGAGAAGGATGCGAAGGAGCGCCTTGTCATGGCAGAGCGCGTGCTGGAGGCGCTCCGCGCCGGAAGGCCGGCGCGCACCGTCGCCGAATCCGACGAAGACCGGCGCGCGCTCAAGAGCCTGCAGCTCCTGACCTCGAAGCCGGTGCTCTACGTCGCCAATGTCGAGGAAGTCTCGGCCGCAACCGGCAATACGGTCTCAGCCAAGGTCGAGGCGATGGCGAAGGAGCAGGGTGCCGCCTCCGTGGTGATCTCGGCCGCGATCGAGGCCGAGGTGGCTCAGCTCGCCGATCCAGCCGAGCGCAAGGTCTTCCTCGACGATCTCGGCCTCGAGGAGACGGGCCTGGCGCGGGTCATCCGCGCCGGCCACAAGCTGCTCGACCTCAACACCTTCTTCACCGTAGGACCGAAGGAGGCGCATGCCTGGACCCTTCGCAACGGCGCCAAGGCGCCCGAGGCGGCAGGCGTCATCCACACCGATTTCGAGCGCGGCTTCATCCGCGCCGAGACCATTGCCTATGACGACTTCGTCGCCTGCGGCGGCGAGCAGGGCGCCAAGGATGCGGGCAAGATGCGGGTCGAGGGCGCCGAGTACCTCGTCAAGGACGGCGACGTCCTGCTCTTCCGCTTCAACGTGTGAGCGTCCGCCGCCCATAGCCGGTTCTCGACCGTGATCGCCGGCGCCTACATCACCCAGAGGCGCTGGGCTATAGTCCGCCCCCTTAAGACCCTGGGAGAGAGCAACGTGGCGGAGACGATCAAGCTCACGGCATCGGACGGGCACAAGTTCGATGCCTATGTCGCGCAGCCCGCCGGCAAGCCCCGCGGCGGCCTCGTCGTCATCCAGGAAATCTTCGGCGTCAACCAGCACATGCGGAAGGTTGCCGACGGCTTCGCCGCCGACGGCTATCTCTGCGTGGCGCCGGCGCTGTTCGACCGCGTGAGGCCCGGCATCGAGCTGGGCTACGGGCCTGCCGACATCCCTGCCGGCCGCGACATACGCCAGAAGCTGGGGCTCGACGACGTGCTCAAGGACTTGAAGGCCGCAGCCGGCACCGCGGGCTCCGCCGGCAGGGTCGGCGTCGTCGGCTACTGCTGGGGCGGCTCGCTCGCCTTCGTCTCGGCGACGCGTCTTGGCGTGCAAGCTTCATCCGGCTACTACGGCGGCGCCATCGTCCCGCACAAGGACGAGAGGCCGACCTGCCCGACCATCCTGCATTTCGGCGAATTCGACAAAGGCATCCCGCTGACCGATGTCGAGATCATCCGCAAGGCGCGTCCGGACGTCGCGATCTACATCTACCCGGCCGATCACGGCTTCAACTGCAATGAGCGCGCGAGCTGGGAGCCGGTCTCGGCCAGGATCGCGCGCGAACGCACGCTGGATCTCTTCCGCAAGCATATCGGCTGAGGGTGCCGGCAAGAGAAAGGGCGCGGAGCTTTCCTCCGCGCCCTTCGCGTCTGACGAGAGCCGTTACTGCGCGGTGACGGCGACGCCCTTGTCCTTCAGCAGGCCCTGGAGCTCGCCGGTTTCGTACATCTCGCGCACGATGTCGCAGCCGCCGACGAACTCGCCCTTGACGTAGAGCTGCGGAATCGTCGGCCAGCTGGCGAAGGCCTTGATGCCTTCGCGGATCTCCGGATCGGTCAGCACGTTGACGCCCTTGAACTTGACGCCGACCTGGCTCAGCACCTGGACGACCGCGGCGGAGAAGCCGCATTGCGGGAAGACCGGCGTGCCCTTCATGTAGAGGACGACGTCGTTGTCCTTGATGTCCTGGCGGATGCGGTCGAAGACGACGGGATCGCTCATGGCGGGGTTTCCTTAAGCCGGGATCGAGGTCTGGAGCGCGAGCGCATGCAGCTCGCCTCCCATGCGGCCTTTCAGGGCCTGGTAAACCATCTGGTGCTGCTGGACACGGGTCTTGCCGACGAACTGGGCCGAGGTGACGTGAGCGGCGTAGTGGTCGCCGTCGCCCCGGAGATCCTCGATCGTGACGGTCGCGTCCGGGAGCGCTTCCCGGATCAGCCGCTCGATCATGCCCGCGTCCATCGCCATAGACCGTCGTCCTAGCTCATGTATTTCGGCAGCCATCCTTCATGGATGGCACGCAGCTCGCCCAAGGATATGGCACCGCCCCCTGCCAGCGTCAACGAACCGGCGGCGGTTTCGCCGACGATCCGAGCCGGCACGCCGGCGGCCTTGGCGGCGGCGAGGACCGCCTCCGCATTGGACGTCCCGACCACGTAGCGGGCCTGGTCCTCGCCGAACCACCAGGCATGGGCCGGGATGCCCTTGGGTGGCGCCGCGAGCATCGCCCCGGTGCCGCCCGCCAGCGCCATCTCGGCAATGGCGACCAGCAGGCCGCCGTCGGAGAGATCGTGGCAGGCGGCGACCTTGCCCGTGCGGATGAGGGAGCGGACCAGGTCGCCGGTCTTCCGCTCGCGCTTCAGGTCGATCGGCGGCGGCGCCCCCTCCTCCCACCCCGCGATCTCGCGAAGGTAGAGGGAGGCACCGAGCCAGCCCTTGGTCTCGCCGATCAGCACCAGCGCGCGGCCCGGCTCCCTGAGGCCGATGCCGACCGTCTGGGTGTATTCATCCAGCAGCCCGACGCCGCCGACCACCGGGGTCGGCAGGATCGCCTGGCCGTTGGTCTCGTTGTAGAGCGAGACATTGCCGGATATCACCGGGTAGTCGAGGGCGCGGCAGGCTTCACCCATGCCTTCGATGCAGCCGACGATCTGGCCCATGATCTCGGGCCGCTCGGGATTGCCGAAGTTGAGGTTGTCGGTGATCGCGATCGGCTCGGCGCCGACCGCAGTCAGGTTGCGCCAGGTCTCGACCACCGCCTGGGCACCGCCGGTCTTCGGGTCGGCGAGGCAATAGCGCGGCGTGCAGTCGACCACCATCGCCAGCGCCTTCCGCGTGTCGCGCACGCGGACGACGGCCGCGTCGCCGCCCGGCGTCTGGATCGTGTCGTTGCCGACGAGGTGATCGTACTGGTCCCAGATCCATCGCTTGGACGCGAGGTCGGGACAGCCCATCAGCTTCTTCAGCGCTTCGATAGGATCGACGACCTTGGTGTTGGCGGCCTTGATCTCGGGCCGTTTCGGCGAGGGCACATGCGGGCGGCGATAGAGCGGCGACTGGTCGACCAGCGGCGCCACCGGGATGTCGATCTCGACCTTGCCGTTCTTCGACACGACGAGATGCCCGGTGGTCGTGACCTCGCCGATATCGGCGCAGTCGAGCTCCCACTTGGCGAAGATGCGCTCGGCGACCTTCTCCGCGCCCGGCTTGACGATCAGGAGCATGCGCTCCTGGCTTTCCGACAGCATGATCTCGTAGGCGGTCATGCCGGTCTCGCGCACCGGCACGCGGTCGAGGTCGAGGTCGATGCCGAGCCCGCCGCGCGCCGCCATCTCGACCGATGAGGAGGTGAGGCCGGCGGCGCCCATGTCCTGGATCGCGACGATCGCGTCCTCGGCCATCAGCTCGAGGCAGGCTTCCAGCAGCAGCTTCTCGGTGAAGGGATCGCCGACCTGCACGGTCGGGCGCTTGGCCTCCGATTCCTCGGTGAACTCTGCCGAGGCCATGGTCGCGCCATGGATGCCGTCGCGCCCGGTCTTGGCGCCGACATAAAGGACGCGGTTGCCCGGCCCGCGCGCGGCGGCCTTGAAGATGCGATCGGCCCTGGCGAGGCCCACCGTCATCGCGTTGACCAGGATGTTGCCATTGTAGGAGGGATGGAAATTGGTCTCGCCCGCGACCGTCGGCACGCCGACGCAGTTGCCGTAGCCGCCGATGCCGGCGACGACGCCGGAAACCAGATGCTTGGTCTTCGGATGCTTCGGATCGCCGAAGCGGAGCGCGTTCAAATTGGCGATGGGCCTGGCGCCCATGGTGAAGACGTCGCGGAGGATGCCACCAACGCCGGTCGCCGCCCCCTGATAGGGCTCGATGAAGCTCGGATGGTTGTGGCTCTCAATCTTGAAGACCGCGGCGAGCCCGTCGCCGATATCGACGGCGCCGGCATTCTCGCCCGGACCCTGCAGGACCTTCGGCCCCGAGGTCGGGAAGGTCTTGAGCCAGACGCGCGAGGATTTGTAGGAGCAGTGCTCGCTCCACATGACCGAGAAGATCCCGAGCTCGGCCAGCGTCGGCTCGCGGTCCATGATCTTGAGGAGGAGCGCATACTCATCCTCGGTAAGGCCGTGCTCCTTGACGACCTCGGCTGTGATCTTGGTGTTGCGGATCATCAGTGGAGCGCGTTGACCAGGCTCTTGAACATGCCGAAGCCGTCCATACCGCCGGCATGGGGGTCGGTGGCGTCTTCCGGATGCGGCATCAAGCCAAGCACCGTCTTCGAGTCGTTGAAGATGCCGGCGATGGCGCGGATCGAGCCGTTCGGATTCGCTTCCGGCGACAGGCTGCCGTCCGGCGCCACGTAGCGGAAGGCCACGAGCCCGCGATCCTCCAGCTTCTTCAGCGTGTCTTCGTCGGCGGTGTAGTTGCCCTCGGCATGCGCCACCGGCACGCGGATCACCTGGCCCTTCTCATAGGCGTTGGTGAACAGCGACTGGCTGTCCTCGACGCGGAGATGGACCTGGCGGCAGACGAATTTGAGCGAGGCGTTGCGCATGAGCGCGCCGGGCAGCAGGCCAGCCTCGACCAGGATCTGGAAGCCGTTGCAGACGCCGAGGACGGGCGTCCCTCTCGCCGCCTTCTCCTTCAGCGCCTTCATCACCGGCGAATGCGCCGCCATGGCGCCGCAGCGGAGATAGTCGCCATAGGAGAAGCCGCCGGGCACTACGATCAGATCCGTGTCCGGGATCTCGGCGTCGCCGTGCCAGAGGAGGCTCGGCTTGACGCCGGAAGCGCGCTCCAGGGCCATCATGATGTCGCGCTCGCGGTTCGAGCCGGGGAAGCTGACGACGGCTGCCTTCATCACCGGATCTCCACCCGGTAGGATTCGATGACCGTGTTGGCGAGCAGCTTCTCGCACATCGCCTTCACCGCCGCCTCGGCCTTGGCCTTGTCGGTCTCGGCGAGGTCGAGCTCGAGGAACTTGCCCATGCGCACGGAATTGACGCCGGCGAATCCTAGGCCAGAGAGCGCATGGCCGATGGCCTGGCCCTGCGGATCGAGGACGCCGGGCTTGAGGGTGACATGGACGGTCGCCTTCATGGTGCTCCTTCGTGGTCGGTTGGCTGCTGTCGGTTGACTGTTGTCAGGCCCGGCAACTGACAACCGGCAACCGGCGTCAGGTCAGCACGCCGAGGCGGCGCGCGACCTCCTGATAGGCTTCCTTGACGTTGCCGAGATCCTCGCGGAAGCGATCCTTGTCGAGACGCTCGTTGGTGCGCGCATCCCAGAGCCGGCAATTGTCGGGGCTGATCTCGTCGGCGATGACGATCCGCATCTCGTCGTTCTCGGTGTAGAGCCGGCCGAACTCGAGCTTGAAGTCGACGAGCTTGAGGCCGACGCCGAGCAGCAGGCCGATCAGGAAGTCGTTCACGCGGAGCCCGAGCGACAGCATGTCGTCGAGGTCCTGGGTCGTGGCCCAGCCGAAGGCGGTGATGTGCTCCTCCGAGACCATCGGGTCGCCGAGCTCGTCGGACTTGTAATAGTACTCGACGATCGAGCGCGGCAGCGGCGTGCCTTCCTCGAGCTTGAAGCGCTTGGTGATCGAGCCGGCGGCGTGGTTGCGGATCACGACCTCGATCGGGATGATCTCGACCTCGCGCACGAGCTGCTCGCGCATGTTGAGCCGACGCACGAAATGCGTGGGCACGCCGATCTCGGCCAGCCGGGTCATCAGGTACTCGGAGATGCGGTTGTTCAGCACCCCCTTGCCTTCGATCACGCCGCGCTTCTGGTTGTTGAAGGCGCTGGCGTCGTCCTTGAAGTACTGGATGAGGGTGCCGGGCTCAGGCCCTTCGTAGAGGATCTTGGCCTTGCCCTCGTAGATGCGCCTGCGTCGGACCATGGGCTCCACTCGGGGGCTTGAGCGGGAGATATAGCAGCGGCGGGATCAGGAATGAAGGGCGAGGACCGCGGCAGTAGCCTCGTCGGCCGGGACCAGCAGCGAGCCGCCCGGTCCCGGCTTCGGGTCGACCCCGGTCGATTCGAGAATAGCCTTGCAGCGCCTGAGGTCTTCGACCCGGACCGAGATCCCGACGAGGCAGGGAAGCGGCCGTCCAGGCCTGGCGCTGGCTCCGGGATAGACGATTTCCAGCTCCGCCGGCGAAACCACCTCGATGCGCTCGCGCCCGGTTTCGACAACCCGGCCCCTGACCTTCTCGGCGCCGAAGATCCGGCGGAAAGCATCGAGAACAGGCGCCGGGTCGGCCGCGGCGACGACGAAGCCCGAGGTGGCGATAGCGGTGTTGGGATGCTCCAGCCACGCCGGCGCGCGCACGTCCTTCTCGGAGAGATGACAGCAGACGAAGCTGCGGAAGCCCGGAACGGTGCCCTCCGGCAGGTTGACGAGGTCGAAGGCGAGCCGCGTGTCGCCGCCCGCCTGCTCGACGACACGCTCGAGCCGGTTCGGCGCTGCCGGCGAGAGTCCTGCCCTTTCGAGATGCGTGAAAGCCGCCGCAGCCGAGGACGCACCGAAAGCAAGCCCGATCGGGCCGGGGCCGTGGGAGAGATGCGCGTCGAGATTCGAGGTCGGCAGCCTCGGATCGGCGATGCCGATCAGCTCGATATAGCCCTCGCGCAGCATCACGCAGTAATTGCCGCTGCCGCGGTTCAGATGGTGCCCGCGCGGCGTCGCGGTGAAGCCGAGACGCGCCCAGGTGCGCTTCGCCATCTCCAGGTCGCGGACCACGACCTGGACGTGGTCGACGCCGAAGAGGCTCATCGCTTGAGCACGCGCCCGGCAACGGCGTCGAGCTTGGCCACCAGAGCCGGATCGCGCTTGTCGGGATGGGTCATGATCGCGTGCTCGAGCGCCGTCTGGCAGCCATGCTTGCATGGCCCCTTATGGTCCTTCATGCGCGGCGCGGCTGCCCGCACGAGGCCGCGCGCATTGTCGGCATTGGCGACCACCACCTTGATCACCGCCTCGACCGTGACGTGGTCGTGGTCGGGGTGCCAGCAATCGTAGTCGGTGACCATGGCGACGGTCGCGTAGCAGATCTCGGCCTCGCGGGCGAGCTTGGCCTCCGGCATGTTGGTCATGCCGATGACGCTGCAGCCCCAGCTCCGGTAGAGATGCGACTCCGCCTGGGTCGAGAATTGCGGGCCTTCCATGACCATGTAGGTGCCGCCGCGCACGATCCTGAGGCCCAGCGACTTGCCGGCGGCCATCAGATGGTCGCCGAGTCGGGTGCACACCGGATGGCCCAGGCCGACATGGGCGACGCAGCCGGCGGAGAAGAAGCTCTTCGTGCGCGCGAAGGTGCGGTCGATAAGCTGATCGACGACGACGAAGGTGCCGGGCGGCAGCTCCTCCTTGAGCGAGCCCACGGCCGAGACCGAGATGATGTCGGTGACGCCGACCCGCTTCAGCGCGTCGATATTGGCGCGGTAGTTGATGTCGGAAGGGCTGCGCTTGTGACCGCGTCCATGGCGCGGCAGGAACACCAGCCGCTGGCCGTCGAGCGTGCCGAACATGAGATCGTCGGAGGGCTCGCCCCACGGCGTCTCGACCTTCTTCCACGAAACCTCCGTCAGGCCCGGGATGTCGTAGACGCCGCTGCCGCCGATGATGCCGACCAGGGTCATGGCTTCCCTCGCTCCCCGAAAGCAACGAGGGCCGCTTCGCCGCGGCCCTCGCTCGAACTTCGACTGGCGGGCCGGATCAGTGAACCGAGGCCCAGACCTTGCGCTTGGCGGCGTAGAGGATGCCGGTCATGACGATGAGAAACAGAAGGACCTTGATGCCCATCTGCTTGCGCGCCTCCAAGGTCGGCTCGGAGGCCCAGGCGAGGAAGGTCACCACGTCCTTCGCCTGCTGCTCGACCGTCGCCTTGGTGCCGTCCTGATAGGGGACGCCGTCTGCCTGCAGCGGCGGCGGCATGGCGATCTGATGGCCGGGGAAGTAGGCGTTGTAGTTCATCCCTTCCATCAGCGTGACGCCGGCCGGCGTCTGCACGTAGCCGGTCAGCACGCCGTAAACGTAATCCGGGCCGCCGACGCGGGCCTTGGTCACCATCGAGAGGTCGACCGGGAGGGCGCCGTTATTGCCGGCTCGCGCCGCGTTCTCATTCGCGAAGGGACGGACGAACTTGTCGGAGGGGCGCCCGGCGCGTTCGAACATCTCGCCGGCATCGTTCGGGCCGTCCATGACCTTGGCCTGGGCGGCGATCGCCTTGATGTCGTCCTCCTGATAGCCGATGCCCTTGAGGTCTCGATAGAAGAGCATGTTGACCGCGTGGCACGCAGCGCAGCTCTCCTTGTAGACCTGGAAGCCGCGCTGCAGCGAGGCCCGGTCGAAGGTCCCGAAGATGCCGGAGAAGCTCCAGTGCTGCGCAGGCGGCTTGGCTCCTTCCGCCGCCTCGGCGGCAGCGCCGAAGGCGAGAAGGAGCGCGACGGCGGAGATCAGGCGGCGCATCAGGCTTTCCCCTCCGCAGGCTTGAGCACGGGGGCGGAGATCGACTGCGGCAGCGGCAGCGGCCGCTCGATCAGCCCCAGCACCGGCAGCAGGATCAGGAAGTGGAAGAAGTAGTAGGCTGTGGCGATCCGGCCGACGAGGATGAACCAGCCTTCCGGCGGGTTGGCGCCGACATAGCCGAGAACGATGCAGTCGACGACCAGGACCCAGAAGAACTTGCGATAGGTCGGGCGGAACTTGGCGCTGCGCACCCGCGCGGTGTCGAGCCACGGCAGAAGGAACAGCACGAAGATCGAGCCGAACATCGCGATCACGCCGAGCAGCTTGTCCGGGATGGCGCGGAGGATCGCGTAGTAAGGCAGGAAGTACCACTCGGGCACGATGTGCGGCGGCGTCACCAGCGGGTTCGCCGGGATGTAGTTGTCCGGCTCGCCGAACAGGTTCGGCGAGAAGAACACGACGCCGGCAAAGGCGATGAAGAACACGCCGGCGCCGAACGCGTCCTTCGCCGTGTAGTACGGGTGGAAGGGGATCGAGTCCTGCGGGCCTTTGACATCGATGCCGAGCGGATTGCCCGAGCCGAAGCGGTGTAGCGCGACCATGTGCAGCATGACCACCGCGACGATCAGGAAGGGCAGCAGGTAGTGCAGCGAGTAGAAGCGGTTGAGCGTCGGGTTGTCGACCGAAAATCCGCCCCAGAGCCAGGTGACGATTGCATCGCCAACCAGCGGGATCGCCGAGAACAGGTTGGTGATGACGGTCGCGCCCCAGAAGCTCATCTGGCCCCAGGGCAGCACGTAGCCCATGAAGGCGGTCGCCATCATCAGCAGCAGGATCACGACGCCGAGGATCCACAAGAGCTCTCGCGGCGCCTTGTAGGAGCCGTAATACATGCCGCGGAAGATGTGGATGTAGACGATGATGAAGAAGAAAGAGGCGCCGTTCATATGGATGTAGCGGATCAGCCATCCATAGTTGACGTCGCGCATGATGCGTTCGACGGAGTCGAAAGCGTAAGCCGTGTGCGGCGTGTAGTGCATCGCGAGAAAGACGCCGGTCACGATCATGATGACCAGCACGATCCCGGCCAGCGATCCGAAGTTCCACCAGTAGGAGAGATTCTTCGGCGAGGGATAGTCGTGCAGCTCGTGATGAAGGAACGAGAACACCGGCAGGCGGTGGTCGATCCAGCGCACGAGACCGTTCTTGAAGGCGGGCGCTGCCATGGGGTCAGGTCCTAGCCGATGCGGATGGTCGTGTCGTCGAGGAAGGCGTAAGGCGGCACTTCGAGATTCTTCGGCGCCGGCCCCTTCCGGATCCGGCCGGAGGTGTCGTAGTGCGAGCCATGGCACGGGCAGAACCAGCCGCCATATTCACCCTTCGGATCGGCCGTCTTCTGGCCCAGCGGCACGCAGCCGAGATGGGTGCAGACGCCGACCAGGATCAGCCATTCGGGCTTCTTCGCCCGCGCCGCGTCGGCCTGCGGGTCCGGAAGATCGCTGAGCTTGGTCGCTGCCGCCGTGTCGATCTCCGCCTTGGTGCGCTTGCGCACGAAGACCGGCTTGCCGCGCCAGGTGACCGTGATCGACATGCCTTCCTGAACCGGCTTCAGGTCGACCTCGGTGGTCGAGAGCGCGAGCACATCGGCCGAGGGGTTCATGAAGGAGATGAACGGCCAGGCGACCGCGCCGGCGCCGACGACGCCCATGCCCGCAGCAGCCAAATAAATGAAATCGCGACGGGTCTCGCCTTCCGCGTGACCCCGCGTCGCCGTCGCTGCTTCTGCCATTCACACCCCCGAAAGGCGGTCGAAATCTTGCTTTGGAACCCGGGCGCTGAACCTACCCCGAGCGCCAGGAACCGCGCTTGCGACACTATGACGCAAGATCGTTACCCCCGGCTCACCCGAGGCGCGTATAAAGCATTTTGAAAGCCTTGCAAAGCCATGCGGCACCGCGTTTTTGTCGCAGCATGCGTCTTGTCCTCTATCAGCCCGACATCCCGCAGAACGCCGGCGCGCTCCTCAGGCTGGGCGCCTGTCTCGGGGTCCCTCTCGACCTCGTCGAACCGGCCGGCTTCCTGATTGACGACCGCAGGCTCGCCCGATCCGCCATGGACTATGCCGCAGCAGCCGACCTGACCCGTCATGCGTCCTGGGCGCGCTATCTCGCCGGACGCGCGCCGGGGCGCCTCGTCCTTCTGACCACTCGGGCAGAGACCCGGCACCTCGACTTCGTCTTCCGCGCCGACGATGCGCTCCTCCTCGGCCAGGAATCCTCGGGCGTGCCACCGCAGGTCCGTGCGGTCTGCGATGCCGAGGTGAGGGTGCCGATACGCCCGGGCCTCCGCTCGCTCAACGTTGCGCTTGCCGCGGCGCTGGTTCTGGGCGAGGCCTTGCGCCAGACCAAGAGCTTCCCGGAGGCGGCGTGAGCGAGGAACTGAAGGAAAGTGCCCGACACTGGTTCGAGGAACTGCGCGACCGTCTCTGCGCCGCCTTCGAGGCGATCGAGGACGATTACCGGGGACCGCTCGCACACCTCCCGGCCGGTCGTTTCGAGCGCAAGAGCTGGCAGCGGCCGGGCGGCGGCGGCGGCGTCATGTCGATCATGAAGGGACGCGTCTTCGAGAAGGTCGGCGTCAACGTCTCGACCGTGCATGGCGAGTTCCAGCCGGAATTTGCCAAATCGATTCCGGGCGCTGCGGATGATCCGCGCTTCTGGGCCTCGGGAGTGTCACTGGTCGCGCATATGCGCTCGCCGCTGGTGCCGGCGGCGCACATGAACACGCGCCACATCGTCACCACCAAGGCCTGGTTCGGCGGCGGCGCCGACATGACGCCGACCTTTCCCGTTCCTGCCGACACGGAGCGCTTCCACGGCGCGCTCAGATCGGCCTGCGATCGCCACGACCCGGCGCACTATCCGCGCTTCAAGGAGTGGTGCGACCGCTACTTCTTCCTGCCGCATCGAGGCGAGGCGCGCGGTGTCGGCGGCATCTTCTTCGACAATCTCGAAGCCGATCCCGAGAAGGATTTCGCCTTCACCCGTGACCTCGGCACGGCCTTCCTCGAGGTCTTTCCGGAGCTGGTGCGCCGGCACATGAACCGTTCATGGACCGAGGAGCAGCGGCGCGCGCTATTGCTCAAGCGCGGACGCTATGTCGAATTCAACCTGCTCTACGACCGGGGGACGTTGTTCGGGCTCAAGACCGGCGGCAATGTCGAGGCGATCCTGATGTCGCTGCCGCCGGAAGTCGCCTGGCCCTGAAAAAGGAACGCCCCCGCTTTCGCGAGGAAAGCGAGGGCGCGACGGCTCTTAAAGAGCCGACGCCGTTACGCCGAAGTGTCGACGACCTGCCCGCGACCGCCCGTGGGGGCTGCCTGGGAGGCAATCTGCTTGGCGTTTTCAGCTGCCTGGAGGACGACTTGCGCCTGTGTTGCCTGGGACTTCTGTGCGGCCTTAAGGCCGATGATTCCCAGAGACGTGACGTCGCCCGACGAACCGATAGCGGAGGGCATGGATTCTCCTTCCCGGTGAACCGCGTTTCTGCGGCCACGGGGATGTCCCGCCCTTTGTTGAACTTGGCGGGACGGGCGTTGCCGATTGACGATGCTATGCTGCTTGCCGGTGTTCCTCAAGCCTGTCTCGGATCGTTTGCTTGGCCTGATGGGCAGCCAGGGCAGCTCTGAGCGTCGGCAGCTGCTTGTGCGCCTTGAGGCGTCGGAAGCCCTTGGCGGCTTCCATCATGCCGGCGGCGGTCCAGCGCAGCGCCATATCGGTATTTCGCCACCGCTTCACGTTGCGACAGACGCGGCGCACCGTGCCCATCATGTTCTCGATTGAGTTGGTGCAGGCGAGCGACCGCCTGAGCTGGGCAGGAAGGCCGAGGCGGTTGACGGTCAGCATCTCGTCGAGCCCTTCGCGGATGCTGGCTGCCCCCCCGCGTGCCTGCGGTTCGAGCCTGCGGGCGAGATTGC